>NZ_JBAQEO010000944.1:0-3280 GCF_049286785.1 Rhodococcus sp. (in: high G+C Gram-positive bacteria) | reverse complement strand
TCGCCGCGGCCTTGGCAGCCGTGGTCTTGGCGGCCGTGGTCTTGGCCGGTGCCTTCTTCGCCGCGGCCTTGGCGGCCGTGGTCTTGGCGGCCGTGGTCTTGGCCGGTGCCTTCTTCGCTGCTGCCTTCTTGGCGGCGGCCGTCTTCTTCGCCGCAGCCTTCTTGGCGGCAGCCTTGGTAGCGGGCGCCGCGGCACCGCGCTTCACAGCCGGGCCGGTTGCCGGAAGCTTCTGGCCACCAGCGATAACCGCCTTGAACTGAGCACCGGGCCGGAATGCCGGCACCGAGGTGGGCTTGACCTTCACGGTCTCCCCGGTGCGCGGATTACGGGCAACCCGGGCCGCGCGGCGACGCTGCTCGAAAACACCGAATCCTGTGATCGTCACACTGTCGCCGCGATGCACTGCCCGAACAATGGTGTCCACGACATTCTCGACAGCTTCTGTTGCCGTGCGCCTGTCCGAACCCAGTTTCTCGGTCAGAACGTCGATGAGCTCTGCCTTGTTCATTGAAATTCCTCCGCGAACTAATGGTCCATGATCGGACCGACTACGAACTACGGTAAACCTGAATACCGCAGGAGTCTATGTGCCACGCCAATTCTCATTCAACGCGGCACCATTCTCAGGAACTTATTATCCGTCAGGCAGGGCCCCGACTCCAACTTTCGTCGGTCGGCGACGGCTCGGGAAGAGTCACAGGTTTCCATGAAGGCCTTGACTTTTCAAACTCGGAAATGCCTTCTACCTGCCGTAATGTCAATCCGATGTCGTCCAGACCCTCCATCAGACGCCAGCGTGTGTAGTCATCAATCTCGAAGGGCACCACGGTGGTTCCGGCCGTCACGGTCTTGCTCTCGAGGTCGACGACCAATTCCAGCCCGGGCTGCTCGTCGAGCAATTTCCAGAGCAGTTCGACGTCCGCCTGGTCCACCTGAGCGGCCAGCAGACCGGCCTTGCCGGCGTTGCCACGGAAGATATCCGCGAATCTCGACGCGATCACGACCCGAAAACCGAAGTCGGATAGCGCCCAGACGGCGTGCTCGCGGGACGACCCTGTGCCGAAGTCCGGACCGGCCACCAGAACGGACCCCTTGTCGTAGGGGGCGACATTGAGGACGAAGTTCGGATCGTTACGCCACGCAGCGAACAGACCGTCCTCGAATCCTGTGCGGGTCACCCTCTTCAGGTAGACGGCCGGGATGATCTGGTCCGTGTCCACGTTGGATCGCCGCAGCGGAACGCCGATACCTTTGTGTGTGCTAAAGGATTCCATCGAAAAATCTCCTAAATTCCTTAGGTCCTAGGCCAGATCCGTCGGCGAGGACAGTGTTCCCCGGACTGCGGTTGCCGCGGCGACGAGCGGCGAAACCAGATGGGTGCGGGCGCCCTTGCCTTGACGACCTTCGAAATTGCGGTTGGACGTCGAGGCGGAGCGCTCGCCCGGTGCCAGTTGGTCGGGGTTCATTCCGAGGCACATCGAGCATCCCGCCTGGCGCCATTCGGCACCGGCAGTGGTGAAGATCTCGCCGAGGCCCTCCTTTTCGGCCTGGGCCCGAACCCGCATGGAGCCCGGAACGATCAGCATGCGAACCCCCTCGGCGACGTGACGGCCCCGGAGCACGTCCGCCACGGCCCGCAGATCCTCGATCCTGCCGTTGGTGCACGAACCGACGAAGACGGTGTCGATCGCAACCTCGCGCAGCGGCGTCCCGGGCTCGAGATCCATGTAGGCCAACGCCTTCTCCGCGGCATGACGGGCGCTCTCGTCCGCGATATCGGCAGGATCGGGCACCGACTCACCGAGCGGCAGCCCCTGTCCGGGGTTGGTTCCCCAAGTCACGAACGGCGTGAGGGTACTGGCGTCGATGTGAACCTCGTTGTCGAAAACTGCTCCCTCGTCGGTCTTCAACTGCTCCCACGCCTCGACGGCCGCATCCCAGTCGGCGCCCCGCGGAGCGTGGGGGCGGCCCTTGATGAACTCGTAGGTGGTCTCATCGGGCGCGATCATGCCGGCCCGGGCGCCCGCTTCGATGGACATGTTGCAGACGGTCATCCGCGCTTCCATCGACATCTTCCGGATGGCTTCACCGCGGTACTCCAGGACGTAGCCCTGGCCACCACCCGTACCGATCTGGGCGATGACGGCGAGGATGAGGTCCTTACTCGTCACTCCCTCCTGCAATTCACCGTCGACGGTGATCGACATGGTCTTGAAGGGACGCAACGACAATGTTTGCGTTGCCATGACGTGCTCGACCTCACTGGTACCGATGCCCATGGCGAGTGCCCCGAACGCGCCGTGGGTGGACGTGTGGCTGTCGCCGCACACCACCGTCATACCCGGCTGGGTCAACCCCAACTGCGGGCCGACGACGTGCACGATGCCCTGATCGATGTCACCCATGGGGTGCAGCCGGATACCGAATTCCTCACAGTTGCGTCGCAACGTGTCCACCTGGGTCCGGGACACGAGATCGGCGATCGGCTTGTCGATGTCGACAGTCGGAACGTTGTGGTCCTCGGTCGCTATCGTGAGATCGGGCCGGCGGAGTGCACGACCCGCGAGCCGAAGTCCGTCGAAGGCCTGAGGACTCGTCACCTCGTGAACGAGATGCAAATCGATGTAGATGAGATCGGGGTTGCCGTCCTCCCCACGGACCACGACGTGGTCATCCCACACCTTCTCTGCCAGCGTGCGTGCTTTCTCCGCCATCTTCTCCACCTTTGTGCGTCACCTCGCACAGCGGATTTCAAGGCTCATCCGCAGTGCGCTCGATGTCGTTACCCACATTCTCGGACCAGCGCCCACGCGAGCGGCGGTGCGCTATGATCTCAACATGCGAGAAAGTGGTATCGACCTATGAGACAGCATAGCGGCATCGGAGTTCTTGACAAAGCCGTCGGTGTCCTGCATGCCGTGGCCGAGAAGCCCTGCAGCCTCAGCGAACTGTGCTCGCGCACCGGACTCCCCCGCGCCACCGCCCACCGGCTTGCCGTCGGCCTGGAGGTCCATCGCCTCCTCACCCGCGACTCCGACGGGCTGTGGTGCCCCGGCCCCGGGCTCTCGGAACTCGCCGCCACCGCCAACGACCCGTTGGTGTCCGCGGCAGCACTCGTACTTCCCCGGCTGCGCGAGATCACCGGCGAGAGCGTGCAGTTGTACCGCAGGGAAGGCACTCAGCGGATCTGCGTGGCTGCGATGGAACCACCCACGGGCCTGCGCGACACCGTCCTCGTCGGAGCGCGCCTACCGATGAATGCCGGCTCGGGGGCCAAGGT
>NZ_JBAQEO010000943.1:0-1977 GCF_049286785.1 Rhodococcus sp. (in: high G+C Gram-positive bacteria) | reverse complement strand
GGCCAGTACGTGGACGGGCCGGCCGGGGCTGACGCCGTCGATCACCGCGAACAGGTCGGCCGCCAGCACCGGAAGGCGGTAGTCCGTCACCCGGGTGGGTACCGTGCTACGGCCCGCCCCCCTGCTGTCGTAGCTGATCACCCGGAACCGATCCCCCAGCGACGACACCACACCACGCCAGAGTTCATGGGTATCGGGCCAGCCGTGCACCAGCACGAGCGTCTCGCCGTCCGGATTGCCCTCCTCGAACACTGCCAGTTCGACGTTGCCATTGGTCACGGTCCGCCGGTTCACAGGTCCAGCACCAGCCGGCCGCCATCGGCCCTCGATACGCAAATCAACATTTCGTTCTCTTTCTCGACATCGGTGAGTCGGGTCTCCCGGTGGTCCGGGTTACCCGACAGCACCCTGACCCGGCACGTGCCACAGAAACCCTGGCGACACGAATACCCGATTCCTGGTATCCGGTTTTCGATCACCGTGAGCGCCGACTCCTCGGCGGGCACGATCAGTACCTCCCCGGTACTGGCGAGTTGCACCTCGAACTCGGCGCCGTTCTGTATCGGCGGGGCACCGAATCTCTCGAAATGCAGGGCAGTAGCCGGGGTTCGGGGGAATTCGCGGCGCACCGACTCGAGCATCGACGGCGGGCCGCAACAGTAGACGGCGCCGCCCGCGACAGCGCGTCCCATCAATTCCGCGGCGGTGGGCAGACCGAACTCGTCGTCCGGTCGGATGAAAGTTCTCGACGGATCGAGTGTTTCGATCTCGTCGAGGAACGGCATCGACCCTCGCGAACGACCGGAGTAGACGAACTGCCAGTCCATCCCGGCGTCCCGGGCGGCGCGGACCATTGCCAGGATCGGGGTGATCCCGATACCGCCGGCGATGAACAGTGCACTGCCCTCGCCGACGAACGGAAATCCGTTGCGTGGACCCCGGGCGGTCACCGAATCTCCGGGCCGGAGCGCGTGCATCTCGAGCGAACCACCGCCGCCGTCGAGAATGCGGCGCACGGCGACGGTGTACCCGCTCCGATCCGAGAGCTCACCGCACAGCGAGTACTGCCGGCCGCAGACCGGACGGCAGATGGACGTCGAGATGCGAACCGGGCTGCCACACAGGGAGTTCCGTTGCCGACTCGGGCTCGAACCACAGAAGGACCACGTTGTCGTCACGGGCCACGACCTGCCGGTCCGTGACGACGAGTTCCATCGCAGTATCAGGATTGTGGCCGGCCACGACGGGGTCGTATTCACAGGCTGTCAGCACCCGCAGATATTTCGTGGCTATCGCCTCGGTGATGCGCATCGCCCGATCCGGCCGGGGGCGGCCCTTGATATCGAGGGGCACGTCACGGACGCGTGGAAGGTTCATCGCTGCGCCGCCTGAGCTGCGGGCGAGGTGGCCAGATACTTCACCGCCTGGGCCGTCGATCCCTCCTTGCTCGGGTGATACGACCGCGCGAAGTACGTGGACATCCGGAGGCCGAGTTCCCGGGCTGTCGGAAGCGTGCCTCTCCTGCCCGCCGCGATGAAGTCGGAAAGGTGTGGCTTCCGTCGATGCGCGGACCACCGGGCGAGTTCGGGGTCGTTGCGCATGAGGTACCGGGTACCTCGCACCCACAGCCACACGATCACCGGTGTCACGATCAGTTGAGTGCGGATGCGACGGAACTCCCGCTTGTCGAAGTACCGCATCACGTCGTACGCGACGGACCGGTGTTCCACCTCCTCCGCCCCGTGCCAACGCAGCAGGTCGAGCATGGTCGGATGTGTACCTGCGCGGTCCAACCCTTCTGCGTTGAGTACCCAATCACCGAGAAACGCGGTGATGTGCTCGATCGCGGCGATGACGGCCAGTCGCTCGACGAGGTAATTCCGTTCCCGCATACCGGTGAGCGGCCTCGGCCCGAGGATCTTTCCGAACGTCCATTCCATCTGCGCGGTGAAGGGAGTGGGATCGAGTCCGTTCTCC
>NZ_JBAQEO010000942.1:0-6332 GCF_049286785.1 Rhodococcus sp. (in: high G+C Gram-positive bacteria) | reverse complement strand
CGACGACGAACGACTCGAGCGAATTCGGGAACTGTGGGTGGCTATACCCCCTGGGCTAAGCCTCTACCGCGGTGCGCGAAGGCACGGCCGATGCCGATTCGGCGCTGTCCTGCGGCATGGCGGCGATCGCCAGTGCCTCGTCGAACTCCCGCTGTCCCGACTGCGAACCGAGCAGCAGAGCCAACCGAGTGAGGAAGTCCTCACGGTCCGATGCGCCCGTCTGATCGAGCGCCTCGGACAGGCCCATCCACACGTTCTCGCGCACCAATTCCTCGGGCGACGCGTTGCCTTCGGTGTGGGCGGGCACCACACCGACAGCCGGTGCGGTCGCCGACTTCAGGTGCTCGTACACACCGGCGAGCAGCTCCAGGCTGCGTACGCGGCAGAGCACCAGACCGTCCGGGCGGATCACGAACGCCTCGGCGCCGATGACACCGAGCTCGGCGGCCAGGATGCCGTCGACGTCGCTCAGCACCGTCGGACCGGCCGACGGGACGATCTCTGCCCCAGGCGCGGGGACGACGATCGCGCGCACCGATTCGGGTGCCAGCGAATCTGCGAGCGCCGCGGCGTGTGCCGCGATCGCCTCGGCTCCTGCCGCATCCACCCCGACACCCAGCACAGCGAAACCGGTACCGCGGACGCGATTCAACGACGATTCGACCACACCGTTACCGGCGGCCACCAGCACGCGACGGTCCTCCATCGGGTCACCCGGCAGTACTCCGGTCGTGCCCTCCGCCACCGGCCAGGTGAGCGGCGAGAGATGCGCATGGGTGGCGCTCGACTGGCGCGGATTGATCAGATGGCTGAACTCGGGCCGGGTGGTGGCCAGTGCCAGCACTGCATCGCGGGTGGTCCGGTACCCGTGGCTGCCCGGCGACATGATGAGCGTCGACTTGCCTGCATTGTCGACGTTCTGCTGCCACGCGTTGCGGCGTTCGGCGGAGTACGCCTTCAGCAGAGCCTCGTCGGCGTTGCCCTCGATGACGGCGGCCAGCTGCCAGACCAGCGTCTCGGCGTCCTCCATGCCCGAGTTGAGACCGCGGACACCGAAGATCGGCACCAGGTGCGCCGCATCACCGCTGAACAGGATCCGGCCGTGAACGAAGTCTTCGAGCGCGAGCGCCCGGGCGCGGTAGAAGCCGTGCCATTCCAGGGTCCACGGCAGGTCGTTCTGCAGCCAGCCCAGGTGACGGGTGATCCGGTCGTGGATGCGGTCTTCCTGGGTCTCGAGTTCGGCATCCTCGGACGGATCCAGCTGGTAGTCGATGCGCCAGATGTCGTTCGGCTGCTGATGCATGATGATCGTCGAGCCGGGGTTGCTCGGCGGGTCGAACCACACCAGGCGCTCTGCCGGCAGCTCGGATTGCCAGTGGATGTCAGCGATGACGTAGTTGCCCTCGTAGCTGTTGCCCTTCAGCCGGATCCCGATGAGCTCGCGCATGCGGCTGCGTCCGCCGTCCGCGGCGACCACCCAGTTCGCGCGCAGGTGGCGCTTACCGAAGGCGGTGTCGACTTCGAGGGTCACCTCGTCGTCCGACCGCATCACGCCGGCAATGGAGGACGACCAGTGGAAGGTGATCAGCGGATGTTCGAGAATCACATCCGTCATGATCTGCTCGAACTCGGACTGCGAGACGTTGACCATCGGCGCGCGCACGTCGTGCTCGCGGTTGGGCATCTCGAAGTGCAGGACCTCCTGATCACGGTAGAAGCTGCGACCGCCGACCCACGGCAGGACGATCTTGTCGAGTTCGGCGCCGAAGCCGAGACGAGCGGCCACCTCGAGGCTGTGCCGGGAGATGCAGATGGCGCGGCTACCGAACGAGACCTGATCCGCGGCTTCGAGCACCGTGACCGGAATACCGCGCTGCGCGAGCCCGAGCGCCACACCCATACCGACGGGTCCGGCACCGACGATCACGACGGGCAGCGTCTCGTCGGATGCGGTCATCGACGCGAAATCCGAGGGAGCGTACTTCTGAGGCTGGTAGTAGCTGGACATATCAGGCGGCTTTCTCTTGGTGGCAGATCTTGTTGGTCTCCGGCAACAGGAGGATGGATCCGAGGCTGATCACCGCGATCACGACGAAGTACCCCGAGATGGCGAACGACGTGCCGAACGCTGCGTACAGCGAGGTGGCGATGAAGGGCGCGAGGCCGCCGCCGAGGATCGCCCCGATCTGGTAGCCGAGGGACGCACCGCTGTAGCGGATGTGGGCGGGGAACAGTTCGGCGAACAGCGCGGACTGTGGTCCGGCGGTGGTACCGAGAACGGCCGCCATGACAAGCATCGCCACCAACATGACAGGAACGGACGCGGTATCGATCATCGGGAAGAACAGGGCCCCCACCACGAGAAGACCGATCGAACTCCAGGTGTAGACACGTCGGCGACCCCAGATGTCGGACCTGGACGCCGCGAACGCCATGCCGCCCATCCAGACCGGGCAGGCCACGATCAGCAACGTCAGCATGGTCGACCGACTGAACCCGAGTTCCTTCGTCCCGTAGGTGAGCACATAGACCATGAATACGTAGGCGATGCCGTTGGTGGCGATGAACGTGCCGGCCGCGAGAAGGACGGTCCGCCAGTTCCTGGTCAGCACCTCCACGATGGGCAGTTGGACGACGCCGTCGTTCTCCTTCACCTCGGCGAAGGCGGGGCTCTCGAATACTCCGAGGCGGATCCACATCGCCACACCGACGAGCACGGCGCTCATCAGGAACGGCACCCGCCAGCCCCAGGACTGGAACGCCTCTTCGGAAAGCGCGTTGGTCACGAGGAGGAACACGATGTTGGCCAGGAGAACACCGGCCGGAACACCCATCTGAGGTGCTGCGCCGTACAGGCCGCGCTTGCCCGCCGGAGCATGTTCGGTGGCCATGAGGACGGCACCACCCCACTCGCCGCCGACACCGATGCCCTGGATGAAGCGCAGGGTCACCAGCAGGATGGGCGCGAAGACGCCGATCGTGTCGTAGTTGGGCAGCAGGCCGATACCGACCGTCGCGGCGCCCATCATCATCAGCGACAGGACGAGCATCGACTTGCGGCCGATCCGGTCACCGAAATGGCCCATCACGATGCCGCCGATGGGCCGGGCGATGAACCCGACCGCAAACGTGGCGAACGCCGCGAGCGTGCCTGCGAGCGCCGACGCCCCGGGGAAAAACTGCGGCCCGATCACGAGCGCCGCGGCGGTGCCGTAGATGAAGAAGTCGTACCACTCGATTGCGGTGCCGACGAAACTCGAGAGAACGGCTCTTCGAGCTTCCTTGGGAGACACCGCCGGTGCCGCCTGGGTGATTGCCGTCATCATTTGCCTTTCCGATCATGCGCGCACACTCACGCGCCAACCCATTGACAATGACGGCCATCACAAGCCTTGAAAAGCGGGACTATCCTCGCAATAACACCGGAAAATCCGTGGATAAGGAAGACTCCCAGTTCATGACCGATAACTGAGCTTGTCGGAGGTGGAAACAAATTGGATGAACGCACGGGCAACCCGGCTCAGCGTGGCGTCCTGATGCCACGCGACCACCACATGAACTGCCGGGAGAGCAGGTTCGGAGATCGTTTTCACGACGACCTCGAGCCCCTCGTACGTGACGTCCACGCGAGGTCGCTGCAGGAGCAGAGTCCACCCCAGGCCGCGCCCCACAAAGGCTCGCGCGGTCTCGAAGTTGGCGGTCCGGTACGCCACCTCCGGCGCGAAGCCCGCCCGCCGGCAGACATCCATCGCGTGGTGGGTACTCGGCGGTGCGTCCAGCAGAACCATCGGATGCTCGGCCAGATCCCCGAGCCTGATCGGGCCCTCGATACCGGCCAGGGGATGATCGGCGCCCAACACGACCAGCGGCTCGCGGGTCATCAGCGGGAGTGTCCGCCACTCAGGGGACAGATCGAGGTCGTAGACGATGGCGAGGTCCAGCTCGCCCCGCTCGAGCTCGGACCGCAACCGGTTCTGCGTGTCCTCGTGGAACTCGACCGACGCCCTCGGGAACTCCTTCGTGAATGCGTACAGCATCGACGGCAGGATGGTCGGCCCCAGAGCCGGATAGCAGCCGACCGCGATCGGCCCCGTCACCACGCCCCCGGAACCCCGGGCATCGGCCTGCAGTTCGCCGGCCTGCTGCAACAGTGCGCGCGCACGCAACAACACAGCCTCGCCCGTGGGAGTCAGCTGCACACCTCGCGCCCGCCGTCGGACGCAGAGTTGCGCCTCGAGCGCCTTCTCCAGGTCCGTCACCGCGGCGGACAGCGCCGACTGCGACAGGTGTATCCGCTCGGCGGCACCGCTGATCGTCCCGGTCTCCGCGACCGCGACGAACGCGGCCAGCTGACGCATCGTGTACACGGGGACGCTGTCGATCCGGGACATGGAAGAACGGTAGCGCGGGGCGGCTCTATCAGAGCCAGCGTGGAGGCTCCGGAACGTTCTCGCCGAGACCCACGGCGCCGCGTCCGGCGCCCCACCGCACGACCGAGGGGAGCGAGCCACTCACCTTCTGCACCGGTGCTGTGCTGCTCTCGTCCACAACGATCGGTGCGCAACCGTCCACCTCGAGGACCAACCCGGCACCGAGGTTCTTCTTCTGCCACATCCCGACGATGTCGGTGAGCAGCGACTCGAGGACCACCTCGGGGAACTCCCCGAACTGTGCCCCGTTGTCGAGATCGACGGCGTGGATCCATACCTCGCGGGTCCGCATCCAGGCCGTCTCCGCTACCGGAACCATACGACCCTGGGCAGTGCGGACCTGCGCATCCCATGCCGACCGAGGCAGGTTCCGCCACTTCTCGTCCAGGCGCGCAACGGTGTGATCGAACAGGTTGCGCAACGCGGCCGCGCTGAGCGTCGCGCCCTCCTCGATCTCCGTGCCCCGCTGCTCGGTCGACTCGTACATCGGCGTCTCCACACCGGTGGCCGCCCAGTCCATCAGCCGGCACAGCGCCGCGGCGTTGTACCCGACGTGGGCCAGCAGATGCTTGCGCGTCCACCCCTTCAGCAACGTGTTGCCGTCCAGGTCGTCGTCGCTCAGCTCGCCGAGATGCTGAGCGAAGAACGAGGTACCGTGGCGCGCGATCAACAGCCGCTCCGACAGTTCGAGATCGTTGAAGCCCACGTCAGATACGTCCCTACTTGATGATGGTCTTGTTCTTGACCGAACCGAGGCCCTCGATGCTGACCTCCACGGTCTGACCGTCCTGGATGTAGCGGGCGGGCTTACGGGCGTGGCCGACACCGCCGGTGGTACCGGTGATGATCACGTCGCCCGGCTGCAGGGTGACGATGTGCGAGATGTAGTCGACCAGCTTCGCCGGTGTGAACACCAGATCGTCCGTGGAGGCGCTCTGCATCACCTCGCCCTCGAGGCGGGTCTCGATCTTGGTGCCGAGGGTGTAGTCGGTGCTGAGGAACGGGCCGAACCCGCTGGTCTTCTCGAACGTCTTGCCCTGATCCCACTGCAGCGTGCGGTACTGGTAGTCACGCATCGTGTAGTCGTTGATCACCGAATAGCCGGCGATGTGCCGGTCGGCGTCGGCCTCGGGCACCTGGTAGGCCTGCTTGCCGATGACTACGGCCAGCTCCGCTTCCCAGTCCAGCTCGGAACCGGCGTAGGCGGGGACGACGACGTCGTCGTACGGTCCGGTCAATGCTTCCTTGAACTTGGAGAACAGAGTGGGGTACTGGGGAAGGTCGCGGCCCATCTCCTTGATGTGCGTCGCGTAGTTCAGTCCGACGCAGACGATCTTGCCCGGGCTCGGAACGACGGGTGCGTAGTCGGCACCCTCGAGGCTCACGGTCTCACCGGACGCGTTCTCGGCGATGGTCACCCAGTCGTCGGTTGCGAGCAGCGCGGACAGATCCGCGTACCCGTCGATGACGGTGGCGGAGGTGTCACTGTCGACGCGGACCGCGACGGTCGTGCCGCCTTGTCGCAAAGTGGCGAGTTTCATTGGTTGTCAAGCTCCTTCGGAGATGTGCGTGCGGTTGAAGTGCAGGGCCTCGACGATCGGGGCGTCCGAGAATGCGAACAGGTCGAACTCGGTCTCGGCTTCGATCGACCACTGTGTCCACGACGGAACGACGATCATGTCGCCCTTGCCGACAGTCTGTGTCCGGTCGCCGAGCTTGATGCGTCCCGTGCCCTCGAACACCTGGTAGACGATGGATCCGACCTCCCGGCGCGGCCGCGTGTGGGCTCCCGCGCGGAGCCGGTGAAACTCGGCCCGGATCGTCGGCATCACGTCGCCACCGGTGGTGGGGTTGGTGTAGCGGACGGCCGCATGACCGGGCTCGGTGGTGGCGGCGTAGCCC
>NZ_JBAQEO010000941.1:0-5057 GCF_049286785.1 Rhodococcus sp. (in: high G+C Gram-positive bacteria) | reverse complement strand
GTACAGGACTATTTCAACGCCAACGGCCTCGATGTCAGCCCGTACGTCGCAGAGATCGAGGCCATGTTCCGCAAGGTGCTCGGCGACCGCGACCTCGAGGGCCAACCCCGAGAGGAATGGCTGATCGAACGTGCCGCGATGGTCGCCGGAGTGGAACACCTCACTGCAGTGCTGGGCATTTGGAGCCTCAACTCCCCCAAGCTCGATGCACTCAAATCGAACGAGACGATGATGGACCTGCTTCGGTGGCACGGGGCTGAGGAAGTCGAACATCGCACCGTCGCCTACGACGTCTACAAGCACATCGATGGCAGGTACTGGCGCCGGGTCCGCACCTACGCTGTGGGCGGCATCCTGCTCTTCTCCCTGTGGTGGCGCGGCGTCAAGTTCATGATGGCGAACGATCCCACGATCCCGGCCTCGGCGAAGCGCCCCCGGGCCAGCATCGTCAAACTCATCTGGGCCGAGGCCCGTCACATCGTTCCCGGACTGGGTACCTTCGCGAAGGCATCCTGGAAGTACTTCCTGCCGACCTACCACCCGTCCCATGAGGGCTCGACGTCGCAGGCCGTCGCCTATCTGGCGAAATCGCCTGCGGCCATGCGTGCAGATGCTCTTGCGGACGCCCAGACATCATGAGAACAATTGCACACCAGACGAATCGAGGTCGAAAGGGCGATCAACCCGTTCGCTACACGCCGGGAACCGATATCCCGGACGCGTTCGTCTTCCGATTCTTCGAGACGGTGACCGGAAGATGGTGGACCAAAGCCGCACAGCGTTCGGCCCGTGGCCGTTCGCCGGTGGCCACCGTCGATCGTGATCAACATGTTCGGGTTGCGCGCGTCAGCGAGGAGGCCAACGACGTTCGAACGCTGTGGTTCACCCGCACCGACGAACAACTGTTTCCGGCGTGGGATCCCGGCTCTCATGTCGACGTCGTGCTGCCCAGCGGCCGAACTCGTCAGTACAGCCTCAACAGCGACCCTGACGATCTACGCACCTATCGCATCTCGGTCCGCCGCATCGACGAAACCAGCGGTGGTGGTGGAGGTTCGGCAGAGGTCCACACTCTCGAGGTCGGGCAGGAACTGACGTTGAAGGGACCGCGTAACGCGTTCCCGTTCATCAACTCCCCCCGCGGGTACGTCTTCGTCGCCGGCGGTATCGGGATCACTCCGATCCTGCCGATGCTGCGCGATGCGGCTCGTCGAGGCGACCCATACGTCCTCATCTACACCGGTCGAAACCGAGCATCGATGCCCTTTCTCGACGAGATCGGCCAGATCGTGGGCGACCACGCCGTCCACATCTGGCCCGACGACGAGTACGGCACACCCGACGCCGGCAAGATCATCGACCTCGCACCAACCGGTGCCGCGCTCTACACCTGCGGGCCGATACCGATGATCGACGCCATTCGCGCACAGATTCCGGACCCGCAGATCGACACGCTGCATTACGAACGGTTCAGCCCGCCACCAGTTCTCGGCGGGGAGGCGTTCACCGTCCGCCTCGCGAACACGGGCGTGGAGGTACAGGTCAAGTCCGACGAGTCCGCGCTGACGGCGATCCGGCGGACCAAGCCAGGACAGGCCTACTCCTGCCAACAGGGCTTCTGCGGAACGTGCAAGGTGCGGTTGCTGGACGGCCAGGTCGAGCACCGCGACAACGTTCTGACCGACTACGAACGCAACGACCACATGATCCTGTGCGTCTCTCGCGCTCAGGGCTCAATTTCCATCGATGCATAGGAGAAAGACGCGATGAAGGCCGTTGTCTGCACAGAGGGCGAGCTCAGTGTTCGCGAGGTGAACACACCCGAACCAGGTCCGGGCCAAATCCTGATCAAAGTACTGCGGACCGGGATCTGCGGATCGGATCTGCACGCCACCAAGGACGCCTCCGAGTTGAACGCGTTGATGCTCGAATCGGGTTACACAACAGCGATCCTTCCGGACCAGGAGGTCATTCTCGGCCATGAGTTCCTCGGCGAGGTGGTGTCGTACGGCCCGAAGACCCGGGGCCGTTGGGCCGCGGGTACGACGGTGACGGCGCTGCCCATCCTGCACACCGAGGTCGGAATGCACTTGACGGGCTTCGACATTCACGCAGCAGGTGGCTATGCCGAATACACCCTCGTGGAGGAAGCGCTGACATTCCCCGTTCCTGACGGCGTCTCGCTTGACAAGGCCGCGTTTACCGAGCCGCTCACCGTCGCAAGGCATGCGGTCCGTCGATCGGGAATCAGCAAGAAGCGCCCCGCCGTCGTCATCGGCTGCGGCCCCATCGGCCTGGCAATGATCCTGATGCTCAAGGCCGCAGGCGTCACGACGGTCATCGCCTCCGATCTCTCACCCGGCCGGCGGAACCTCGCCACCCAGTGCGGTGCCGATGCGGTCGTCGACCCCAAGGTCCAATCGCCCTGGGACACCCTCACACTCAAGGATCCCGTCAACTCGACGCCGGAACTCCTCGCGTTCGCACTCGAGATGACCAAAGCCGTGCGCCGGATCCCATTGGCCTCGGTGGAGAAGATCTTCTTCGGCGCCGATCGACTCGGCCAATCCCCGAGCGGCCCCGTCGTATTCGAATGTGCTGGCGTCCCCGGAATCATCGATCACATAATCGCCAACGCACCGCTTCGGTCGCTGGTGACTGTGGTCGGAATGTGCACCGAAGTCGACAAGTTCCGACCAGCGGTTGCCCTCAGCAAAGAGATCGACCTGCGCTTCGTCTTCGGTTACGACCCAGCAGAATTCAGCCAGACCCTGGGCATGATCGCCTCCGGCAAGGTCGACCCATCCCCCCTGCACACGGCGACCGTGGGCCTCGACGGCGTCGCACAGGCATTCAACGACCTCGGCGATCCCGAGCGCCACGCGAAAATTCTCATCGATCCGTTCAGGTGAGAGTGGGACACTCGGTGTTGCCATCGCGTACACCTTTCGATGCCACCTCACCGAGCATCACAGTGTTCGCCGGATCCGCTTGCGTGTCTGGCCGGGGTTTGCCGTCGGTATCAAGCTGAACTCGGCCAGATTCGGAGGAGCCGGTGTGATGCGATCGTTGATCGACGGCAGCCATCCCGCCTGTGTCCGTTCCGGCCCGGTCCTTGCGGCTGCGGCGTATCCGGACGTCCTGGTAGCCCGGGCCGACAGCGACGGACAGGACCTCGATCTTGTGCTCCGCCCCGGTGCCGGCCCTACCCACGCAACCCTCACGCTCGAACGGCTTGCTCCGAATACCTTCTACCAAGTAACGGGCGCGGACGAATCCATCATCAAGGCACAAGACGACGGAACGGCATCGATCAGAGTTGCACTCCGGACCCGAACCGAGGTGCACGTGAGCCCGGTCCGCGATGACGTTCACCGGTAACAGGCCTCCTGCATCCGCCGTCGGTTTCGGGTGTGAACGTCGGGAGGTGCGTGTAGAGGCGTGACAGTGATCGCCCGGCACGCAGAACGGTCCGGTCGGGACGCACGATCGCCGCTGTGATGCGGCCACCCGCGAGCCACCGGCCGAGATTCGATTCGGCTGCGGGTCGAATCACCTGGGCGCCGCGACGTTCGATCTCGTACCGTTGCTCCTCGGTCGGATCGATCGTCGTCACGACGACGAAAGCGTCGTGCGCGACATCGTCGAGGCGGCGTCCGTCAGCATCGAGAATCGCATTCGGGCAGAGACTTCCAGACAGCCCCACGTGGACCGGATCCCGGTGAACGAACTCGGATGCGCGGAGTGACGGGGTGACACCCTCGATGATCTTGGATCCGAGTGCCGGAACCCTCACGGCGAGTGGAGCGAGCGTGCGGCGGACAGCGTTACCGAACGTGCCACCCTCCGTCATCGCCCAGCCGACAGCGACTGCAAGCCGAATCATCGATGCGGCATGCGGTTTCCGCTCCGTCTCGTACGAGTCGAGGCACGTGCGTGGCAGCGTGCCGCCGATAACGCCGGCGAGTTTCCATGCCAGGTTGGCCGAATCTCGGAGTCCCGCTCCCATTCCCTGACCGATGAACGGTGGAGTCAGGTGCGCGGCATCACCGAGCAGGAAGACTCTGCGGTCCCGCCACCTGTCCGCAACCTGTGCTCGGAAGGTGTAGTCGGCGACCCGCACGAGTTCGAAGTCGCTGTCGTCGACGTCCCGAATCCACGGTGCGAGGAGTGGTTGCAGGCGGTTGAGAGTGGAATAGCGCTCCGCGCTCTCGCCCGGCAGCAAGCGGAACTCCCACCGGTAGCGGGTCTCCCCGATTCGCATATAGGTCGCGGCTCGAATCGGATCGCACACCTGGTGTACGCCTTCCCAATGCTCGAGATCCCGGCCGGTCGCGAGGTCGACGACGAGCCACCGTTGTTCGAATCCCATGTCGTCCATGCGGGAACCGATGGAGGACCGGACGATGCTGTTCGCACCGTCGCATCCGAGGACATAATCGGCGTTGACGAACTCCCGCAAACCTGTCGCGCGGTCGACGAAGGTGACCCGTGAGCCTTCGCGAGTGTTGGCGACGTCGGTGATTTCCACGTTGCCACGAAATGTGACGGTATCGCGACGCGCGAGCCCGGAGCGGAGTAACTGCTCGAACTCCGGTTGGTCGAACATGTTGGCTTGGGGGAAGCCGTGCACACCGGTGGCCGTGCTGCGCCGGAACTCGGCCAGCACTCGCATGTCTCGGTCGACCAGACGCAGTCCTTGCCCGGGCCGGGAAATACGCGCGAACTCGTCTGCCAGGCCCAGTCGAGACACGATCCGGTGCACCTCGTCGTCGAGGTGCACCGCCCGCGGCTGGGGGTAGACGCTCTCCCAACGGTCCAACACCAGACATTCGATCCCGTAGTCGGACAACAGGGTTGCTACAGCAGACCCCACAGGGCCGGCACCGGCGACGACGACCGGAAAGTGCGGCGTGTTCACGAGGTCACCTCGGCAAGAAGCAGGAACGAACAGAGCACTGTTGCGGCACCGACGGTAAGGGCCGGAATCAGCTTCTTGATCCCGTCACCCGTGCGGAGATGGATTACCAACGCGCCCACGAGCAGCAGCACCAACC
>NZ_JBAQEO010000940.1:0-4506 GCF_049286785.1 Rhodococcus sp. (in: high G+C Gram-positive bacteria) | reverse complement strand
TGATCACCGGAGCGGCACGCGGACAAGGCCGTTCACACGCGCTACGGCTGGCCGGCGAAGGTGCCGACATCATCGCGATCGACATCTGCGCCGACATCGACACGATGGACTACCCCAACGCCTCTGCATCCGATCTCCAAGAAACGGTGAAACTCGTAGAGGCACTGGACCGTCGGATCTTCGACGTCGAGGCGGATGTCCGCGACGCCGCAGCGGTGAAGAGCGCCGTCGATCGCGGAGTCGAGAAGTTCGGGCGTCTCGACATCGTGTTGTCCAACGCGGGAATCGTCCGCCTCGGTGAAGACCCCGAAGACTACGCGCAGCTGTGGAGCGACGTGGTGTCCACCAATCTGACCGGCGGCTTCCACACGGTCAAAGCAGCTATTCCCCATATGATTTCCGGCGAACGCGGAGGTTCCATCGTCTTTACCGGCTCCACCGCGGGCGTACGTCCCACCGCCAACACGGGCACCGGAGCGTTGGCCTATACCGCGTCGAAATGGGGTCTCGTCGGGATGTGCAAGCAGCTCGCCGCGACGTTGGCCGAGCACTCGATCCGAGTCAACATCGTGCATCCCACCGGAGTTGCCTCCGGCATGACGATGAACGAGGCCATGTCGCAGCTGATGCAGCAGGCGGCGGCCGGCGGAGACAACGCACTCTCGGCAATGCAGAACGCCATGCCCGTCCAGATTCTTCAGCCGGAGGACATCTCCGACGCAATCGCCTTCCTGGTATCCGACCAGGCGAAGTGGATCACCGGAGTATCGCTTCCCGTCGACGCAGGTTTCTCGGTGCGCTGACACGAACACACGAAGCTGGGGGTCGGGGCCGATTCGGGTTCCTATCCCCAGCTTCGTTTTCCCGCCTCAGGCAGGAGGCAGGCGCCCTCGAAAGAGGACCCAGGCAATCGCTTTCACGAGGTTGAGGATCTGGTCGGCAGCATCGAAATACATGAGGTGATTCCTTTCACTAGCACAGAGTGTTCTCAGAAGTACGGAGTCGTCCAGCCGCTGATCAGCCGCACAGCAACGAGGGGGACGTCGAGCGTGAGTACGAACGTCACGTTGAAGAAGACGACCCAGCAGCACATGCGGACCAGTTGAAATCTCGCGCTTCCGGCGGCGGGATCGAGCACCTCGAGGCGATCCGCCAGCGCGACTCGACTTTCGGGTCCCTCGACCGCCGTCGACGGCATTACCCGCGCCAGGGTGTGCCAACCCGTTCGCTGCAGCAAGGTATCCAGCCTGAAGAGCCGCTCCAAGCGGTTGAAGCGGGTGGCCTCGTGCGGCGGACCAACGACCCACGAGATCAGGTTGATCCAACCGAACATCAGCAGCATCGGCCACAGCAGGGGCCAATTGCCGCGTCCCATGTCGAGTACCGGACCGATTCCCGGTTCGTAGGTCCACCACCCCGCCCAAGCAGCGAAACCCTCGATGATCAGATTCCAGACGAATGTCAGTGGGATGGAGAGCAGTACGATGCCCTTACCCAGTGACCAGCCGAACTTCCGCCGGCTCCATTCGGCGAGCTTCAGGATCGCCCACGCGTGCGCCACCCAGTAGACGGCGTACATGAGCGGCATCCACAGCGGGTTGTGCGGTGCGGTGTACGTCCACGTGAGTACGTAGTGGTTGAACACGGGGCTGTACGACAGGTGCTGGCCCCAGTCACCGAACGCCTCGAGCCACCACGTCGATGCGGACGCGGTGGAGATCATGAGCATCCAGGTCAACTTCTTCTGGCGCACAGCGCTTCTGATCATCAGGAGCACTGCGACCGCCGCGACAACTGGCAGTGCGTAATCGAGTAGCCACGGCGCGAAGGGGCGGGTAATCCCTTCCGGGACACACCTGGCATCCCCCCAGACGACTGCTCCCGCGATGTCCGGGCACGCGGGCAGGGACAGCAATGTCATCGTGACCTCGCGAATTGGTTCTTCACGTCGAGCCTTTCAGAGTGGACGAGAGAGGGAAGCGGGCGAGTGACTCCCACCACATACTGTTTAACATACAGCTGTATGTCAACACTGGGTTTCGCTCGAAGGCTAGATTCGCTTCATGGCCAACCAACGTCAGGTCCAGGCGGAACGCACCCGGCTTCGTGTACTCGCGGTTGCTCGGGAGATGTTCCTCGATCCGGGCTACGCGTCGACGTCGACCACCGACATCGCCGAGGCGGCGGGAGTCGGGACCCGCGGAGCGCTCTACCACCATTTCAAGGACAAGCGTGCACTCTTCGCCGCAGTGTTCGAGCAGGTGGAGAAGGAGATGACCGACCGCATCACGGGCCGTGACACACCTGGTGACAACGGTTTCGAACGACTGCGCACCGTCATCTCGGCGACGATAGACGCCTCGACCGACGCCCCGGAAATTCGCCGCATCCTGCTCGTCGACGGACCCGCCGTCCTGGGCTGGGAATCATGGCGAGAAATCGCGGCCGAATACGGACTCGGTGTGCTCCGCGACATGGTCGCGGACGGGATAGACGACGGAAGCATTCGCGCGCTCGCTCCGGATGCGACGGCGTTGCTCCTGTTGAGATCCGTCGACGAGGCCGCACTCTACATCGCCCACTCCGACGAACCTCGGGCAGCTCGGGCAGAAGCGGGCCAAGCACTCGAGGCCTTGCTGGACGGACTGCGGATGGGCACAGCTTCCTGATCACCCGCTACACGGGGTCGAACTTCTCGATCAGCCATCGACCGTCGACGTCTGTGAGTTGCACTCGCACGCTGCTTGCGGAGTCCGACGGTTCCTGATTCCCTCCCGTCGTCGTGCGCTGGTTCACGAAGACCAGCACTACGGCGGTCGATCCGTCGACAGACGATACGGCAGCAGCAGGTACCGTCGCGGTGGTCGCGATGTTCTTCTCCTTGGCGGCGGGAGCCACGACGTCGGTCGTGAACTTGGTGTAATAGTCAAGGAAGTCGCCGGTCAAGCGATCCTTGGCTCCGGCGAGATCGGCATCAACTGTGTCGGGCGAGTATGACAGGATCGCCACGGCGCCATCGGTCGCCGCCAGAGCGACCTGTGCCCGCGCCTCGTTGTCGTTGTCCGCCTGCACTTGTTGCCAGCGAGCGATTCCCGTCGCCAGCGCCAGAGCGACGATCACGGCAATCAGAGATACAACTCCGATCCGGTTCCGCCGCGAACGATCCGGTTCGTTCGTCTCGATCAAAACCTCCTCGCCAGAAGCCTCTTCAGCCTTGTCCAGGGTTACGTTCTTCTCGCTCACGGTACAAACTCCACATTCGACACCAGGGCTCTATCGCCGTCCTTCTGGACAGTCACTCGCATCCGCCACGCTCGCGGATCCTGCTCCACCGCTGCCGCATTCGAAGTCTTCACCGTCGCTGCAACCAGTACCTGCGCGGTGCTCCCGTCGACCGACTCGAGTCCCACATCGGTGACCGTTCCCTCGGAGGTCGACCGCGCCTGCTTCACCACGGCAATGAAGGATTCCGCACGGGACGCGAAATCATCGTGGAACGCGCCGGTAGACCCCTCGAGGATTCGTTGGACATCCGAGTCCACGTTGTCCCAACGTATCGTCGTGAGGTTCAGCGCCCCTTGCCGGCCCACCTGCAGGAAGGTGTTGCGGTCGGATTCGGCCCGGCCGTCGGCACGGACGTCGTTCCACATCACCCCGCACACGACCGCCAGCACCAGCGCCGCGACGACCCCGAGCGCCATCAGTGCACCGCCGCGAGTCATCCGGCGGCGCGGCGACGACTGCCCTGCGGCAGTGCCGTCTTCACTTGGTTCCACCTCCGCCACTCTCACGTGGTCGGCTGCATCATCATTTGCCATGTCTGCTCCTTCGCGGTACTTACAGCCAGATTCGTCTGGGTATAGGCCCGCCCGTCAGGGCCTACATAAGTGCCGGTGTGGGGGTTGTATTCGGCCGTCGCGATCTGCGGCAAACCGGAAGAGTCGTTGCTCGACGGTGTCACGCTGGCACCGCCCGAGGACTCGGGAACTGTCTGACCGGTCGTTGTCGCGTTGGGATCTCCGATCCAGGGCGTTCCATCGTTGAGTGGAAGGTATTCTTCGTCGCTCTCGCACAGCGCCACGGTCGGTGCACGCTTTCCGGGATTCGTTGCGCAGGGTGTGTTTCGCACTCCACGCACGTTGCTTGACGCGTCCTGCGGGATCCGGCAGTACAGGTCACCTTCGGGGCGATCCGGGTAGTCGACCTCACTCGGGCTCCGCCGCTGGTCGGGTGGCAGGTAGCCGGTCGTGCAGGGCTGGGGGTTGTTCAGGTTGAGGTTGAAGCTCAAGAACGCGCCCGCGTACGGGTGGTCGTTACCGAGATTCGGCACTACCGCGCTCGCTTGCACGATGGCACCCTGAGGGAGCAGGACCAGCAATTGCTCGACGTTCTTCTGATATATGAGGGCTACGTCGCCGATACTGACCAGATTGGCCAGCAGCACCGGCACTGTCGGCTTCAATTGGGTCATCAACGCATTCACGTGATCGGCCGCAGGCGCTGCCG
>NZ_JBAQEO010000939.1:0-6593 GCF_049286785.1 Rhodococcus sp. (in: high G+C Gram-positive bacteria) | reverse complement strand
ATACATCCGGGTGGTCGCCGACTTCCTCGCCGCCTATACCGGCCCACTGATGCTTGTCCCGCTGCTGCGCCGCGGCATGATCGGACGGGCGCCCTGGGATCGGTTCGTCCGCGCACGCGACGAGTTCGATGCGCTGCTGACCGAGGACATCGAGCGCCGGCGCGCCGGGCCCGAGGACGGCCGGGTGGACATCCTGAGCATGTTGCTCGCCGCGACCTATGAAGACGGGTCGCGGATCGACGACGCCGGGCTGCGCGAGGAGCTCCGCACATTGCTGGTCGCCGGGCACGAGACCACCGCGACGTCGGTGTGCTGGGCGTTGTTCCATCTGCACCGCCACCCCGAGGTCCGCGAGCGGGTGCTGGCCGAGGTGCGGAACCTGGGCCCGACGACGGCGCCCGAGGAACTCGCTCGGTTGCCGTACCTGGACGCGGTGTGCAACGAGACGCTGCGGCTGCACCCGCCGGTGCCGATCGTGCTGCGCCGGCTGACCGGGCCGCTGCACGTGCGCGGTGTCCCGGTAGCCACGGGCGCAACGGTCGGTATCGCCCTGCCGCTCCTGCATTCGCATCCGGATGTCTGGGAGTGGCCCGACCAGTTCGATCCGGAGCGCTTCGTCGGGCGGCGCTACAGCCCGTTCGAGTTCGCACCGTTCGGCGGAGCGCATCGACGGTGCATCGGGTTCGCCCTGGCGGAGTACGAGATGCCGATCGTGCTGGCGACCATCCTGTCGCGGGTCCGGCTGGCTCTGCCGGAGCGGGACCGACGCCGCCCGCCTCCGGTGTCGGTCCCGCACAACATCGCGACCGGACCGCGCCGGCCGATCATGTTCGAAGTGTTGGGCCCGCGGCACCAGGAGGACAGTTCGGGCGGGCAGCCGGTCCCGCACGGATCGAGATGAGCACCGGCCCACCGAATGCGGCAGCGGGGAGCGAAGGAGCGACGACGTCATGCTGACACGGCTCGCCACCCTCATCGTCGACCATCCCCGCCGGGTTCTCGCCGGCGCGCTGGCCTTCCTGGTGCTCGCCGGCGTGCTCGGCACGGGGGTCTCCGCCGAGCTGAAGGTCGGCGGTTTCGACGACCCCGACTCGGAATCGTCTCTGGCCGAGAACTTCCTCGACGAGCGCTTCGGCGGCTCGACACCCAACATGGTGCTGCAGGTCACCGCCCGCGCCGGCGATGTGAACAGCCCCGAGGTGATGGCCGCGGCGCAGCGGCTCGAGCGGCGGATCGCGGCTGAGCCGGAGGTGACCGTGGTCGGCTCCTACTGGACCACGCGGCTGCCGGATCTACGCAGCGCCGACGGCCGGTCCGGGCTGGTGCTGCTGCACGTCGGCGGCACCGCGGAACAGGCCGCACGGCACACCACGACGGTCCTCGCGGCGCTGCCCGCCGAGAACCCGGTGGTGCGGGTGGTGGCCGGGGGCAAGCTGGGGCTGACCGACGCCCTCGAGACCCACGTGGCGCAGGACCTGAAGCTGGCCGAATCGATCGCGCTGCCCGCGACGCTGCTGCTACTGATCGTCGCGTTCGGCAGCGTGGTGGCGGCGCTGCTGCCGCTGAGTCTGGGCGTGGTCTCGATTCTGGCGACGATGCTGGTGCTGTTCGTGCTGGCCAAGGTCACCGACGTGTCCGTCTACGCGCTGACCGTGGCCACGGCATTCGGGCTCGGCCTGGCCATCGACTTCGGGTTGCTGCTGGTGTCCCGGTTCCGCGAGGAGCGGGCCGCCGGGCATCCACCGCGGGAGGCGGTGATCGAGTCGGTCGCGACGGCCGGCCGCACCATCTTGTTCAGCGCGGCCACCGTGACGGTGGCGATGGGCGGGATGCTCGTGTTCCCCATCTACTTCCTGCGGTCGGTCGGGCTCGCGGCGATGGTGGTGGTGGTGACGGCGGCGGTGAGCGCGGTGGTGGTGCTGCCGGCGATTCTGGCACTGCTCGGTGGGCGGATCGACTCGTTGGCGGTGCGGCGCCGACGCGACCGGCTGGCGGCGGATTCGCCGTTCTGGCGTCGCACCGCGGCGGCGGTGACGCGCCGACCGGTGCGGGCCGCGCTGCCGGTGCTGATACTGCTTCTGCTGCTGGGCATTCCGGTCCTGCATGCACAGTTCGCAACCCCCGACGAGCGGGCGCTTCCGGCGAATTCGCCCGCGCGTCAGGTCACCACCGCGATCCGGGACGACTACGCCGCCGACAGTTCGGACGCGGCGACCTTGGTGGCGCGCGACGACGCGACGACGCTGGAGCGGGTGGCTCGCGAGGTGTCCGCGCTCGACGAGGTGGCCCGGGTGGACGGCGCCTTCGGCCGCTACCGACACGGGATGCTGGTGGCCGGCCAGGGACCGCAGAGCGCGCGCTTCACCGCCGGCGATGCCGGGTACGTGCTGGTCGAACCGACGGTGGACGCGCAATCGGAACCGGCCCAGGACCTGGTGCGCGAGATCCGGGCGCTGCCGGCGGTGGCCGAGAACCACATCGCCGTCGGCGGCCCGACGGCGACGCTGATCGACGGCAATTCCGCGATCGCCGGCCGACTGCCGCTGGCGCTGACACTGCTGGCCGTGTCGACCTTCGTGCTGTTGTTCCTGTTCACCGGAAGCATGATCGTGCCGATCAAGGCGCTGCTGCTCAACGTGTTCGTGCTCATCGCGGTGATCGGCGCAATGGTGTGGCTGTTCCAGGACGGGCACCTGGCCGCGATCACCGGCGTGACGCCCGCACCTCTGAACATCGGCATGGTGGTGCTGCTGTGCTGCATCGCGTTCAGCCTGTCGGTGGACTACGAGATCTTCCTACTCAGCCGGATCAAGGAGGCGCGCGACGGCGGGGCGGGCACCACCGAGGCGACCATCGAGGGCCTGGGTCGCGTCGGGCGGATCGTGAGCAGCGCCGCCGCCCTGCTCACCGTGACCTTGCTGTCCTTCTCGACCGGGCTGTCGTTCATGCAGATGTTCGGGATCGGCACCGCGCTCGCCGTACTGATGGACGCCACACTGGTGCGCGGTGTACTGGTGCCGGCATTCATGCGGCTGGCCGGCGAGTTCAACTGGTGGGCACCGAGACCCCTGCGCCGACTGCACGCGCGGATCGGGCTGCGCGAGTCCCCGCGGTCGTCCGCTCCCGCACGGTCGCGGCCGGTGAGCTGAACGCTCGCGTCGGCTGCGGCGTGCACGGCAGTGCTGGTCGGCCCGAACATCGTGGTCCAGGGGTTTCCCCGTCGCCGGTCACCGTGCCCATGCCGAATGCTGTTTTACGTCAACCACTCACGCCGGGAGCAACACCCGCCGGCACACACCGCGAGGAGAACACCGTGACCAAGAACGTGTGTCACGCAGCTGTGGCCGCCCCCGAGTAACCGCGGCCGAGAGGCTCTGCGGCACAACCGGCACCCAGTACAAGCGCGACCTCGCGGTGATCCACCGCTTCGGGGTGCTCGGTAAGGAAGGCCACTCGCTCGGCGAGGCTGCTGATCCGGCTGGAGCATCCGCGCAACAACCGATGAACCTGCCACCCCGAACCCGACCAAAGGCGGGCTTCCCATGAGAAGCATCCGACTCGGAAACATCCGACGTGCCGGGTCCGTGGCTGCGGCAGTGGCAGTGGCTGCGGCAGTGGCTGCGGCAGCGGCGCTCGGTCTGCCGGCAGTCGGCACCGCGTCCGCGACCGCGCCGGTCTCCACGCCCGAACCCGGCGGGGTCATCCGCATGGACCTGGCGCCAGGGGAAACGTGGGAGTGCGAGGGATGGAGTCTCGAGCCGCCGTACCTACAGGTGGTACCGGACTTCTACAAATTCGAGACCGGACCGAACCCGATGTTCTTCCGATACACATCCGGTACCAGAGCGTTCATCCAGTGCGTCGGCACGGGTGCGCCGCACTACTACGTCGGCCAGTCGTGACCTCCCTCCCACATTTCGCGCCGGCACTGTCAACTTCGCTGATGGCCGGCCGGAGGACATGATCGCGGGCTCGGTTGTCCCGGAGAGAGTTGGCGAGCTGCGTCCGGGAGCGGACACCAACCTTGCGATAAACCCTCCCCAGGTGCATCTCGATCGTCTTGACACTGAGGAACAGCTGCGAGGCGATCTCACGGTTCGTGCCACCGTTAGCAGCAAGCCGGGCCACCTCCCACTCCTGTGCGGTGAGCGCATCGGCAACGCTTCCGCTCCGCGCCTTGGCTGGTTGCCCGGCGGCGGTGAGTTCGGTGGCCGCCCGCGCCGCCCACAGGCGGGCCCCAATGCGCTCGAACCCGTCGAGTGAACAACGAAGATGCTCGCGAGCGTCGCGCCGACGACCCGCCCGACGGAGCCGTTCGCCGTAGCACAGTCGCGTGCGGGCAGCGTCGAACGGCGAAGGGCACCGAGCGTGGAACGTGATTGCCCGCGAGAAGAACTCGTCGTAATCCGCATCGTCAGCAACCAACGCCATAGCCCGCCAGATCAAAGCGCTGAGCGCCGGAGGCAGCGTCAATCCTGCGAATCCCTCGAGCTGATCTCGCATGGTGGCGCTGATGTCCGCACCGACCCGCACGTAAGCCTCGATGAGATCGAGGGATGAGACTCGCACCACCATCGGGTCGCGTACATCCGGCGACGGGCCTCGATTGGCCTCTTCGAGGTGTGGAATCGCCCGATCGGGTCGGTTGAGGCTCAGCTCGAGCAGACCCAATCCCTCCAGCGCCAGCTGATACATCATGCCCAAGCGGGTGACCTCACGCTGTCGCAGCGATTCCGCAGCATGAGCACGGCAGGACTGTTCGTCACCAACTTGCGCGTCGAGCAGGGCAAGGCAGCCCAGTGCCGGACACAGCGTGAAGACGTCACCGATACCGGCCGCCAGTTCGGCCGCCTCCGCAGCCGCGGAACGGCCCGACTGCAGTCGTCCTCGCCTGCTGTCGGCGAGCGCTGCAACATACAACGCCAGCGGTAGCCGGCCCAGCGCGCCGTTGCGCCGAAGCTGATGAAGCAACGGATCGAGGAACCCCCGCGGATCAATCTCCTCGTCATACCAGGTCACCCCACTGAGCGCGGCGACAAGAACCCACTCGGTGTCGGGCTCACCTGCAACAGGCTTCCGAGTCGACGCGGCCGCCTCCCGCATCCACCGCATCCCGTCCGACTCCTGGCCCATCAGTGTCAGAGCGTTCCCGATGACGGTCTTGGTCAGGAACTGGGTGTTTCCGTCGCCCGGGGAAGCTGAGTGGGCGGCCTCCCGAGCGAGCGCACAGGCGCCCGCGGGATCACCCGCTGCCAGCGCTCCAATGGCGGCCGTGGCCAGCAACGAAGCGGCCCGCGCGGGGTCTACCTCGCTGACCGCAACCGCGCCTGCCTGCCACACGATGCGGGCGACGCTGGCCCGTCCCGTGTGTAGTTCCACTCGACCGCGTATGCCCGCGATGTCGGCATACAGGATGGGGTCGACCGTGTGCTCTTCGGACTTCCTCAGCAGTCGCAGCGCAGAGTCACTCTGCCCCGCGGATTGCGCCGCGTTTGCGGCGGCATAGAAGCGGCGCGCCTTCGAGGGGCCGTCCGCGGAGAGTTCGGCGGCGCGCTCGAGCGCCAGAGCGGCGCCGGCACAGCCGCTGCGTCTCAGCGCATGGTCTGCAGCCTGTTCGAGGGCCCGAGCGGCGGCGTCGTCGGGCCCCAGAGCGGCCTCGGCGAGGTGCCAGGCGGGGCGTTCCGCCTGCGACGGCGCCGTCAGGGCGGACGCAACAGTTCGGTGGAGTGCCCGTAATCGGCCCGGTGTCAGATCGGTCAGTGCGGCAGTACGCAGCAACGGGTGCGCGAAATGAACATCGGCGACCCCGACGGAGACCAGGCCTTTGTTCTCGAGAGATTCGAGCGCGGCGCGATCTCCATGTTCCGCCGCCAGCGCGGCGAGCACCACCTCGAGGCCATCGCCGGCTGCGACCGCGGTGATGTGGAGCGCGTGCAGCGACGCACGGTCGAGGGTGGAGATGCGCGGGCCGAAGAGGCGTGACGCGGCGTCCTCCGCCGAGAATCGGGCGGTGAGCAACTCCGCCGCGGAGTCCTTGTCGAGCGCGCCGATGTTCAGCTGCTCGATGTCTGCGAAGCCTCCGACGTCGCGCGTGGCGATCAGCAGCACGAGTCGTTCGGCCCGCAGTCGGCGTGCGGTGAAGGCGAGTGCCTCGGCGGAGGCGACATCCAACCATTGCGCGTCGTCGACGAGCATGAGGGTCGGGGATTTCTCGGCCGTCGTCACGAGCAATTGAAATGCTGCGGCATACGCAGCGAAGCGGTCGCGGGGCCTTTCCGCGTTGAGCGTCAGCGCGCAGCGCAGAGCGTCCGCCTGTGCCGCGGGCAGCGACCCGAGCCGATCGAGAACGGGCATGAGCAATCGTCCCAGCGCCGCGAACGGGAACATGATCTCTGCCTCGACCCCGCTGACGGACAACACTTTCAGTTCGCGGGCGCCGTCGCGGGCGTAGCGCAGCAGGCTTGTCTTACCGATCCCGGGATCCCCGGTGATGACGAGCGCGGCGCTCGCCCCCGTCAGTGGTTCCGCCAACAACTGATCAATACGAGCGCATTCCGGTCGCCGCCCGAAAAGTACATCGGGACCGTTTGTGG
>NZ_JBAQEO010000938.1:0-4349 GCF_049286785.1 Rhodococcus sp. (in: high G+C Gram-positive bacteria) | reverse complement strand
GGGGTAAGTCCCCCGTGGTGGTGGAAATTCGGTGAGGCGAGGTAGCCGCAGCTCGGGCGTGTCGTACCGGGGTTGTGGGTGGGCCATCGCGTAGTGATGAACGAGTTACCTCTCACAGTGACTCGACCAAAAGGATCCACGCGATGACCCACGACCATTCTGCCCTGATCGCCCAGCTCGATGCACTCAAGGGTGCCGATCCGGCGAGCGTGTTCGCCGAACTGATCCGCGCCGGCCTGCAGGCCCTGATCGACGCCGAAGCCACCGAGGTCCTCGGCGCCGGCCGCTACGAACGCACCATCGAGCGCACGAACTACCGTAACGGCACCCGTCCCAAGACCGTCGCCACTACCAGCGGAGATGTGGAAGTGCAGATCCCGAAACTGCGGTCGGGGTCGTTCTTCCCGAGCCTGCTCGAACGCCGCCGCCGGATCGATCAGGCGCTGTATGCGGTGATCATGGAGGCCTACGTCCACGGCGTCTCGACCCGTAACGTCGACGACCTGGTTGCTGCGCTCGGGGTGGAGTCGGGGATCTCGAAGTCGCAGGTCTCGCGGATCTGCGGAGGCTTGGACACCGAGATTGCCCGCTTCCGCGACCGGACGTTGACCCATGCCACGTTCCCGTACATTTTCCTCGATGCGACGTACTGCAAGGTCCGAATCGGGGCGCACGTGGTCTCCCATGCCCTTGTCGTGGCCACCGGCGTCTCGATCGACGGCACCCGAGAAGTGCTCGGCACCGCGGTCGGCGACAGCGAATCGTTCGACTTCTGGCGTGAATTCCTGACCGGGTTGCGGGCGCGCGGGTTGTCGGGTGTGCATCTGGTGATCTCCGATGCACATGCCGGGTTGAAAGGGGCTGTGGCGCAGCAATTCACCGGAGCGTCTTGGCAGCGCTGTCGGGTGCATTTCATGCGGAACGTCGGGTCGGCGGTCTCGTCGAAGCATGTGCCGCCGGTGATGGCTGCGATCAAAACGATCTTCGCGCACACCGAAGCAAATGCTGTTTCACAGCAGTGGGATCAGGTCGCCGACACCTTGGACGAGTCGTTCCCGAAGGTGGCGTCGATGATGCGGGATGCGAAGGAAGATGTGCTCGCGTTCCGGGTGTTCCCGAAAGCTCATTGGCAGAAGATCTGGTCGAACAATCCGATCGAACGGCTGAACAAGGAGATCAAACGCCGCGCCGACGTCGTGGAAATCTTTCCGAACCCGGCCGCGTTTCTGCGTCTGGCGACGGCGGTGGTGATCGAGGCGCACGATGAGTGGCAGGTCACCCGTCGCTACGTCTCCGATGTGAGTATGGACGAGCTCAGGGTGGTCATCGCAGCCAAAAAACGAGCCCGTGCCACCGACACGAACCCACAGTCGTTGACACCCGAACTCGAAACCGCATAACCTACAACATGACTCGTTGATCACGAACCAGATGGTTCACCGATCCGAACTACACCACCCAATGGGACGCTGTCCTATTTCGGTCACGAGACGCCAGTCGTGACGAGAAACGCAGTGCATGCACCGTGCTCGCAAGCCTGCTCGAAGAGCGGCGTGCCCTTCTCAAATCTGAACTGTTCAAGAGGGACGAAGGAGCCCTGTTTCAGATTGCAAATGAGTTTGCGATACGGCATCGAGACGCTAAACAACATCCCGAGTATGACGATGCGTATCTCGACTGGATCTTCTGGTGGTACCTGGCCACGATTGAACTCACCGACAAACTAGTACAACGCCAAGCAGACGGATAACCTGCTCGCCGACTCGGCACTTATGGCGCGACGCCTTCGACACGAATAGCCAGCATCAGCGGTGATTTGCTCGCCCACGATCGTTGGTTTCTGAGCCTCAGGACTGTTCGAATCTGCGGCGAGCGAGTTCGGCGCGTACTGCGTCATGGTGAGGAATCGTGGTGACGACATGTCAACGGCGCGGCGTTTGGCGGCTGGGCTCAGAATTTTCCCTTCGCTACCTCCCGCAGTGCGTCCTTCTCCAACTCGGCGTCCGCGAGGAGGCGTTTGAGTCGGCTGTTCTACTCCCGGAGCTCCTTGAGTTCCTTCGCCGCGTCGGTGTCCGTACCGCCGTATTGACGGCGCCAGTTGTACAGCGTCGCCGCCGACACCTCGAGTTCGGCGGCGATTTCCTCCTGCGTTTTGCGGCTCTTCCGCTGCGGTGAGCTCGTCGGCACGGCGCAGCTTGTGCACGATGTCCTCCGCGAAGTTCCGCTTTCGTCCAGCCATGTTCCTCATCGTCCTATCTGCCCACGTCACGGGCAACATGACTCTAAAACATCACGGCCCCGCTCACCGGGGACACCCTATCCGGACAGTGCTGCCCAGCTACTGATCACTGCCGGAGACAATCCCGAACGGATGCGCAGTGAACGACACTTCGCTGCCCTCGCCGGGGCTTCACCGATCCCGGCCTCCTCGGGAAAGACGAACCGCCACCGGCTCAATCGCGGCGGCGACCGGCAAGCCAACTCCGCATTGCACCACATCGTCCTCGTACGGATGCACTATGAAGCCCGCACCCGCGAGTACGTTGAACGCAGAGTCGCCGAGGGCAAGACGAAACGAGAGATCATGCGCTGCCTGAAACGCTACGTCGCCCGCGAAGTCTTCCCGATCCTCCGGAGCACACTCGAACCACACCGGGGCGCTCAAACTCTTGACAAAGCTATATAGGAGTGTCCGGTTCTAGAGTGCGTTGATCCGTGCCTGGACTTGGCCGGAGTGGATGAGTGATCGCAGGATGTAGTGGCCGAGGTTGCGGAAGCCGAGGGCGATTCCGCGGAGGTGCTCGAGCCGTCCGTTGATGGCTTCGACTGGGCCGTTGGAGGCGCCCACATCGAAGTAGGCGAGGATCTCGCGGTGTCGCTTCCACAAGGATCGGCCGAGTTGTGCGAGCTCGGGCAGTTCCTTGGGTACGCCGTAGCGGATCGACCCCGAGGAGCTTGTACATCGCGATCTTGCCCTCACGGCGGCTGGAGGCCTCGTAGGCGACGATGAGTCGCTGGTAGATGCCGTAGGTGACCTCCACGGCTACGTGCGCATCGTCCGCGGTGAACGCTTTCCACAAGCGGGCCTTCTGCTTGTCGGTCAGCAGCTCAGCCCGGGTGCTCAAGGTCCGGCGGATCCCATACAGCGGGTCGCCGCTACGGCCCCGATGCCCGGTGGTGGCCTGCTGGACTCGCTGGCGGCACACGGTGAGCTTGTCTGCGGCTAGATGCACTACATGGAACGGGTCCATGACAGTGCGAGCCGCAGGGACGGCGCTGGCGGCGGCGGCGTGGTACCCGGCGAACCCGTCCATAGTCACTACCTTGATCCGCTCACGAAACGCCTGGTCACGGGCATCGAGCCAGTCAGTGAGCACCTTCGCGGAGCGGCCTTGGACCATGTCCAGCAGGCGGGCCGGGCCGGTGCCGTCCACCACGGGCGTGAGGTCGACCAGCACGGTGACAAATGAACTGCTGCCGTCGCCGCGGACGTGCTTCCACTTGTGCTCATCGACCCCGAGGACGCGGACTCCCTCGAGGTGGCCGGGCTGGTCGTAGACCATGGTGCGGATCTTCGAGATCGCCAGGTCGTTGACCAGGTCCCAGCCCAGCCCGAGCGCCTTGGCCACCGCCGAGACGCTCGTGCGATCGATCGCCAGGCGCTGCAGGATCCAGCGGGTGCACCGCCGGGTGGTCTTGGCCCGCGGCTCGGCCAGCAACGGCATTAGTTGCTGAAAGATCCTCGTCTCGCACCCGGTGTTGTCGCAGGTGAAGCGCGGAACGCGCACGTGCAGTCTGGTGGGATGCCCGACAATCGGCAGATCGGTCACCTTGCGCTCGACGTGGTCCCGGAGCCGGCCGGCGACCCCGCAGTCGACGCAGACCGGATCGAGGGCGACCGGGGAGCAGAACAGGTGCGTGAACTCCCCGGCAACAGCGGCGTCGGTGATCGTCACCCCCAACTCGACGGTGCGGCAGATGGTGTCAGCAAGCAGGCTGGCGGTAGCGTTCAAAGCGGGTCCTGGGGTGTTCGATGCGCGGTGTGAGAACCTGCATTTTCACACGCCCCAGGACCCCTTCATCAATGCCTCACCACGTCGCCGGCGAACCCCGCTATGCACTCCGGATCCGGAAGACCCCCTATGACCGAACCTTCAGGCGGGTCGGACTTAGCTGCGATTAAGACCCGCGCCGTTAGAGATGGCGACCACTACGTCCTGAATGAGGTTGTCCCGGGTCTCGTAGAACTTCAGGTGGCGGTCCCCCGCTCGAGACCCGCCGTGTGGTAGGTGTCGGGCGTTCCTCCAAGAACTCCGACAGCAAGGGACCGCCGTGAAGAAGACTACCCA
>NZ_JBAQEO010000937.1:0-1657 GCF_049286785.1 Rhodococcus sp. (in: high G+C Gram-positive bacteria) | reverse complement strand
GCGCTCTTTTTGTCCGTCGTCTTGTCGGTCGTCTTGTCAGTCACTGTGCAGGCTCCTCACCCAGGTGTCGTCTGCGAAGACGTCGGTGAATATGTCCGATGCGGCGGGAAATTCGCAGCGCGCCGCGTAGGCGAAGGCATCGTCGACAGTTTCGCGGGCGTGCCGCTCGATTCCCTCGATCTTCTGCTCGGACAGGTACTGCTTCGCCAACAGCCATTTCCGGAAAGTGGGCGCGGGGTCGCGCTCCATGGCCGCTTTCAGTTCGTTCGCAGGGACATAGCTGAAGTCGGCTGTGCCTGTGTGCCCGGTCAGTCGATAGTGCTGGAACTCGAGGAATGTCGGGCCCTCGCCCGCCCTGGCGCGCTCGGTCGCCGACCGGAGTGCAGCCAGGGCAGCCATCGGATCGAACCCGTCAACCTTGTGGGCAGGGATCGAATACGACGCCGCTCGCGAGGCCAGATCGGTGTTGGCCGCGTACTGGGCGATCGGCGTGTGTTCACCCCACTGGTTGTTCTGGCATACGAACACGAGTGGGAGCTGCCACAATCCCGCAAAATTCATCGCCTCGTGGAACGCGCCGATCGACGTCGCGCCGTCTCCGAAGGTCACGACGGTTGCACTGCCCTCGCCGTCGAGTTGAGCGGCCATGGCTACGCCTACCGCGATCGGGAGACCCGATCCTACGATTCCGGTCGTAGCAGTGAATCCGATCGCCGGATCCTGCAGATGCATCGTCCCGCCCTTGCCGCGAGAAAGACCTGCCCGGCGCCCGTACAGTTCGGCCATGATGGACCGCGGCGACGTGCCTTTGGCGAGCGCGTCACCGAGGTTTCTGTAGGTCGATACCAACCGGTCTCGAGGGGTGAGTACCTCGCCGAGCGCCGCGCACACCGCCTCCATGCCGCGCACCGGGTAAAACGCAGCTTGCAACCGCCCCGCTTTGGACTCTGCGACCGATTTCTGGTCGGCCAGTGCGGTTGTCAGCATCAGCGTGTACATGCGGCCGAGTGCCTCGGCATCGGGCACACGTGTAGCTGGTGTATCGGTTGCACTCGTCATGCGCGGGCCTCCTCTCTGGTGGACTGTTCGTCGAGCAGGCCTGAGGCCTCTTCGCCGGCGATACGACCGAATCCACAGGCATTGGCCAGTGAATTGCCGCTGCCGATGTAGGTTTTGATGATTCCGCCGGTGCATTCGCCGGCCGCGTACAACCCGTGGATCGGCGCCCCGTCGACACCCAGAACACGCGCGTGGTCGTCTATTCGAAGGCCGCAAGCGGTGAGGTTGATCGTCAGAGGACGCACCTCGACTGCATAGTACGGGGCGGTCTCGAGAGGCAGAACGAACTTGCCCGCCTTGCCGTGATCCGAGTCGACGCCGGACTCCGCGAACCTGTTGTATCTGGCGATCTCGCCCGCGAGGTTCCCGGTTTCGATACCGAGCGAGGATTCGAGGGCGTCGAGCGTGTCGGCCCGATGCACCTTGCCGTTCCCGGACGCCAACTGCTCGTCGATGATGTCGGCGTTGTAGTTCTTGGTCCGGAAGGGCGGGTGGTTCGGCCATACCTGCTTGTATGCATCCCGGTAGCGGGAAACGTTGCCGGCGGGCGGGCGAAGAGCAGCATCATCGAACACCACGTATCCGCGATCTCCGTGGG
>NZ_JBAQEO010000936.1:0-18656 GCF_049286785.1 Rhodococcus sp. (in: high G+C Gram-positive bacteria) | reverse complement strand
CGACCTGCCCGATCCGGATGCTGCGGTGGCCGCCGTCGAGAAGGCGGCGTTCGTCGTCAGCCTCGAACTGCGTCACAGCACTGTGACCGATCACGCGGACGTGGTGTTCCCGGTGGCAGCGGTGGTGGAGAAGCCGGGCACCTTCCTCGACTGGGAAGGCCGGACCCGCGCCTTCGATGCGGCCCTGCACGATACCGGCGCCATGCCCGACCAGCGTGTGCTTCACGCCCTCGCGGACGAGATGGGCAGCCGGCTCGGGTTGCCGGACGCCGAGGCCGCCCGCGCCGAACTGGCCGCGCTGGGTGTGTGGGAGGGCCAGCCCGCGGCTCCGCCCGAAGTGGATTCGATGCAGCCTCCCCGGCCGGCGCACGGTGAGGCGGTGCTGGCGACGTGGCGGATGCTGCTCGACTCCGGTCGGATGCAGGACGGAGAGCCGCACCTGGCCGGCACCGCGCGGACACCCGTCGTCCGCCTGTCTGCCGACTCCGCCGCCGAGATCCACGCCACGGAAGGGGATCCGGTGCTGGTGAGCACCGACCACGGGGCCATCACCCTTCCGCTGGCGATCACCGACCTACCCGACCGGGTGGTGTGGTTGCCCCTCGAGTCGCCCGGCTCGGCGGTGTACGAGCACCTGGCAGCGACGGCAGGCGACATCGTCCGCATCGCACACGGTGCGACACGCTCCGAGGAGGTTCTGGGATGAGCCACACCGCCGCGGCAGGCGCACCACTCGCCCAGGCCGCATACACCGACCTGTCACTGTTCGGGCACGACCCGTGGTGGCTGGTCGTCCTGAAGGCCGTGGGTGTCTTCGCGTTCCTCATGCTGACCGCGGTCGTGATGGTATATGCGGAACGCAAGATCGTGGCCTTCATGCAAATGCGTATCGGCCCGAACCGGGTCGGCCCCGGAGGGATGCTGCAGAGCGTCGCCGACGGCCTCAAACTCGCCCTCAAGGAAGGCATCGTCCCCACGGGCGTGGACAAACCGGTGTACCTGCTCGCACCGGTCATCGCAGTGGTGCCGGCGATCATGGCCTTCGCCGTGATCCCGTTCGGACCCGAGGTGTCGATCTTCGGTCACCGCACCCCGTTGCAGCTCACGGACCTGTCCGTGGCCGTCCTCTACATACTCGCGGTCACCTCGGTCGGCGTCTACGGCATCGTGCTCGCCGGATGGGCGTCCGGATCCACCTACCCGCTGCTGGGCGGATTGCGTTCGACCGCCCAGGTGATTTCTTACGAAATCGCAATGGGCCTGTCTTTCGCCGCCGTCTTCCTGGACGCGGGCACGATGTCGACCTCGGGAATTGTCGCCGCCCAGGAGGGCGGCTGGTACGTGTTCCTGCTGCTGCCCTCGTTCCTCATCTACCTCACGTCGATGGTCGGCGAGACCAACCGGGCACCGTTCGACCTCCCCGAGGCCGAAGGTGAACTGGTCGGTGGCTTCCACACCGAATACTCTTCGCTGCGGTTCGCCATGTTCATGCTCGCCGAGTACATGAACATGATCACGGTCTCGGCCCTGGCCACCACCTTGTTCCTCGGCGGCTGGCACGCCCCCTGGCCGCTCAACATGTGGGACGGCGCGAACTCCGGCTGGTTGCCTCTGGTGTGGTTCACGGTGAAGATCTGGGGCTTTCTGTTCTTCTTCGTCTGGCTGCGGGCGACACTGCCGCGACTGCGGTACGACCAGTTCATGAATCTCGGCTGGAAGATCCTGATTCCGGTGTCGCTGGCGTGGGTCATGATCGTCGCCACCTTCCGGGCATTCCGCAATGAGGGGTATGACGCCGGCGTGATCGTTCTCGTCGTCGCCGGAGTGATCATCGGGCTCGGGCTACTGCTGCTCCTGTGGAACAGGCTGCGGGGCGGTCGCACCCGCGTCCCGGCGGCACCCGCCGAAAGTCCGGCGCCCGCTGCCCGCGAGCCGTTCGATCCGATGGCCGGCGGTTTTCCCGTGCCACCGATACCGGGGCAGATCCTCCCGGAGTTCCGCCGCGTCCCGGTCGCCGCCGGAGGATCGCCACCTGGATCCCCACTCTCCACTGCTGTGAAGGAGGGCACCGATGGCTGAATTCCTCGGTCCCATAGCGGGTTTCGGTGTGACATTCTCGACGATGTTCCGGAAGCCGAATACCGAATCCTATCCCGAGGAGAAGGTACCTACCGCGCCCCGGTACCACGGACGGCACCAACTCAACCGTCATCCGGACGGGCTGGAGAAGTGCATCGGTTGCGAGTTGTGCGCCTGGGCATGTCCAGCCGACGCCATCTACGTCGAGGGCGCGGACAACACCGATACCGAACGCTTTTCGCCGGGGGAGCGGTACGGCAGTGTCTACCAGATCAACTACCTGCGCTGCATCGGGTGCGGACTGTGCATCGAGGCGTGCCCCACGCGGGCGCTGACCATGACCAACGAGTACGAACTCGTCGACGACAACCGGGCCGGACTGATCTACGAGAAGGACCGGCTGTTGGCACCGCTCGAACCCGGAATGACACCACCACCGCACCCCATGTATCCGGGCACCACCGACGAGGACTACTACCGCGGTGCGGTGACCGGGTCGGCTCCCACGGCAGACGACGAGGACACCGAGGAAGGGGAATCGGACCGGTGAACACGATGTCGGCGGCGGCGGTCCTCGCCGAGTCGTTCACTCGAACGTCCTCGGGCGAGGGAGTGCAGTTCTGGATACTCGGAACCCTGGCGGTGATCGGCGCGCTGGGGGTCGTGGGCGCCACGAAGGCCGTCTACTCGGCGATCTTCCTCGCCATGACGATGATCATCCTCGCGGTCCTCTACATCGCACAGGATGCGCTGTTCCTCGGCGTCGTACAGGTCGTCGTCTACACGGGTGCGGTGATGATGCTCTTCCTGTTCGTGGTCATGCTCATCGGCATCGACTCCGCCGATTCCCTGGTGGAAACGCTGCGCGGTCAGCGTGTCAGCGCCATCGCAGTAGGGGTGGGCTTCGGAGTCCTGCTGATCGGTGGTATCGGCAACGCCGCGCTGTCCGGTGGCGACGGGTTCGCGGGGCTCGACGAGGCCAATGCCGGCGGCAACGCCCCGGGTCTGGCCGAACTCATCTTCATCCGGTACGTGTGGGCTTTCGAACTGACCGGCGCCCTGCTGATCGTGGCGACCGTCGGTGCCATGGTGCTGGCACACCGCGAACGCTTCGAACGGCGGAAAGGCCAGAAGGAGCTGTCCCAGGAGCGTTTCCGGGTCGGAGGGAGAGTCACACCGTTGCCCACTCCCGGCGTCTACGCCCGCAACAACGCGGTCGATGTTCCGGCGCAGCTACCGGACGGCTCCTTATCCCAAATGTCGGTGAGCCGGGTGCTCCGGCGCCGCGGCACCGTCCCGTCCGTCGAACCAACCGATCCGGAACGATCCGAGCCCGAATCGACCAGCGAGGGAGGTGCACGATGAACCCCGACAATTATCTGTACCTTTCTGCGTTGCTGTTCACGATCGGGGCGGCCGGTGTGCTGGTGCGCCGCAACGCCATCGTCGTGTTCATGTGCATCGAACTCATGCTCAACGCCGCCAACCTGGCGTTCGTCACCTTCGCCCGGATGCACGGTCACCTCGACGGCCAGGTCTTTGCGTTCTTCACGATGGTGGTCGCCGCCGCCGAGGTCGTCGTGGGGCTGGCGATCATCATGACCATCTTCCGAACCCGCCGATCGGCATCCGTCGACGGCGTCAACCTCCTGAAGAACTGACGGTGCCGAATGAGTACTGAAAGTCTGCACGTGCCCGAGAAGGTGACCGAAGTCGTCGACGACGCCACGACGGGCCCCGCGGCATGAGCGGGGGTATCTCGTCGACCGTCTGGCTCCTTCCGGTACTGCCGCTGTTCGGCGCCGCCGTGCTGCTTCTGGCAGGACGGCGCAGTGACTCGTGGGGACACCTACTCGGGTGCGTCACCGCCCTCGCCTCGTTCGTCCTCGGAGCGGTGCTCTTCCTCGACATGCTGGGCAAGGACCCCGCCGACCGAGCGGTGCACCAGAGTCTGTTCAGCTGGGTGCCGGTGGCCGGACTGCAGGTGGACTTCGGGCTCCAATTGGACCAGTTGTCCCTGTGTTTCGTGCTCCTGATCACCGGGGTCGGCTCACTCATCCACATCTATTCGGTCGGCTACATGGCACACGACTCCGACAGGAGACGTTTCTTCGCCTACCTGAACCTCTTTCTCGCGGCGATGCTGCTACTTGTCCTCGCGGACAACTTCCTCGGGCTGTATGTGGGCTGGGAAGGCGTGGGCCTCGCCTCGTACCTGCTCATCGGTTTCTGGCAGTACAAGCCGACGGCAGCGACGGCCGCGAAGAAGGCCTTCGTCGTCAACCGTGTCGGTGACATGGGGCTCGTCCTGGCCCTGATGATCATGTTCGCGACCTTCGGATCGATTTCCTTCGCCGACGTCTTCAGTGGCGCCGAGGCCGCGGGGGAGGGCGTGATGACCGCCGTCGGACTGACACTGCTGCTGGCCGCCTGCGGCAAGTCCGCACAGGTTCCCCTGCAATCCTGGCTCGGTGATGCGATGGAAGGTCCGACACCGGTGTCGGCGCTCATCCACGCCGCGACCATGGTCACCGCCGGCGTCTACCTGATCGTCCGGGCCCACCCGATCTTCGAGTCGGCGCCGAACGCTCAACTCGCTGTGGTGATCGTGGGCGCGGTGACCCTGCTGTTCGGCGCGATCATCGGCTGCGCCAAGGACGACATCAAGAAGGCGCTGGCCGCCTCGACGATGAGTCAGATCGGCTACATGGTGCTGGCCACCGGCCTCGGTCCGGCGGGCTACGCGTTCGCGATCATGCTCCTGCTCACCCACGGATTCTTCAAGGCCGGGCTGTTCCTCGGCGCCGGATCGGTGATGCACGGCATGAACGACGAGGTGAACATGCGCCACTACGGGGGTCTGCGCGCTGTCATGCCCATCACCTTCGTGACCTTCGGCCTCGGCTACCTTGCCATCATCGGCATCCCGCCGTTCGCCGGATTCTTCGCCAAGGATCCGATCATCGAAGTGGCGTTCGCCGCCGGCGGTGTCAAGGGCGTCATCCTCGGCACGGTCACGTTGCTCGGCGCCGGCATCACGGCGTTCTACATGAGCCGGGTGATGCTGATGACCTTCTTCGGACGCCGACGCTGGCGCCCAGGTGCCGAACCGCACGAATCACCCGGTGTGATGACGGTGCCGATGATCCTGCTGGCGGTGGGTTCGGTGACCTCCGGTGCGGTACTCGCCGTCGGGTCGTCGCTCGAACACTGGCTCGAACCCGTCGTCGGCTTCGAGCACGTCGAACCACCCGTTCCGGTGTGGATGACCACCGTCCTGATCCTGGTGGTCGTGCTCGGCGGTGTCGCGGTGGCGTACCGGCAGTACGCCGCCCGGGAGATCCCGGATGTCGCCCCCGCCGAGGTGTCGGCACTGACCGTCGCCGCTCGCAACGACCTGTACGGGGACGCGGTGAACGAAGCGGCGTTCATGCGCCCGGGTCAGCAGGTCACCCGCGCGCTCGTATACGTGGACGACAAGGGGGTCGGCGGCGCCGTCAACGGTTTCGCCGCCATGATCGGCGGCGCCTCCGCGATGATCCGGCGCCTCCAGACGGGATTCGTCCGCTCCTACGCACTCGTCATGTTCGCGGGCGCTGCCCTCGTGATCGCGGCCATGATCCTAGGGGGCCTGTGATGAGCAACTTTCCCTGGCTGACCGCCCTGTGGGTGGTGCCGCTGATCGGTGCGGGCATCGCCTTGCTGCTGCCGCCCCGCATGCGTCAATTCGCCAGGTGGTCGGCGTTCGGGGTGTCGGTACTGGTACTGGCGGTGGCGGTGGCCGTGGCCGTGCAGTTCGACGCGGCCGGCGAACAGTACCAGTTCGTCGAGTCACACACCTGGATACCGGCTTTCGGTACCCGGTACATCCTGGGCCTCGACGGCATCGCACTCGTCCTGGTTCTCCTGACCGCGGTACTGGTGCCCCTGCTTCTGCTGGCGGGCTGGAACGACGGAGAGAAGGTGGAGGCGCAGGACCCCACCCGTCGACGAGCCACCCACACGTACGTGGCACTGATACTGATGGTCGAGGCGATGGTGATGGTGTCGTTCACCGCCCTCGACATCCTGCTCTTCTACGTCTTCTTCGAGGCAATGCTCATCCCGATGTACTTCCTGATCGGCGGTTTCGGACCCGTCGAGGATCGGGCACAACGGTCGTACGCCGCGGTGAAGTTCTTGCTCTACAACCTGTTCGGCGGCCTGATCATGCTTGCCGCGGTGATCGGACTGTACGTGGTGACCGCCCGTGAGGGGAGCTCTCTCGCCGCCGGGACGTTCGACTTCCGGGACATCGTCACCGCCGCATCGGCAGGAGAACTCGGAGCCGATCCCGCGCTCCTCAACGCACTGTTCCTCGGCTTCATGTTCGCCTTCGCGGTGAAGGCCCCACTGTGGCCGTTCCACAGCTGGCTACCGGATTCGGCCGTGCAGGCCACACCGGCGACCGCGGTGCTCATGATGGCGGTGGTCGACAAGGTCGGCACCTTCGCCATGCTCCGTTACTGCCTGCAACTGTTCCCGGACGCCTCCAGCACCTTCGCGCCGCTGATCGTCACCCTCGCGGTGATCGGCATCGTCTACGGTGCGGTACTGGCCATCGGACAGACCGACGTGATGCGTCTGATCGCCTACACCTCCATCTCGCACTTCGGGTTCATCATCCTCGGCATCTTCGCGATGACCAGTCAGGGGCAAGCCGGATCGACGCTGTACATGGTCAACCACGGCATCTCCACCGCCGCACTGTTCCTGGTGGCAGGATTCCTGGTCTCCCGTCGCGGCACGCGGCTCATCGCGGCCTACGGCGGTGTGCAGAAGGTCGCGCCCGTCCTGGCCGGCGCGTTCCTCGTCGCCGGTCTCGCCACCCTGTCCCTTCCGGGTCTGGCGCCGTTCGTGAGTGAATTCCTCGTCCTGGTCGGCACATATCCCCGCTACCAGGTGGCCGCGGTGTTCGCCACCACCGCACTGGTGCTCTCCGCGATCTACGTGCTGTGGCTGTACCAACGCATGATGGGAGGCCCGGTCACGAAGCACAACGAGCGACTGCGTGATCTGGTGCCGCGCGAACTTGCGGTCGTGGCGCCTCTGATCGCCCTGCTGATCATCCTCGGCGTCTATCCCAAACCCGCCTTGGACGTCATCACGCCGGCGGTGAGCCACACCCTGACCACGGTCGACCAGCAGGATCCGGCACCGACCATCGCCGAAAAGGACACCCAGGGAGGTGCGCCCAGATGAGCCCCTTCGATCCCCGGACGGTGTTCGATTCCACTTCCGTCGCCCAGAGCGCGACGCTGCCCGCTCCCCAGATCGAGTGGGGACAGCTCTCACCAATGCTCATCGTGTTCGGCGCCGCCGTCCTCGGGGTGCTCGTCGAGGCCTTCCTGCCGCGCCGAAGCCGCTACTCCAGCCATCTCGTCCTCAGCCTCGGTGGGCTCGCCGCAGCCCTCGTGGCCGTCTTCGTCCTCGCCGGCACCCGCAACGTGGCCGCCATGGGCGCCGTCGCTGTCGACGGACCCACCCTGTTCATGCAGGGAACGATCCTGCTGCTCGCGATCCCCGCCGTCCTGCTCATCGCTGAGAGACGTGTCGAGACCGGCGTGAGCGAACGGCCGGGTGAGGCCGAGGCGATCGACGCCTTCGCGCCTTCCGCCGCCACTCTGCCCGGCAGTGTCGCCGAGCGGGAGGCCACCAGAGCGGAAGCGGCTCAAACCGAGGTCTTCCCACTCACCCTGCTCGCCGTCGGCGGCATGCTGCTGTTCCCGGCGTCGGGTGACCTGCTCACACTGTTCGTTGCACTGGAAGTTCTTTCGCTGCCGCTCTACGTGCTGTGCGGACTCGCCCGCCGCCGCCGCCTGCTCTCCCAGGAAGCGGCCCTCAAGTACTTCCTGCTCGGGGCGTTCTCGTCGGCATTCTTCCTCTACGGCGTGGCACTGCTGTACGGCTATGCGGGCACCCTCGATCTGGCCGGGATCGCGGATGCGATCGCCACCGACGACGGCAGCGACGCACTGGTGCTCATCGGTGTCGGACTGCTCGCGGTAGGCCTGCTGTTCAAGGTCGGCGCAGTGCCGTTCCACTCCTGGATACCCGACGTGTACCAGGGGGCACCCACACCCATCACCGCGTTCATGGCGTCCGCCACCAAAGTTGCAGCCTTCGGGGCGATGCTGCGCATCTTCTACGTGGCATTACCCGATCTGCGGGTGGAGTGGCGGCCGATGCTGTGGGGCGTCGCCATCCTCACCATGGTGGTCGGCGCGATCCTCGCTGTCACCCAGAGCGACATCAAACGGATGCTGGCGTACTCGTCGGTGGCGCACACCGGATTCATCCTCACCGGCGTGATCGCGCTCAACGACGCCGGGTTGTCGTCCACCATGTTTTATTTGCTCGTCTACGGCTTCAGCACCCTCGGCGCATTCGCTGTCGTGACCCTCGTCCGCGACGCCTCGGGTGAGGTCACCGACATGGCTCGCTGGGCCGGGCTGGGACGACAGTCACCCCTGGTCGCCACAGTGTTCGCGCTCTTCCTCCTCGCGTTCGCCGGTATCCCGCTGACCAGTGGGTTCATCGGCAAGTTCGCGGTGTTCCAGGCCGCTGTCGAGGGCGGGGCGATGCCCCTGGTCATCGTCGGCGTCGTCAGCAGTGCCATCGCCGCATTCTTCTACGTCCGGGTCATCGTCCTCATGTTCTTCTCGGAACCACCGAGCGACCCACCCACGGTCGTGGTCTCCAGTGTGCTCACCAGTGCCGTCGTCTCCCTCACGGCAGCGGTGACGGTGATGCTCGGCATCCTGCCTGCACCCATCCTGGACCTCGCCAACCAGGCAGCCGAATTCGTCCGCTGAGAGCATGGGCGGCTATGTCGACCTGATCGATCCGCCGGACCCCTCGATCGAATGCGCGAGTGCCCGGAACAGATGGGTGAGATCCGAGCGCGGCGGTGTGCCGTTCCGGACCACACCGCACACCGGGACCCGGAGAAGATTGTGCGACTCTCGCATGAAGCTCAGACCCGACCGCGGGGTGGCGTCAGCGGTGTCCGCGTACAGCACGGTCCACGCCGTCGCATTCGTGAGGACATCGAGGGTGGCCGTGTGGTCGCGAGGAATCGACGGGCCCAGCCGCACCCTTCGGCCAACCTGCCGGAATGCATCCTCGACCACCGTGTGGATCAGGATCTGGCTGTTGCGCGGCGGCAGCAGCAGGGGATAGGGGGTCAGTTCTCTCAGGTCGACGGTGGAGAACGCGGACAGCGGGTGCCGGCTCGACGTCACGATCACCAGATCCTCCACACCCAGCTGGACAGTTTCGAGTCCCGGCCGATCCACTCCACCGCGAATCAGGGCCAGATCTGCGTCCCCGGAGGCCACGGCAGTCATCCGGTCCGCGAAGTCCTTGATGACGAACTCGATGTCGAGTTGGGGATACTCGTCTCGGACCAGGGAAATCGCCTCGAGACTCTGCGTCGCGAAGCTCATGCTCGCGGTGATGCGCAAGCGGTTGCGGGGGTCGCGTCCCACCGAGAGTGCGCGTGCCTCCAGGCTCATCACTTCGGCAGCGATCGGCATCAGGCGCTGACCCGCCTCCGTCAACCGGACCACCCGGGTCGACCGTTCGAGCAGGGTGGTGCCCAGTTCCTTCTCGAGTTTGGCGATCTGGTGGCTGATCGCCGACTGCGAGATGTAGCAGCGCTCCGCCGCCCGAGAGAAACTTCCCTCCTCGCCGACTGCGAGAAAGTAACGCAACTGCCGGAATTCCATAACAGCCAGATTACGCCTGAACGCTCGTCGATTCATGAGCGATCGAGATAACAGTATTGCGATTCCCCCAGGTTGTTGGCTGTGACGGACCGATGATCCCTAATGTGGGCTCATAGAGCTATTACGCAGACGCAAGTAGATGGAGGTTTGTCCGGTGGATCGAACTCAGGTCGTTATCGTGGGATCGGGATTCGGCGCCCTTGCCGCGGCCAAGAAACTCGCCAAGGCCGGCACACCGTTCGTGCTGATTTCCGAGACCACCGAGCACCTGTTCCAGCCGCTGCTGTACCAAGTGGCCACCGGCGTCATCTCGCCCGGCGAGATCGCCCCGTCGATCCGCGCGATCCTCGCCAAGTATCCCAACGCCGACGTCCGTCTCGGACGGGTCGTGGACGTGAACCCGGACGATCACCAGGTCGTCTACGAGGCCGCCGGCGTTCGTCACACTCTCGGCTACGAGCACCTGATCGCCGCCACCGGCGCCCGACAGGCCTACTTCGGGCACGACGAGTTCGCCGAGGTCACCTACGCCCTCAAGACCGTCGAGGATGCCGAACGGCTGCGCCGCCAGATCGTGCGGTGCTTCGAGGAGGCGCACACCACCTCCGACCCGGAGCGCCGCCGCAACCTTCTCAACTTCATCGTGATCGGCGCAGGCCCCACCGGCGTCGAATTGGCCGGTCAGATCAAGGAATTGGCCGGTCGCTACTTCGAGCAGTCGTTCAACGACATCACCGCCGCCGACGTCACCGTAACCCTCGTGGAAGGGGCGGGGGAGACGCTGCCCGTGTTCGGCGGCAAGCTCAGCAAGTACACGCAGGACTCTCTCGAGAAGGCCGGCGTCGAGGTGGTACTCAACACCATGGTGACCGACATCGATGAGCACAGCGCGACGCTGTCGTCGCCGAGCACCGGCACGGAGAAGCGACTGGCTGCCGAGACGATCATCTGGTCGGCCGGCATCCAGGCCAACGACTTCGCGGCAGTGCTCGCGGAGCGCACAGGATGCGAGACGGGCCGCGGCGGACGACTACTCGTCGACGACGACCTCACCGTGGGCCGGTACGACGACGTCTATGCCATCGGCGACATGGCGTCGCTGAACAACTTTCCCGCCCAGTCACCCTTCGCGATGCAGGGTGGCCGGCACGTCGCGGCCATCATCACCGGAAAGCGTGCCGCGGGAACACCGTTCACGTACAAGGACAAGGGAAGCATGGCGATCATCAACCGCTTCCGTGCCATCACCCGCGTCGGCAAGATCGAACTCACCGGCGTGATCGCCTGGTTCCTGTGGCTGGCCGTGCACCTGGTGTACCTCGTCGGATTCCGGAACCGCTACGTCGCGGTGATGTCGTGGTTCGGTTCGTTCCTCGGACACCGTCGCCCGCACTTCTACTACGCGCAGGAGAGCGAACCGGCTGACCTCCTCGAACGTCAAGAGGATGCCGCAGCCTGAGGCAGATGCCGAAGTGGCGGCTCGCGTTGACCGAGCGCATCGACCGGTCGATGACGTACCGTAGCAGCCATGGGGTACCCGGATTCCGGCGATGGGAACGAGCCATCGGCCTTGACTGCGCTGGGCCCGGGTGTGCAGAGCGCCGTATCGAACGGACGTAAGACGTGGAAACGCCACAAGCACCTGGCGGAAGCGTACGTCGACGGAGCTGCGGTGAAACTAAGCCTTTTGCATGGTCTTTCGCAGGCGGAGACAGCCCGATTGCTCGGTATGAGCAAGAGCAAGGTGAGTCTGCACGCCAGACGGCCCACGATGCTGTACACGGACTCCGGCGATACGACCGCTCTCAGCTTGGGTGACGATCGGTTCCTCGCCGAGGTGTGGGGCAGCGAGGAGACGGCCGACAAGGTGCGCGAATGGTGTGCCGTCTACGACATCCAGTACGGGCTCGTGGATGGAGAGCATGGGCGGCGGTCGATCATCCCGGACGTCACCGTCCGGTTTCTCACGGTGGACGACGCCGATAAGATTCGGAAATTACACGAGCGCCTTTCCGAGCACGACGAATACATGCGCTTCCTCACTCCGTCGCCGCGGCATCTCGACTCGCTGGTCGCGATGCTGTGCCGGCATGACTCCACGCACGCCGCCATAGGCGCATTTCACGGTGATGATCTGGTGGGCGTTGCCAACTACGTCGTCACCGGAACAACTCCGTCCGGGCTTACCGACGCCGAGTTCGCGCTTGTCGTCGCCGGTGACGAACGCGGGCAGGGTGTGGGCACGACCCTCGTCCGGCGTCTCGCGATCATCGCCTACGAACGTGGTGTGCGACATCTGTCGACGGAGATTCTCGCCGAGAACACGGGAATGCTCGAGGTGCTTCGGAATCGAGGCTGGTCGCATGCCCTGCATCCCGACGGACTCTGCGTGCACGTCGATCTGGATCTCTATCCGGGATTGGAACTGGAGGCCGCGGTCGGGCCGAACGCGGCCTCCGAGTGAGCCTCACGTCGGGTTCAACGCCACACGCGATGCGGGCCCGACAATGCCTCGATACGTCACTGTGACGTATCGAGGCAGGGCGAGAGGGGGTGGGAAGTGGTCGAATCGGGGTCGGCCAGAGGTGCCTGCTTCGCATATTATTCCCGCGATATCCAATCCGCTGTATATTATTCGAGCGTTGGGTCCCGGCGATTGGTTCCGGACACATACGCGCGCAGCGCGACGTCATGTCGGGGGCAGGCGATGGCCCGATCGGACGGACCGAATGACGTGTCCGGGTGTATACCTATGGACCCGTTTGCAAGCCTCTGAGCTGCACTGATATTCGGCCACGTTTTGCCGATAATCGACATTATGTCAACTAGAGTCGATCGTATTGTATCCGATGCACGATTCCCCATCGGCGGCCAATCCGCACCCCTAGCGCACTTGAGACTTCGCGGCCAGTTTGAGACGCGGTGACACCGTAGTAAAACCTCGCCTGGTCCCATGCGCAACTACGATGACCTGATGCGAGCCGTCTGCAGTGCCACCCTCACCCTCGTCCTGTGTCGAGTCGCACGCTCACGGCTGACATGAGACGTCAACGGTGGTTCGAAAGCAGCACGACTACCATCGCCCTCCCTTGCGGCCCAGCTTTTCGGCGCGACTACGGAACTCGGACACTGCATATCGCTCCTGACGAAACACTCTTCGCGGCTTTGTCGCCCGCAGAAGAAGGCCGCGCATTGCGAAACGCGACGGTGCTCCCCATCAGATCGACCCCTGACCGATCGAAGTCCTGACGCACGGATGGGTTCTAGTGCTACTACGCACGAGTCGCACTAGTCCCCCGCTGCACAATCGAAAACTCGCTCAGTGTAAGGAACCAGGGCTAATCGAGACGGGTGACCACACCTCGGTCTCCATCCACGCGTACACGGTCGCCGGTCTTGAGCGATCGGGTGGCCACCAGGGTGTTGACGACACAGGGTAGGCCGTATTCGCGCGCCACCACAGCGCCGTGGGAAACCGAACTGCCGATATCGGTGACGAGCGCAGCGATGACGGTGAAGTACGGCGTCCACCCAACGTCGGTGACCGGGGCTACCAGGATCTCCCCCCGCTGCACGTCGCGCGCGTCGACAATCGATTTCGCCACGCGCACGACGCCTTCCACGGATCCACGGCTGGCGGGCCGGCCGATGATCTCACCTCCCGTGACGCCGAGTCGAGGCCGGGCGATGAGGGGGGTCGGTCGCCCCACCGACACGTCGTCGAACTCGAGGGAGTTCTGGAATGCCAGCGCTTCTCGACGCTTCAGCGCGCTCTGCACGAGACCGGTGACGTCGTCCGAACCGACGACGCGGTTCAATTCCGCACGGTCGAAGAAGAACACCAGATCGGAGTCTGGCAGCCGTCCGGCCTCCGCCAGCACCTCACCGAGGTGGCGGTAGCCCAGCTTGAGCGCATGCGCCATCTGCGCCATCTTCGATTTCGTCTCCTCGCGCCCGCGTGCGCCGCCCTGCGCCAGCCGGGCGAGGAATCGGATGGTGGAAGAGCTGGGCGCCTCGACGTGAGTGTGTGCCGGTCCACGATCGGCCGGATCGAGCGCCGAGCGCACCATCACCTGCATCATCGCACCGAGCCCTTCCGGATCCTCGGCCCAGGAGGGGTCACGCATGCACAGCTCGCGGTATCCGCGATGACCATGACGATTCAGGAACAGTCGCAACGCCCTACCGCTGGCGCTACTCGACGCCCGTAACTCGCTGACCGCGGCGCCCGGCTCCGCGGCCAGAAAGTCCTCGGCGGCCGCGCCGTCGGCGGCGATGGCGCGTACCACCGAGTCGAGCTCCTCGACCATCAGTGCGCTCTCGACATCGGATGCGCCGGACATGAGCAGTGTCGCCTCGGCGCGACCCTCGTCCTCACCACGCCCGTTCTTGACCGCCTGCCTCATCAGGACGCTCTCGAGAATGTTGGCCGCAACCGCCGCGCGCGATGACGACCGCACATGTGTCAGCGTGATATCGCAGTACTGTTCGACGCCGGATTCCAACTGGCGCATCACGAGTCGTGGGTCGTGACTGGTCGGTATCCGGAACCCGGTGATCTGGTCTTTCAGGTGCCGGATCGCGGGGCCGGCGGACAACGCGAACGTGCTGAGCCGGACCGTGTTGACCAGTCTGCGGGCGAACGGCTTCGGGGGTTTGGGCTCCAGCTCGTCGACCACCCGACCGCAGATCGAGGTGGAGAATTGCTCCAACGAATTGCCCAGGATGCCCGAGCTCAGACCCGTGCCCTCAGTCAAGTTCAGGAACATGTGTCCCTGGAAATAACCGACCTGCAGCCACGGCTTCTCGTAACTCTGCTGCGCCCGCGCCACCACCTGCGTCATCTGCATCGCGTAGTCGATGGCGAAGCCTGAAACCGATGCGGTCAACGGGCAGAATGCCCCCGGCATCATCTCGCTGATGTTGCAGCGCGTGTAGACGTGGTCTGCGCCCGCGAGAGGCGAATCCATCTCGCCCAGATCGCCGGGCAGGGTGGTGATCGGCCGGGCCTGCAGCCACCACAGTGTTCCGGACCGGTCGATCGCCCACTCGAGATCCATCGGCCTGCCCCAGTGTTGCGCAGCGCGTAGGGCAGCGGACCGAATCTCCGCGATCTCGTCCGGGGACAAGACCGGCACGTCGCCGACCTCGTGAACGGCTGGGCTGCCGTGGGAATTCAGAACGATATGGTCCGGGGACGCCGTACCGTCGACAAGCGCTTCGCCGAGCCCGGCGATGGCGTCGATCACCATGAGGTCGCGCCGACCGGTCGCCGGATCCGCGGTGAACACCACGCCGGCGGCGCGCGCGTCCACCATCTGCTGCACCACCAGATGCATGGTGGTCGTGGGTTGTGCACGGTAGGACGAGGCTCGTCGAGAATGCACAGAGGCCGCGCACGTGTGCACTGCCGCGGCGAAGTCCTCGACGGAGTCGACACCCAGCACGGTGTCGTACTGCCCGGCGAACGACTGGTCGTCACCGTCTTCCCCGACTGCCGACGACCTGACGGCCACCGGGGTCGCACCGACTGCGGCCATCCGGGAGAACAATTCCGCCACGTCGTCGAAGGCGACCTGCGCGGATGCCTCAGCGATGACGAATCCCGCCGGCACAGCAAGTCCGAGGCGGCGCAGTTCGGCGAGGCCGGCCGCTTTGCCGCCGTAGCGGGCATCGGTGACCTCGTCGAACTCGATCGTCGCCGGCGTCACGACGATCCTCCCAACGCGTCGACGATCTCGGCGAGCGCGTCGACCTCGATGGGGCCCGTCTGATACAGGCAGATCCGGTCCGACACGCCGTCGACACGGTCACGGACGTGCGCGGCCACCTCGGCCGGCGTGCCGCACGCGGCGATGGTGTGCAGTATGTCGTCGTCGATCAATGTGGCCATCTCCCGCCAGCGGCCCTGCTTGGACATGGCGTTGAGTTCCGGCTGCAGATCGCCCCAGCCGTGGGCGTCGAGCACCGGTCGGTACGCCGGGGTGGAGCCGTAGAACGCCAGCAGCATGCGGGTCGAGGCGTGGTCGTCGTCTCGTCCGGTGGCGACCGACACGATGACCTCGGGCACCACCTCGAAGTCGTCCTCGCTGCGGCCGGCAGCAGACAGCCCGGCGCGCACGGCCGGCATCGTCGTCTCGTGGAGGTACCGCTTCGACCCGAAGGGCATCACCAACAGACCGTCGGCCACTTCCGCGGTGGCCCTGGTCAGCCGAGGCCCGAGCGCGCCGAGATAGATCGGCGGCGGACCGAACGGGTTCGGCCCGGGTACGAAGGTCGGCGTCATCAAGGTGTGCCGGTAGTACTCACCGCGGAAGTCCAGCCGTTCACCCTCGTTCCACGTCGCGAAGATCGCTCGCAGCGCCCCCACCATCTCCTTCATCCGCGCGACCGGACGATCGAACTCGGCCCCATAGCGCTTCTCGATCTGCGCGCGCACCTGCGTGCCCAGCCCCAGGATGAACCGCCCTTCGCTGAGCAGTTGCAGATCGTTGGCCTGGTGGGCGAGCTGAATCGGATTGCGAGGAAACGCGATCGCGACGTTCGACATCACATCGAGTCCCTTGACCTGCGACGCCAGCACTAGAGGCGTGAACACGTCGAACGGACCCTCGAAGGTGAACACACCGGACGCACCGGCTTCCTTGAGCACTTCTGCGCGCTCGACCGCGTCAGTGGGCCCGAACAGCGCTGTCATGATCTTCATCTCGGCGCCGCCTACTTCGCTACGTCGGTCCAGTCGGAGAAACCCGACGGGTGATGCGGGCCGATCACGCCGTGCTCGAACAGGCCCGCACCCTCGCGGACCGTCCCGTCCGCTTCAGTGCACACAGCTCTGCCGACATGGTCGATGAGACTGAACGGCGCCCGGGCCATCACCTCCGGGTCCGTCAGGTCGAAGCTGACGCTTTCGGCGAACGGGCCGCCCTTCCAGCTGCCGTGCGCCCACGAGGAGTCGCCGCCGTACCCTGACCCGAAGGCGATGGGCGCGAACAGCTTCGATTCGACATCCAGTCGGATCTGGTCTCCTGCGCGGTTCATGAACTCGACGTGGGCGCCCCGGGGGATCCTCGTTCCGGGTGCGTAGTCGATGGTGGCGCGCACTCCGTCGAGTTGTTCGACGCGGCCGTCTCGCCAGCGGCGGGTGCAGTCGCAGAGGCTGCGGTGGCCATCGGGATCTTCTTGCAGGATCAGGAACAGTTGGTAGTCGTCGAACGCCAGGGGTAGGTAGAGCCACCACATCCCGCGGAACGCGGCATCGGGCCGACCGGCGGGTTCCGCTTCACCGACCGGCCGGATCCCCCAGGACCGGTCGCGGCTCGCCACGCTGGAGTCGTGGGTGACGTCCAACCGTTCGCCGTCGACCTCGATCCAGCCCTGCCATGAGCCGACCTGCGCGAAGCGGCTCGCCTGCAGCGTCACCCGCCGCTCGGTGAGCATCTCGTGTGGCTTCTCCAGGGCGGCGGGGAACAGCCCGCGCCAGGTCAGGTCCGCGGAGATGCCCTCGGTCGGCGCCAGTGTCAGGTGCATCTCCTGCAATGGCTCGATGACTTCGAGACGGTAGCCGTTGACGTTCTGGTGAAGACGGTCGTCGTCGATGGCGTCGCTGAGGTGTACCGCGGTCTGCGTGTCGCCGCGACGGACGACGAAGTAGGCGTCTTTGACACCGAGGCGCGGGTAGTAGCCGATTCCGGTCAGCGCCATGAAGCTGCCGTCCCGGTCGAGCACGTTGAAGTACGACCGATCGTAGAAGTTTCGATCGGACGTGGCCGGCCAGGTCAATGGCGCGGGCGTCTGGTGAATTGGATACTCGTCGAGCGGGCTCAGGTTCATAAGCTCTCCCTCAAATACGATGCACACTGTATTGGAACTATGGTGAAGTCATGACAGCAGAAAGCCGCAAGGAAGGCAAGAGGTCCGCGCAGTCCGCGCCGGGGCGGCCGCGCGACGGCAGGATCGATGCCGCGATCATTACGGCCACCCGAGAATTGATACTCCAGACGGGTTATTCCGCATTGTCATTGTCGGCGATCGCGGCGCGCGCCGGGACCACCACCGCTGCCATCTACCGGCGGTGGTCGGGCAAGGCACAACTCGTCCACGAGGCAGTGTTGTTCGCCGAATCGATCCCCACGCCGGACGGTTCCGGTGATATCCGCAACGAGATCAGGGCTTTGGTCGAGACAATCCGGGCAATCTTCGACAGACCTGAGGTGCGGTTGGCATTGCCGGGTCTGATTGCCGACACCGTTGCCGACCCCGAAGTGCACAGCATGATGATCGCCCGATTGGCCGGGAATCTGACAGCTTTCGAATCTCGCTTCGGTCAGGAGCGCCGCGATGATGACCAATTGCCCATGCTCGCCGAGGTGGTCGCGGGCACCGCGATTTTCCGCATCCTCATTCGCCAGGACGCCGCCCTCGACGACAGCTGGGTGAACGAGATGACCGAGATGATCACCGACCGCTGGCCCTCCGGGAAGTCGCTCGACGACACCTGAGCTCGACCGACTGATCCGGTCAATTGACGTAGCAGACGGCGATGAACGTCCGCGCCAGGAACTTCGTCATCTGGGCCGTCAGAACAAGCATCTCCCCCGCACGCTCGACTTCCCGCGCAGGCAACCCCACACGGAACCGACCATGGACGAAGCCTGGCGCCAACGCGCAGCCGCTCGCGCGCATTGCAGCACTCGAGTACAACGACGTCACTACCGATACCGAGACCAACACAGTCTCGATCAACCTCGGACACCCACCGACGCCGGTCCCCGAACCGTTCGCTGCCCTATTTGTGCTCAACCAGAC
>NZ_JBAQEO010000935.1:0-2202 GCF_049286785.1 Rhodococcus sp. (in: high G+C Gram-positive bacteria) | reverse complement strand
CCCGAGAATCGTGCTGACGACGGAGGACATGCGACGCATCCGGGGGCTCTGCGTGACGACCGCCTGCCGGCAGGACGTGGACGCTCGTTCCCGCCGGCCTCGCTAGTGCCTCGTACCATTGATTTCGAAACCATGGAGTGGCATCATCATGCATGCGCTCCAAAGATCCTGTTCGACTCACACCTCAAGACCGACAGGTGCTTGAGGCCCGAGTTCGCTCTCGCAACGGCCGAGCCGACGAGGCGCGTCGAGCCAGGGTGGTGTTGATGCTGGCCGATGGTGAGACCTACGATGGCATCCAAGAGGCGGTCGGCTGCGGCAGGGCGTACGTCAGCCGGTGGCGGGGGCGCTTTCTTGAGCAGGGCGTAGCAGGGATGTACGCCCGGCACAAAGGTCGCAAGCCGACGGCCATGACGCCGAGGATGCAGGCGCGGATCTTGGCGCGGACGCAGCGCAAGCCCGAGGACGGCTCGACTCACTGGAGTACTCGCAAGCTCGCGAGGTCGCTTGGGGTCAGCCATATGCTGGTCCAACGAGTCTGGAGCCGAGCGAGCATCAAGCCGCACCGGACCAAGAGCTACATGATCTCGGACGACCCCGACTTCGAGAACAAGGCCGCCGACGTGATTGGCCTCTACCTCAACCCTCCCCAGCACGCTGCCATCTTCTCGTTGGATGAGAAGACGCAAGTCCAGGCGCTCGACCGTTTGGATCCCGTGCTGCCCCTCTCGCCTGGGCGGCTGGAGCGGCACGGATTCGAGTACTACCGGCACGGAACCCTGTCTCTCTATGCGGCGTTGAACACGCGTACCGGCAAAGTGCTCGGCGCTCCCGTTGACCGGCACAACAGTGCTGCTTTCGTGGCCTTCCTGGAGAGTCTCCTCGCCGTTGTGCGCCCGAAGGAACAGGTCCACGTCATCTTGGACAACCTCTCGGTTCACAAGAGCCGCCACGTGCAGCGCTTCCTCGCAGAGCACCCCAGGCTCCACTTCCACTTCACGCCGACCTACTCGTCGTGGCTGAATCAAGTCGAGATCTGGTTCTCCAAGATCGAGCGCGATGTGATCGCGCGCGGCGTCTTCACATCCGTCAAGGACCTCGCACGGAAGCTCATGCGCTATCTCAAGCGTTACAACCAACGCGCGAAACCCATCAAGTGGCGTTACTCCGATCCTTCGCACAGAATCCACGGTTCCGTTTTGCCGGTTACAGGCCACTAGCTAGCTACTTCCCGGTGCGAAATAGGGGTCGGAAGTCCCTTCTCTAGAATCTCGAGGGCAGCGCAAAGGGGGCAGATCGTGAACTTTCGGCTGGACGGGGCGAGCCTCGTTCAGTTATCCTCCTAATCGATGAGGTCGATTAGGAGCATCCGGCAAGCCCAGCAGCGGCTGCTGCGCGAGATGGCCGGCTTGGCCGAGCGGGCGATCTTCGGATCCTTGTCCGAGACCTACCGTACGTGCGGCCAGCCGGGCTGTCGCTGCAAGCAGGGCGAGAAGCATGGGCCGCATCTGTACATCAGCTTCCGAGGTGAGGAGGGCAAGACCACGGGCTACTACGTGCCGCAAGCGCTCGGCGCGGCGGTACGGGATGGTATTGAGGCATGGAAGCAGTTCCAGGCCCGCGCTCGTGAGCTCGCCGAGCTGAATCGGGAGCGTCTATGGGTGTCGCATGCTTCGCCTGCAGGGGCCGCCCGGGTGCGGAGGAAGAAGGATGATCCGCCGCAGCCACGTGCAACGAAGCGTCTTCGAGGTGCTGCTACCGGACGGAGAGAAGCTCTGGAGTCCGGTCTTGCGCCGGATCGACGAGGTTCTCGAGGATGAGAGGCTGGTCGACGCCGTGGTCGAGGCACTCGAGCGTCGACGGCCGGGCAGCCGAAAGAAGGGTCGACCCGGGACGCCGGCCGACGTGGTGCTGAGGATGCTGGTGCTGAAGCATCTGTACGACTGGAGCTTCGATGAGTGCGAGCGTGAGGTCCGCGGCAGCCTCGTCTGGCGGGCGTTCTGCCGCATCGACTGCGAGATCGTGCCGGACGCGAAGACCCTAATCCGGCTGTCTCACGCCTTGGGAGAGGACACCTTGAAGAAGATCCTCGAGCGCCTGGTGGGCATCGCTTGTCAGAGGAAGATCGTGCGGGGACGAGCCCTCCGCGTCGACACCACGGTCGTGGAGACGAACATTCACTACCCGACGGACAGCAGCCTT
>NZ_JBAQEO010000934.1:0-1707 GCF_049286785.1 Rhodococcus sp. (in: high G+C Gram-positive bacteria) | reverse complement strand
CGCATACGCCGTACGCATCGAGATGCCGAACGTCACCGCAATTCAACCTAATTCACGAGTCCGGGTAGACGACGTCAACGTCGGAAGCATCACCAAGATCGAGCGCGAGGGATGGCACGCCTTGGTCAGCGTCTCGCTCAACGGCGATGTGGTCCTGCCCGAGAATGCGACAGCGCGCGTGGGACAGACCAGCCTCTTCGGCAGTCAGCACATCGAACTCGCATCGCCGGTAACGGAACCCGCGCGGGGGCGCCTACAGGACGGCGACGTGATACCGCTCGCACGTGCCGGCCAATACCCCACAACGGAGCAGACCCTCTCTGCGATCTCGACGGTGCTCAACGGCAGCGGCCTCGGCCAGATCGAACAGATCGACACCGAGATCAACGCCGCACTGTCAGGACGGGAGGAAGATGTTCGTAGTCTCCTCTCCCAGCTCGACACGTTCACCGACCGACTCAACCGCCAGAGCTCGGACATCATCGCCGCGATGGAAGGGCTCGACCACCTCGCTGTCACCGTCAACCGGCAGAACGACGTCCTGACGGGAGCTCTGGACGGCATCCCGCCCGCCCTGGAGGTGCTCGACAGACAGCGGGAGAACCTGACGAACGCGGTCACGGCCATCGGCAACTTCTCGTCGATCGGCAATCAGGTCGTCACCGAAAGCAGAGATGACATGGTCGCGAACCTGCGTAATCTGCAGTCGACGCTTCGGGGATTGGCCGACGGCGGAAGTGACCTCACAAGGTCCCTGGGTATCTACTCGACCTTCCCCTGGCCCCAGCCGACGATCAAGAACTGGCAGCGTGGTGATTTGGCGAACCTCAGTCTCACCGTGGATCTGACGATGGGACGCATCGACAACGGCTTCCTTCAGGGGACACCCCTGGAAGGACAGTTGACGGCGCTCGAAACCGCGTTGGGGCGCACGGTGGAGAGACAGCCCGGGCTCGGTACGCCCAACCCCCTCGCTGCGCCGGTACCCGGAGGAGGTCGGTAATGGTTCTCACGAGATTCGTCCGAATCCAGCTCATGATCTTCTCGGTCCTGACGGTCATCGCCGTGACGGTAATGGGAGTGCAGTACATGCAGATTCCCAGCCTTGTCGGTATCGGCCGATACGAGCTGAAGGTGCAGCTGCCCGCGACGGGTGGCCTGTATCGAACCTCGAATGTGACGTACCGCGGAGTCACCGTGGGCAAAGTGGAGGATCTGCAGCCGTCACCGGGCGGCATCGAGGCCACCCTGAGCATGGTCGGTAACGTGAAGATCCCCGCCGATCTCGATGCCGACGTCCATAGCCGCTCAGCCATCGGCGAACAGTACGTCGATCTGGTGCCTCGAACGTCGAACGACCCCTATCTCGAGGACGGCGACACCATTCCGCTCGAGCGGACCTCGGTTCCCCAAGACGTCGGCCCACTGATCGACACGGTCAACCGCGGTTTGGAAGCAATACCTCAGCAGAACCTGCAGACGGTGATCGACGAAAGTTACTACGCATTCAACGGAACGGGCCCCGTCCTGCAGCGCCTGTTCGACTCGGCTCACCTTCTCGCCCGCGACTCCGTCGCCACTCTCGCGCCGATGACGCAGCTCATCACCGACGCAGAGCCGGTGCTGGCCGCTTCGGCCGCCAGCAGCGAGTCGATCCGCTCATGGGCACGGAGTCTCAATGAGGTGACATCGCAATTGGCGGTGAAG
>NZ_JBAQEO010000933.1:0-2052 GCF_049286785.1 Rhodococcus sp. (in: high G+C Gram-positive bacteria) | reverse complement strand
ACCGCCGGGACCGAGCCTGCCCTTGATGTCGGTCGAGGTGATCGTCTTGAGTCGCCATCCCTGCTGGGCATGCTCGTTGAGCACTTTTTCGAGCTTGTCGCCGGACATTTTGCCGCCGAGCATCTTCTCGCGGACCTCGACGACCTTGTACGAGTACGGCATTACCTTCACTCCCCTTCGGGTTCATTAATTACAACGTGTTTATCGCAAACCTGGCCTTCGTACCTCTTTATTTGCAACGTATATATTTTGCCCGTTTTGCGGTGGGTGCAACGCTGCAAAAAGTGCTTCGAGCTGTTGTTTCAGCGGGGTCCGGGTTTGAGTTTGCCTTCTCGCTGCGGGAAGGGCTCGCCGTTGTTGTATTCCTGGCGAAGCTCGTTGACGAGCTTGAACACGGCGAGGTCGATCAGGCTGGTGAAGGTGCGTGGAGCTGTGGGGTTGCCTTTGAGGTATTCGACTGCGTTGAGGGCGTCCTCGAGGATCGGGGTGGTGAAGGTGACCGACCTGGTGGTGGTGTCGCGGTTGCTGCCGGTGCCTTTGGGTCGCCCCATTTTCTTCTTGGGCGCTTCGGTGGCCTCCGTTGCCGGGTTGTGCTCGGGCTCTGTCGACTCGACGGTCTGGGCGGCTTCGGCAGCTTCGGCTGCTTCGCGTGCTTCGACGGGGATAGCGGGGTGGTTGGACCGGCGCCGGTTGCTGAGGTTGGTGGCGCGGGGTTCGGGTCGTGCGGACATCGGTTAGCTCGCCTTTCGGACGTTGTCGAGGATGTTGCGCAGGTGCTCGACGTAGGTGCGGTGCAGGTTGGAGGCCTTGGGGGTGTTCCACTCGTCGAGTCCGCGGCCGGCTTCGGTGGCTTCGGCGATCCAGGTGGCGCGGTGGATCGGGGGGTCGAGGACGGGTGCGTCGAGGCTTTCGCGCAGGTCGTTGCACCAGCGGTCCATGCGGTTGGTGCGCTGGTAGCCGTTGATGATGGCGCCGGCGATCACGAGCTGGGGGTTGGTGTACTCCTGGACGATCTCGATGGTGTCGAGGAGTCGGTCGAGGCCGTCGAGCGCGAATTGGCCTGGCTCGGTGACGATGACGACTGCGTGTGCGGCGGTGAACGCGTTGATGGGGAGCTGGTCGAGCGAGGGTGGGCAGTCGATGAGGATGAGGTCGTATTTGTCCGCTACCTCGGCGAGGGCGCGTTTGAGGCGGCTCTCGCGGCCGGCTTTCATGGTGACGAGAGTCTGTGCGGCATCGGCGAGGTCATCACTGCCGGCGGGAACGACGTCGACTCCAGGCCATTCGCCGGCCACGGTGGCGTCGGCGATGGTGGCGTTCTTGGTCTTGTCGAGCACGGTGGCGAGGGACTGGTCGAGGCTGCCTTGGTATTCGGGTGCGAGTGACTTGGTGGCGTTGCCCTGGGGGTCGGTGTCGACGACGAGTACCCGCAGGCCCAGTTCGGTGACGGCGGCGCGGGTGAGGTTGATGACGGACGTGGTCTTTCCGACGCCACCCTTTTGGTTGGCGATTGCAAGGATCGTTGCGGCCATTGCGGGTCCTTTCGTTGATGTGAAATATACTTATTTCGGACTGGATTAACAAGCGTGCAGCGCTTAGATAGGTGATTTTTCGGTGTTTAACAGGTTGGATTTAATGGTGCGATGAGGCCTGAGTTGAAGGGGTTCTGGCGCGCTCGTGTGCAGTGTTGCTGTGTTGTTTGCGTGGTGCAAAGAGGAGGCGCGGCGTGGCGGGAACGGATCCCGGTTGCAGGCGGTCCGGATCGGAGTTGCGGTGGTGCGTGCGAGCCCGAAGGGTCGTTCTCCGGGCTCGATGCCCGGAGGACGACCATCGCGCCACCGTCGTACGGGGCCCAACCCGGGTCCTACGTGTCCGGGGGGTCGTTGGCATCGGTCTACCCGCCGGCGGGGATCGGGGATCGGGTCGGACATCTTGCCTTTAGGTTAATCATAATGTGTTTAAGTAGAATATCTGTTTATTTATCATTGGTTTATCTGTATTGAATGTCGCATTTCGCCTGGTTGAGCTTTGCGCCAGCGAAAGTAGCGGCGG
>NZ_JBAQEO010000932.1:0-10579 GCF_049286785.1 Rhodococcus sp. (in: high G+C Gram-positive bacteria) | reverse complement strand
TGTGGTGAGGGCGACGCGAAGGGGGCGACGGATCAGGGTGTCACCGACACCGAGATCAAGATCGGCTACGGCGACGACCGCGGGTACGCCAAGAGTCCGGGCCTGAACCGGGAGATGAGCGATGCGGTCACGGCGATGATCGACTGGTGCAACGCCCAGGGTGGCATCAACGGCCGCACGATCGTCGGCACGGACTACGACGCTGCGATGACGCAGGCCAACTCGGTGATGCAGGATGCGTGCGCGTCCCAGTTCATGCTCGTCGGACACGGTTTCGCCATGGATCAGACGGCCGAGCAGACCCGGGTGGCGTGCAACTTGGCTGCGGTTCCCGGTTTCACGGTGTCCCCGGACGCCGCCAACGGGCCGATGACCTATCAGGGTGTGCCGTTCCCGGTCGACTACGCCAACGGCGCGGCGTGGTTCCAGATGGGTGAGATGAATCCCGAGCTGAAGACCGACTTCGCGCTGGTCGGCTCCACGATGCCGACGATCATCACGGCACTGAGGAAGTCGGCCTCGCTCGCGGAGGCGGCCGGATTCACTCTCAAGGACTGCGGCATCACACTGAACTACGAAGGCGAGGCCAGTTACCTCCCCTTCGCGGAGAAGGTCAAGGAGTGCGGCGCCAAGGGGTTGTGGACGTCCCGCTCACCGGTACCGGCCGAACTCAACTTCTACAAGGCGGTGCAGCAGGTAGGACTGGACCCGGTCATCCTCGGTGAGGCCACGTGGTACGGGGCGAGTGTTGCCGAGTTCAACGCGGGTTCGGGTCTGCTCGACAACTTGAACGCAGGTTCGACCTTCCAGCTCCTCGAGAACGCGGACGAGGTTCGGGCCGTGCAGAAGTATGTCGATCTGGTCACCGCCGGCAACGGGAAGACGGCACTGCTCGGTATGCAGTCGACGTCTTCATTCCTGCTGTGGGCTACCGCGGCGAAGGAATGCGGGTCGGATCTGACTCGTCAGTGCATGATCGACGAGTTGTCCCGGATTCACGAGTGGGACGGTGGTGGTTTGCACGCCGTGACCGACCCGGGCGCCAATCTGCCTGCCAAGTGCGGGCTCATGGTCGGGCTCGAGGGCGAGAAGTACTCGCAGGAATTCCCGACCAAGGCCGCGGAATTCCAGTGCGAGGACGAGTATCTCGTGAAGACTGATCCGAGCACGTGGGGCACGGATCTCGGCCCCGACCGTATCGCGACCAAATACATGAATCCTGCCGTGATTTCACCGCGGTCCTGATCCGATCGAGGCCGGCGGCGTGGGTGCTGCCGGCCTCCCCGAACGAGGATTCACCATGGATACTTTCCTGACCTTCACGATCCTGGGTCTGGTTCTCGGCGCTGTCTACGCCATCGCGGCGTCGGGTCTGGTACTCACCTACAACACTTCCGGCATCTTCAATTTCGCGCACGGCGCTCAGGCGATGCTCGGTGCTTTCGTTTACTGGCAGCTCCGTTACGGCTGGGATCTGCCGACTTCCGTCGCGCTCGTGCTGGTTCTGGGAGTCTTCGGGCCACTCATGGGCCTGCTGCTGTACGTGGTGATCATGCGGGGTCTGCGCGACACCGCAGAGGTCACCAAGATCGTCGTCACGGTGGCGATCATGCTCGGCATGCTGTCGGTCTCGCACTGGTTCTGGCATCCGGAGAAGGCGCGCTCGATGCAGATGTTCTTCGCGGATCGCAGCTTCTCGTTCTTCGGGGCCACCGTCCGGTGGCATGAGCTGCTGTGTGTGATCGTGGCTGCTCTCATCGCGGCCGGTCTGCGGGTGCTGTTCGTCCGTACCCGTTCGGGTGTGGCCATGCGCGCCGTGGTCGACGACCCGGATCTGTTGCGGCTCAACGGTCACCGGCCCGAACGTCTCGCGGGCCTGTCCTGGGCCCTGGGTTCGGCGCTGGCCGTACTGGCGGGCATCCTGATCACCCCGATCAGCGGCGGCACCCTCGAGGCGAACATGCTCACCCTGTTGGTGATCGACGCGTTCGCCGCAGCAATGTTCGGCCGGCTCCGCAGCATCCCGCGGACCTTCCTCGGTGCCGTGATCCTGGGTCTCGCCGGGACGTACGTGCTGGCCTACTTCCCGACCAGCTGGACGTGGACCAGCAATCTGCGGGTGTCGCTGCCCATGATCGCCCTGTTCGTCGTTCTCATCGTTCTGCCGCAGGACCGATTGCGGGGCACCGTCATCCGGACCCGTGAGCGGTACCGCGTGCCGAGTGTGCGCAGAGCTGTCACGTGGGGGGTGGTTCTGGTGATCACCGTGTACCTGCTGCGCCTGCTCATGGTGGAGTCGGCGATCACCACACTGACCATCGGAATCTGCTTCGCGATCATCGCGCTCTCGCTGACCCTGTTGACGGGCTACGCGGGCGAGATGAATCTGGCGCCGTTGTCTTTCGGTGCCATCGCCACCATGGTCGCGTTCCACTTCGGGATCAGCGGCACCGGCCTGGCGGCACACCTGAACGTGTGGGGAGTGCTGTTCGGTGTGCTCGTCACCGCGCTGATCGGCGGACTGGTCGCGCTGCCCGCACTTCGGTTGCGCGGTCTGTATCTGGCACTGGCGACGATGGCGTTCGGGGTGTTCCTCAGCAACATGGTGCTTCGCGACACGACCGTTCACACCTTGTTCGGTGTCGAGTTCTCCCTCTTCACCCAGGGCTCCCTGTCTGTGCCCCCGTTGAAGGTGGGCCCCCTGGACCTCGCCGACGACACCGTGTTCCTGATGACGGTGACGGCACTGTTCTCGGTGCTGGGCATCGCGATCATCGCGCTGCGCAACAGTGGATACGGCCGGCGACTGGCCGCGATGAAGGACAGTCCGGCCGCATCGGCGATGCTCGGTCAGAACCTGGTGAAACTGAAGCTCAGCGTGTTCATGCTCTCGGCGGGGATCGCCGGACTCGGTGGAATATTGATGTCGAGCGCGATGGGATCCGTTGCGACGGAGAACTTCTCGATTATCGTCAGTCTGACCTTGCTGATGCTGACAGTGGTGGCTGGGATCGGTTACGTCACCGGGGCTCTCTTCGGCGGCGTCATGGCTGGAATCGGTTTCTCCGTGATCATGGTGTCGTTCACCAATTTGGCGTCCGCGCAGCCCGAACTCGAGGGCCTGTGGTTGCTGCTCGGCAACATCGCCGCGGTCAGCCCGGCGCTGATCGGTATCGGCGTCGGCAAGAACCCGAGCGGTGTGGTGCACGACGTGATGGAGGGGTACCGGCACCTGGTGAAGGCCACACCGGTCCTGGTGGGTGGTGCCGCCGTGGTTGCCGCGGCCTACGTGCTGGCGCTCACCGGAATCCTGGACAACTGGTGGTTCGCGGCGATCGCCGTCACCACGCTCTTCCTGCTGCCGGTGGTCGGAAGGTCGGTCATGCCGGCGGCCGTGCTGGGGCCCGAGGAGGCTGCCCGGCGTAGGTCGACACCGCCGGAGTCGATCGGTATCGACGAGCCGTACACCGCCGAGGCGCGCGCCGCTCTCGACCGCGAACTCGACATCCCCGCGTATCGGACCGGCGTACCCGTGCCGGCGAAGGAGCTGATCGGTCTTGGCAGCTGACATCACGAGGATCGGTGAAGCGCCGCTCCTCGAAACCCGCAACGTCACAGTACGGTTCGGCGGTCATGTCGCGGTTCGCAATGTGAGCATCGCCGTCCACCCGGGAGTCGTGACCGGGCTGATCGGGCCGAACGGCGCCGGCAAGACCACCCTGTTCAACACCGTCACCGGACTCCAGAAGCCCACCGAGGGCCGGGTCTTCCTCGGCGGTGAAGACGTGACCCGCCTGGCGCCGTACAAGCGTGCGCGACTGGGATTGGCCCGCACCTTCCAGCGACTCGAGCTGTTCGTGTCGCTGTCGGTACGGGACAACCTCCGGGTGGCCGGAGACATGCACCGGGCCAACGGCAATGCGAAGTTCGACGTCGATGCCGAGGCGGATCGCTTACTCGAACTCACCGGGCTGACGGATGTGGCAGGCAGGGACGTCTCCGACATCCCGACCGGGCGTGCGCGAGTCGTGGAGGTGGCGCGTGCGCTGATGAGCGACCCGCGGATACTGCTGCTCGACGAGCCCGCGTCCGGGCAGACGGAGCAGGAAACCGAGGAATTCGCCGGACTGCTGACCGGGCTCACGGCCGACGGCCTCGCCATCTGCCTGGTCGAGCACGATATTCCGCTGGTCATGAAGGTCTGTTCCACGATCCACGTTCTCGACTACGGGGCGGTGCTGGCGTCCGGCGCTCCGGAGCTCATCCGCACCCATCCCGAGGTGATCGCCGCCTACATCGGCACCGAGGAGGAAGCGGTATGACCATCGGAACCGTGATGACCGGACCGTCCCAGGAGCTGCGCACACCGGAGCCACCTCTGCTGGAACTTGCCGGCGTGCGTGCCGGCTACGGGCCCATCGAGGTGCTGCACGGGGTCGATCTGGTGCTGCAGGCCGGAACGGTTGTCGCACTGCTGGGGCCCAACGGCGGCGGCAAGACGACCACACTGAAGGTGTGTGCGGGCATCCTGCCGCCGGCGCACGGGGAAGTGCGTTTCGGCGGACGCGTCGTGAACGGCGTCGACGCCTCCGAGCTGGCCCGTATCGGGGTGTGTTCGATACCCGAGGGCAGGGGCATCTTCCCGAATCTCACGGTGCGCGAGAACCTCTGGGTCGCCACCGGGACCGGGGTGGACCTCGCCGAACTCGAGGACGTGGCGTACACCCGCTTTCCCGTCCTCGGCGAACGCCGCGGACAGCTGGCGGGCTCGATGTCGGGTGGTGAGCAGCAGATGCTGGCGCTGTCCCGGGCACTAGGGACCGGTCCATCGATACTGCTGCTGGACGAACTGTCGATGGGGCTGGCTCCGCGCATCGTCGCCCAGATGTACGAGGTCGTGGGGCAACTCGCGGCAGAGGGCCTCTCGATCGTCGTGGCGGAACAGTTCGCCCGGGCGGTACTCCCCATCGCGGACACCGCGGCGCTCATCCTGCAAGGCCGTGTGGTGCGGATCGGAGATCCGCACGAGATCGATCGTGAACTATCAACCAGCTACCTAGGAGGGTGACGATGACCGCACTCGCAGACGAGCGCCGTGAGCAATTCAAGAAGGACATCGAGGGACTGAAGGTGGGGTCCGGCCGGAGCGGGGGAGCAGACGGTCGGATCCGGTTCGTCGGGCTCGCCCTGATGATCATCGGGACGGTCTCGGCGTTCGTCACGTACGTCGCGTCGCTCACCCAGTCGGACCTGCGCGACATCGTGTCGTCCCAGATCCTGACGATGGCATTTCTAGCCCTGACCGTGGGCGGTGCGGCGCTCTACGTGGCCGCCGCGATCGGGAAGGTGCTGCGTCTCTGGCTGGTTCGCCAGCTGCTCGAGGGCCAGGCGCACACCGATCAGATCAGCGCCGCACTCATCCGTCGCGACTGAGCCCGTCCATCGCGATCCGCGTACTCACTCCGGCTTCGGGGCGCGCGGATCGCGGCGAATGGGATGGTCGTCGGGTATCTGCACCAGGACGATGGGAATGCCGTCAGGATCGGAGATCCACATCTCGTACAGTCCCCACGGCTCCTGCCGCGCTTCCCGGTCGATCTTCACTCCGGCCAGAACCAGTCCGGTCTGCGCGGCGGTCAGGTCGCGGACCTGCAACCACAGGGCGCCGTTGAATATCGACCGGTCGGCCCGGCTGCCACCGTGCGCTGCCACCTCGATCAACCCCTGGCCTGCGAAGAACACGGTGCCACCGGGATATTCACGTGCGGTGGCGAGCCCCAGGATGTCGCGGTAGAAGCCGAGCGTCGTCGCGTAGTCCTTCGGACGGAGAATCGTCCTGCTGCTGAGGATTTCCACCCGCTACTCTCCTTCGCTCGGCCGGGACTCGTGACCCGGCCGGCCGTGTGTACGTCGCTCTTCCTTCATTTCGGCTTCGAACAGGTGCCGTCTGCCTCCGGCCAGTTCGCCGCGCGCCGCGCGCTCCTGATCGCGGAAGACGGTCCAGTAGCTGTCGTCGAATTCCTCGACCACCTGGAACGTCCAGCGCCCCGCCAGGACGTTGCGGCCCACCAGCTCGCTCCGCAGCCGGTCCGCCACCTCCGCGTGGCCGGCCTCGCGCAGAGCGTCGACGGCCTCGCCGAGCTGGAGGTCCGCATGGCCGATCAGCTGATGAAACGAATACAGTTGCCCGCGCGCTCGCTCGACCGTCTCGAGTGCCTCCGACAACTTGCCCAGCGCTGCCACTGTGTCGTCGCTCGTCCCCTCGGGGCGACGATGCTCCGAGCCGGGTTGTTCGCAGTCGATGGTCATGTGGTCAGTCTGCCCGACGGATATCGGCTGCCGGGTCAGAAATACCAGGGATAGGGCTTCCAGTCGGGTTCGCGTTTCTCGAGGAATGAATCGCGGCCCTCGACGGCCTCATCCGTCATGTACGCCATGCGGGTTGCCTCACCGGCGAACAGTTGCTGGCCGACGAGGCCGTCGTCCTGCAGGTTGAACGCGTACTTCAGCATCCGCTGCGCCTGCGGGGACTTGCCGTTGATCTTGGCGGCCCAGTCGATCGCGACGTCCTCGAGTTCGGCGTGGTCGACCACCTTGTTGACCGCGCCCATCCGGTGCATTTCCTCCGCGGTGTACGTCTCGCCGAGAAAGAAGATCTCGCGGGCGAACTTCTGGCCCACCATCTTCGCGAGGTAGGCGCTGCCATATCCGCCGTCGAAGCTGCCCACGTCGGCATCGGTCTGCTTGAACCGTGCGTGCTCCCGGCTGGCGAGGGTGAGGTCGCACACCACGTGCAGGCTGTGCCCGCCGCCCGCGGCCCAGCCGTTGACCAGGCAGATGACCACCTTCGGCATGAATCGGATGAGTCGCTGCACCTCGAGGATGTGGAGGCGGCCGGCGCGCGCCCTGTCGACCGTGTCCGCGGTTTCTCCTTCTGCATACTGATAGCCGCTGCGGCCCCGGATGCGCTGGTCGCCACCGGAGCAGAACGCCCAGCCGCCGTCCTTGGGGCTGGGTCCGTTGCCCGTGAGGAGAACCGCACCGACGTCGGAGGTCATGCGGGCGTGGTCCAGGGCCCGGTACAGCTCGTCGACGGTGTGCGGGCGAAACGCATTGCGGACCTCGGGCCGATCGAACGCCACCCGCACCACGCCTTCGCTGACGTGCCGGTGGTAGGTGATGTCGGTGAGGTTCTCGAAGCCGGGGACGGGGCGCCAATGCTGCGGGTTGAAGGTCACGGGATCGAGGATATGTGTAGCGATGCCAGAGGGCCGCAGGACGTCTGCCGTGGTCGCGCGTTACCGTGCATCCATGAGTGAACCGAGCGGCATCCATGAGTGAGCCGAGCGCCGTTCCCGCGCGAGTCGACGGCCAGGGTGACGACGAGTACGAGCACCACGGCGGATTCCCCCAGTTCGAGGCGGCCACACCCGGACCGGACTGGGGCCGGTTCGTGGAGGGCATGCGCACGCTGCAGGATCTCGCGGTGTCGATCAACGCCCCCGACGACGTCGTGGCCGAGGCTGCAGACCGGATCGACGCGCTGGCCGAGCTCCTGCAACCGCATATCGCCTCGGAAGGACGGGCCACAGCGGGCCGGACCATCGAACTGCCGGGACGCGGCAGCCTGCTCATGCCGCCGTGGACCATCGACAAGTTCGGGCCCGACGGGGTACGCAGCCGGGGTGTGTTCCGTCGTTACCACCTCGGTGGCAACGGTGCGGCGCACGGCGGCACCCTGCCTCTGCTGTTCGACGACCTCATGGGAATGATCGTCCACGCCTACGGGCGTCCGATCAGCCGCACCGGGTACCTCCATGTCAATTACCGGGCGATCACCCCGCTGAACACACCCCTTACCGTCGAGGGCAGTGTCGACCGCGTGGAGGGGCGCAAGACGTTCATCACTGCCCGGCTCATGCGCGAGGACACGCTGCTTGCCGACTGTGAAGCGCTGATGATCCAACTCCTGCCCGGTCAGCCCTGACGCGGTGACGTCCCTGCCGTCGCTCGACGACGTCCTTGCCGACGCCGTCGTGGTGAGCCTGCCCATGCGGATGCGGTTCCGCGGTATCACCGCGCGCGAGGCGCTGCTGCTGCGTGGTCCCGCCGGGTGGGGCGAGTTCGCGCCCTTCCCCGAGTACGCGGACGAGGAGGCGGCCAACTGGCTGCTGTCCGCGATCGAAGCTGCCTGGGCGGGGCCGCCGGCGGCGGTGCGGGAGAAGGTCCCCGTCAACGCGACCGTCCCGGCCGTGGATGCCGATCAGGTTCCGGCGGTGCTGGCACGGTATCCCGGCGCGCGGACGGCGAAGGTGAAAGTGGCCGAACGTGGCCAGACACTGGCCGACGACGTCGCCCGGGTCGCGGCCGTGCGGGAGCTGATCCCGAACGTCCGCGTGGACGCCAACGGGGGATGGTCGGTGGACGAGGCGGAGGCCGCGCTCCGTGCCCTGACCCGCGGCGGTCCGCTCGAATACGCCGAGCAGCCGTGCGCCACCGTCCCGGAACTCGTGGAGGTGCGGCGCCGGGTGCCCGGCGTGCGGGTGGCCGCGGACGAGAGCATCCGCCGCGCGGAGGATCCACTGAAGGTGGTGCGCGCCGGCGGTGCAGACGTGGCCGTCGTGAAGGTCGCCCCGCTCGGCGGGATGCGCCGGCTGCTGTCGCTGTCCGAAGAGCTGTCGTCGTACGGCGTGCCCGGGGTGGTGACGAGTGCACTCGACACTGCTGTCGGGATGTCCGCCGGTATCGCGGCCGCCGCGGCGCTTCCCGAATTGCGGTTCGCCTGTGGACTGGGCACGGGCGGCCTCTTCGAGGAGGACGTGGCGCCACCACGCGAACTGGTGGACGGACATCTTCCGGTCGGAATCGTCACCCCGGACCCTGCTCGCCTGGCCGCGCTCGCCGCCGATCCCGGCCGGGCCCGGTGGTGGTTCGAGCGGCTGGCGCGGTGTCATGGCCTGCTCGATCGCAGTGACCCGCCGCTTTTCGTATAGTGTCTGGCCGGACCTGATCGCTCAGTCAACACGGAGGCATTGAAAGTGGTTGCAGCTCTGAACGAAACCCTGCTCGACGAGTCGCGCGTCCCTGCGGTGATCGCAGACGTCCGGACCTTGATCGACGCGGAGGTTTCGGACAAGTCGGGGGCCTCGGGACTGGCACTCAAGGGCGGATACGCCGCGGTCAAGAAGGTGGGACCGTCGATTGTGCCGGACGCGATCGAGGGCCTGCTGCCGGCATTCGTCACCAAGCTCGAGCCGTTCTGGCAGGATTTCACTGCCACCGGTCAGGTCTCGTTCTCCGAGTACCTCGTGGCCCGCGGTGACAACGTGGCGGATTCGCTGCTCGGCGTCACCGACGAGCGCATCGAGGCCAGCGACCGCGGTGCAGTCAAGAAGGTGTACTCCTCGCTGCGTCCCTCGGCCAAGAAGAATGTGATCGAAGCTCTTCCGCGTGTGGGCGATCTCGTCCAGAAGCACGCCAACTGAATCCGCACGGCCGACGTCGGAACGCGGTCCGGATTTTCCGGGCCGCGTTCTCGTGTCGGTAGGTGGCTGACGTGTCAGTAGGCGGCATGCCCGTGGCGCCAGTACCCGGTGAACGCGATATCGCTCTTGGGAACGTGCCGCTCGTTCACCAGGTGTCGGCGCAGCGCCGTCGGCAGTGCACTCTCACCGGCCACGAACGTGTACGACGGCCCGGCCGGTAAATCGGCTCCCAGTACCGTGTCCAGGGCCAGTGCGCCGGGTTTCGCTGCCGCGTCCTCACGCACCAGCCAGTGCACGTTCACGTCCTCGCCCACCGAAATCTCTTGGGCGTCATCGGCATCTGCGACCTCGATGAACACCTCGGCCCGGAGATCCGCGGGCGACGAATGGAGAATCCCGGCGATCGCCGGAAGCGCGCTCTCGTCGCCCACCAGCAGTTGCCATTCGGCGCCGGGTGTCGGGTTGTAGATGAGTCCCTCGTCGAGAACCGCGACCGGGTCACCGGGTGACGCGATGTGGGCCCACGCGGACGCGGGACCCGGATCACCGTGGGACGCGAAGTCGATGTCGATTTCGGTGGTGTCGCCGAACGACCCGGCACCGGCGGCGCGGTAGTCGCGGATCGTGTAGCTCCGCGCGATCGGACGGGTGTCTTTGGCCATCAGCTTCAACTGTGCGAACCACAGATTGCTCGAGGTCGACGGGAGCCTCAGAACGGTCTGGCCGGGCTGCGGGATGAACATGCGGAACCACTGGTCGTAGCCCATCGGGGTCACCGATCCGAGTTCGTCGCCCGCGATCGTGACCCGGACGAAGTTGGGGCTGATCTGCTTTCCGGCGACCACTCGGGCGGTCGCGATCCGGCGACTCCGGGGCTTGACGAACTTGTTGCGTTGAGCCATGTCTGCGGATTCTTCCCCGGGTCGATGCGATATGTCAGGCGAGCCTAACCAATCAGCGGGCTAGATGTAATTCGTGGGGACGTTGTGAACGCCGACGCGGTCGATAGGTGACTTGCCGTCGAGTCCGGTGTGGGGTCGGTGGTGATTGTAGTGATGGAGCCAAGCCTGGTACGTGGCCGAGCGGGCCGCGTC
>NZ_JBAQEO010000931.1:0-4180 GCF_049286785.1 Rhodococcus sp. (in: high G+C Gram-positive bacteria) | reverse complement strand
GCAGATGTCTTCGCTGATGTTTGTGTGTGACAGTTTCATAGAGTTACGGCGGCCATAGCGGAGGGGAAACGCCCGGTCCCATTCCGAACCCGGAAGCTAAGCCCTCCAGCGCCGATGGTACTGCACCTGACAGGGTGTGGGAGAGTAGGACACCGCCGAACATCCGTTACCGGAAGCCCCCCAACACCGTTGGGGGGCTTCCGGCATTTCCGGGGGACAACTCCCTTTTGTCGAAAAGTGCTGTGCCCGCACGCTTCAGGGCTGCGTCCCGCCGGCCAATACCTGTAGTGCCCGGGTGGCCAGGTGAAGGTTGAGACGGGTATCGACACTGCGGAGGTCACGTCCGGTGAGGTCGTGAATCCGGGACATCCGATACCGGAGCGTGCTGCGGTGAATCCGTAGCGCCTGCGCCGTCTCGTCGTATTTGCCGCCGCAGTCGAGATACTGTGCGAGCGTGGCCGTCATCGTGCTTCTGTGTTCACGATCGTATTCGAGCAACGGTCCGAGCCACTCCCGCACGAACGACTCGACATCGTCGGTGGTGCTGTGCGAATCGAGGATGCGGTAGACGCCGAGTTCCTCGAAACGTGCTACGCCGGAAGGTGATAGCGACTGCCGACGAATTTCCAGCGTCCGGAGCGCATGGGCGTACGACGTCGGCACATCTCCCGGAGAGCCACATTCGGAGCCGACCGCGATGATCCCGGCCGCGCGTCCCGACATCTTTTCCAGTGCCGCCCACAAGGCATTCGGATCGACGGTCGCCTCGGCGATCGCTGCCACGATGTCGGGCCGCTCGTCGACGGCGGGAACCAGAAGAGCAGGAGTTTCTGTCGACCTGAAGTGCCGCCGCATGACGTCGGTCACGATGGTGTCCGGTGTGTTCGTCGTGCACTGCACCACCACCACGCGTTGGGCGGTACGGAGGTCGTAGCCGAGCGCGTCGGCCCGCGCACAAGCAGTCTCCTCTCCGGTGCCGGCGAGAAGGTCGGCTCCCAGATCGCGGCTGAGCCGTGCCTCCGTTTCGGCGAGTGACCGCCGGTGCGACAGTTCGACAGCGAGCACGGCCGCTGCGCGTTCGAGGGCAAGGAGATCGGAGTCGGTCGCAAGGTGTTCGGGATCCCACACGTAGAGGAGTCCGAGGAGCGTCTGACCGGGGCGGATGACATGCACGATCCGGTTGTCGTCGCGGACCGGATGGCCGTCCATCGAAGCGCGCCGGAGGACCTCGATCCGATTTCGTCCCCCGATCCGGCGGTACCGCGACGTCTTTCCCGGACCTGTCCACACCCGCAGGTGGCCGAACGCGTCTTCGAAGCCCACGGAGAGTCCGGTGAGTTCGTGGAGAGCAGTCGCAACGGCCCTCTCGTCGACCTCGGCCACCGACAGTCGGCCGAAGGTGCCGTAGACGTCGACTTCCCGCTGCAGACGGGCGACGTCGGCGGTCAACGCGGCGTTCTCCTCCTCCCGTCGCACAGAACGAGCTCGGAGGGTCTGCGTCCGCATCGCCGCCGAGGCGTGCTGGAGCACCAAGTCCAGAAGGGTCCGCTGGACGGGACTCGGCGGCCGCACCGCGCACAGGGTGACAGTGGTGGCAGGGGAGGTGGAATCGTCGATCTCGACGCGTCGGCGCCATCCTTCGTCCGTGCCGCTACGCGGAGGCTCGTCGGACCGCTCGATCGTCAACTGCCCCAGTTCGCCCACGGCCTCGGCCATCAGGCCGAGAATGTCGTCCCGACCACGGCATTCATACATACGTGCCGTGAGCTCGACGACCGAGCGGAGTTCCGCCTCCTCCGGGATGCCATTCATCACCCGGTTCGGGAAGGCGTCGAGATTCATGGCATTGAACTACCCCTTATCCGCCGGTCGAAACGGCTCGCTGTACCGACGGGACGAGTGACGGCCGATTCTTTGGTTCTGGCATGACCAGGTGAGGGAGCGGTGCAGCAGCCAACCTGGAATCGAGGTGGAGCAATGACCCAACGTTTCGACTGGCAAGATCCGGATCTCGGCATGGTGCGCGACGACGTCGTGGCGCACACCCCGGACGGCTGCGAGGGCTGTCTCGCGCTCGGCACGCACTGGCAACATCTCATGATGTGCCTGACCTGCGGGTATGTCGGGTGCAGTGACTCGTCACCCATGCGGCATGCGCGGCACCACGCCGAGCGGACCGGTCATCCGGTGGTGCAATCACTCCGGCACGGTGATAACTGGCGGTGGTGTTTCGCGCACGACGTCCGGATCTGCAGTCCCTACCCGGGCACCGAGATGTCGGCTACCCATCCGGTGGCGCGACCCGAAATCGTCGCCAGAAACCCGGGTCCGGGAGCATCGGTGGATCGGACGCCTCTCGCTCCGCTCAGGAAATCTTCGTAGAGGGATCGGAGACATCGCGAAGGTCCGACTCCGGGGCGACCGATTCTGCAGGAACCGCCAGGGTGGTGGGCTCGAGGCGCCCGCGGAGCGTGACCCGGTCGGTGAACTGCCATTGCCGCTTCTCGTCTTCGCTCGCCGCGTCGACGGCGGGTTGTGAGGCCACGAGGTGGCCGGGTACGTTCTTCGCCAGCTCCGAGAGCCGGGCGGCCTCGTTGACGGGGTCGCCGATCACGGTGTACTCGTACCGGTCGTGCGCCCCGATATTACCCGCCACGGCCCGTCCTGCGGCCACCCCGATCCCAGCTTCGCATCCACGCACTTCCTCGGCGAGGCGGTTCCTCAGGGCTCGGGCCGCCGACAGCGCGGCGCCCGCGTGGTTGTCGAGCACCAGGGGCGCGCCGAAGATGGCGAGAGCAGCGTCGCCCTCGAACTTGTTGACGAATCCACCGCGACGGTCCACCTCCTCCACGACGACATCGAAGAACCGATTGAGCAATTCCACGACCTCGGTGGGGGATCGGGTGACTGCAAGGGTGGTGGACCCGATGATGTCGACGAACAGGACCGCGACGTCGCGTTCCTCGCCACCGAGTTCGGTGGCCTGGCCGAGCGCGCGGAGGGCCACCTCCTGGCCGACATGGCGTCCGAACAGGTCCCGGATTCGTTCGCGTTCGCGCAGGCCCTCGGCCATCCGGTTGAATCCGGTCTGGAGTGCGCCCAGCTCCGTACCGTCGTAGACGATGACCTCGACGTCCAGTTCCCCATCGGCCACGCGGGCCATGCCGAGCTGGACGGACCTGATCGGCGCAGCTGTCGCCCGCACGCTGATGACCACCAGCAGCAGGCCGAAGCAGAGGATGACTCCGCCGAGCGCAAGGATCGAGATGGCCAGACTGGTCGAGCTCGCGTAGCGGATGAAACTGAAGACGGCGATGAGCATGAGGCCCGACAGCGGGACTCCGGTGCCGAGAATCCATGCGAGCACCGTGCGGCCCGTGATGCCCAGCGTCCGTCGCGCGCGTGGGCCGTCAGACGCCAGTGCGCGCGCTGCCACCGGCCGTAGCGCGAACTCGGTCAGGAGATAGCAGAATGCGCAGATCGTGATCCCGGCGAAGGCGATCGTGAAGGCGACCTTCGGGATGGTCTGCGGATCAATGATCCCGTACAGCGTCGTGAAGAAGGCCAATCCGAGACCCCACAGCGCGGCCTGGACGCGGGTGAGTCGCCACGGCGCGCGGAACGCCGCGGCCCGATCACGGTCCGAGGGTTCCTGATCCTCCGTGGCCCAGCGCAGATCCGAGACCAACCGTCTGGTTCCCCAGGTCACTCCGACGAGTACCGCGCACACGACGTACACCGGCACGGCGACGAAGTTGGCAAGCCAGAAGTCTCGTGCCCACACCGACGGACCGGGAACGACGACACTGATGAGGAGGCCCGCGATCAGTGCCCCGATCAGATTGGTGATGATCAACGGCGCGGTGAGGAGTAATTGCACGCGCACCCGGCGGCGACGCGGGCTCTCATCGGGCGAACCGAGCAGCCACGACCCCAACGGCGCGACAGATTTGCGTGGGCTCTGCATAGTTATTCGAGACTAGTCGGCCGATCCCTTAGGGTGGGCGGGTGCGCCTAGTGATTGCCCGATGCCGAGTCGACTATGTGGGCCGTTTGACTGCCCATCTGCCTACAGCGCGCCGTCTGCTGCTGATCAAGTCGGACGGATCGGTCAGCGTTCACGCCGACGACCGCGCCTACAAGCCGTTGAACTGGATGAGCCCGCCGTGCTGGCTCGTCG
>NZ_JBAQEO010000930.1:0-3374 GCF_049286785.1 Rhodococcus sp. (in: high G+C Gram-positive bacteria) | reverse complement strand
GGGCGCACCCTCCATGAGTTGGTTCAGGAGTCTCTTCAAGACGAGAGCAGTCTTACTCGTGACCAGTTTGAAGAATCGATCAACCAGCACCTGGCGGCAGGTTCATTTCGGGTCGTGATCGTGCTTGACGAAGCTCCAGCAGAATTAGTCAATCTCATGGGGTACTTGGAATCGGTGACAACAGGCTTGTCGTTAGATCTGATCGCGGTCCACGCGTATACGGTCGGCGGCCACCAGATCGCCGTCCCGCAACGGCTGGATCCCGACCACCAGCCGGAGCCTGCACTCGAACGCGCGACGAGGCGGACACCACAAGGTTCAGGACATCTCGAAATTGGCGTTCAACCGTTCCGTGAGCACATACAGAACGTCGACGGAGAGAACGGTGCAACCCTCACGATGCTGGCTGACTGGGTTGAGGACCTAGCGCGTGTTTCGGCCATCACTCCCGAGACGTACTTCTCGGACGCTGGCAGCGTCATACTTCTGCCTAGATTCGCCGATCAGAAGGCCGGGCTGGTGTCGGTGTGGTGTTACGCCAGTGGAGTCCCGGCGCTCTCCTTCTGGCGCAGCGTCTTTGAACGGCGCGCGGCAGAGTACATCGATGAGGTCGAGGCCCTAGTCGGCATCAGGATCGGCGGTGGCAATCAAACCAAGACCGTCACCCCGGAACTCCTCAATGCCCTCCGTGCGGCGTACATTTCGGGCAGCACCACCGCCAAATAAACCCTATCCAGACAAGACAAGATATCGGGGGTCGGGGAGCAGTCACGTCGAATCCGGCGCTAAGCGCAATAATCGAGCGGCACTGACCATGGGGTGCTTTCATGTCGTCGTGCTCGATGAGCACCGCTTCCGGCGGGTGCGCTACTTCCGGTTGCCCACGGGCAAGTGGCGGCGCTACGAGCCCTGGATGTCCACGGCGACAACAAGGGTGTCGGTGCGTGGCTCGCTGCGCGACCTCAGGCCTGGCGCGACCGGATCGAGGTGGTCGCGATCGATCCGTCCGCGGCCTTCGCGAAAGCGATCGCCGCCAACCTGCCGCACGCCGCCATCAGTGTCGATGCGTTCCACCTCGTGAAACTGGCAAACGACATGGTGCTACTGTGCGGCAACGTCTTTCGCAACAGCAGAAGAACAGGAGAGGCAGGTTGGTCGATCCGTCGTGGGCGAACCGGCGGCTCCTGTTACGCGGCGCGGACACCCTGTCGCCTCGCGGCCGGGCTCGTCTGCGGGCCACGTTCACCAGCGATGATCCGACCGACGAACTCGCCGCCGCCTGGGGCATCAAAGAACAACTCAGGCGCCTACCGGCCTGCTCGTCGCTGACCGACGCCCACCAGGAGAAGATGCGGCTCGGGCACTACGTTCAGGTCGACATGCCCGAAACCGACCGCCTCTGGGCCACGATATGCCGGTGGTGGCCGGCGATCGACGTCCTGATCGTCACCGGTGTCACGTTCGCGGCAGGCGGTTCAGTGCGGTCTCGGTCATCGCCACGAACTTCCGGGATACCGCCGATTCCTTGTCGCCGAGGATGTTTCGGTCACTCGGCACCGACCGGTTCGAGTCCGACAGGGTAGCGGCGCGTCGACAGGCCCGGCCTGTCCGCCAGGCCGTCAGCATGGGGAAGTGCCGAGGTCAGCTCTTGCGGTCCAGGCCGCCTAGTTCGTCGAGGACCTTGGCGACGGCGGTGGTCGGTAGTCGGAAATCCTCCTCTTCGGCGTCGGTGAGGTAGGCGCGGACGGAGGCGAGCATGGCGAGCTCACACTCGAGGTCTGCTGCTGTCCGGTCGCCCGTAGTGTCATCCTGTGTCGTCCCTACTTCCGGGGTCCGGACTCTCCCCGCGAGTGGGGGATCGGCAGGACGGTGATGCGCCCCCCCAGGTCGGGGCAACAAGGACTCCAAACCAAGTGGACTCATTCACCGGGGACACGCCAGTAGCTCCTTGCCAGGGGCTCGAGTGTGACTACCGAGCGGTGCGGGCTGACATGACGTCAATTTCGACTCGCATAGCGAAGGCTGCAACCGGATCGTCAAGCAAGTCGGACGGATCGCGTTTGGGTTCCGCAATCCCGACAACCAACGACGCCGGGTACGGTGGGCTTGCACCCACCGATCCCGGCGGAGCGCACCCAGCCGGCATCAATGCCACTGCTAACGGCGAAGAGCTGCATATCGACGCAGTGGCCAATAACCCGGCGGCATCATGGGCGAACCGGTTGGTCGTTCCCATTCTCAGACGACAAGCTGAAGAAGCGCTCGAAGAACGCGCCGAGTCGTGCCAGCACACGACGCTTCTTCTCGCCATGGCCGCCGTCCGGCGAGAATCGTGAGACGGGCGGCAAGATCCTGGTGACCGCGGTGCCAGAGGTCGGGATGATCCCGTCGCGGAAGGCGTGCTGGACGAACGCCGTGGTCTCCTCCCGATTGAGATTCTCGTCGGTAATAATCGCGTCGAGTTCCGCGGTGCGCTTGGCAGCGACGAAGGCGCACCACTGTTCATCGATCTCGCAGCTGGCCGAGACAGAGTCGACGAAGTCCATGATGAGGTCCTTCTTATTGCGCAGGGTCGGGCTGGAGTCGACCGCGCGCCGGATCTGCGTAACCGCCTCGACTTCCTGGTCCGTGCCGTTGCCACGGGCCTCGCGCCACTTCTGGACGAGCATGAGGATGTAGTCGACGTTGATCTCGACCTGTTTGATGAGCTCGATCTCGAAGACGACGTCGTCGTTGATCGATTCCTTTTCGCTCTCGCCCTCCTTGCGGAACTCGGCGTAGAGGTTGAGGTAGACGCTGCGGTAGTCCTGGCTCTGACGTTCGGTGAGGATCTCGTTGCCAGCGAACTCGTCGAAGGAGGTCAGAATATTCTGGAGGCGCAGGATGGTGCCGAAGAGCGCGATGAAGTCCTTCTGCGCCGTCTCGCCGATGATCGGTTGGTCGAGCGGGAACTTCTCCAGCAGCTCCTGGGTGCGTGCGGCGTACTCGACGTGGTACTCGCCGTACGGCTTGAGCAGGACAATGCCGCGGGCTTCCTTGTTGCCGAACAGGGCAATGGCGTCGTTGGTCTCTTCCTCCAGGTCGCGGAAGGACACGATGTTGCCGTAGGTCTTGACCGAGTTGAGGATGCGGTTGGTGCGCGAGTAGGCCTGGATCAAGCCGTGGTTGACTAGGCGCTTGTCAACGAACAGCGTGTTGAGCGTCGTTGCGTCGAAGCCGGTCAGGAACATGTTGACCACGATGACCAGGTCGATCTCGCGGTTCTTCAGCCGCAGGGATAGGTCCTTGTAGTAGTTCTGGAACTTGTCGGCCGAGGTGTCGAAGCTGGTGTTGAAGGTGGCGTTGTAGTCCTGAATCGCGGCCTCGAGGAAGTC
>NZ_JBAQEO010000929.1:0-4201 GCF_049286785.1 Rhodococcus sp. (in: high G+C Gram-positive bacteria) | reverse complement strand
GATCCCTCGGGTCGGGCCGCCCACGTCCCCGCCGCCCCAGGCGTACTCGGTGCCGAGCCAGCGGGCCGCGGCTTCGATGACTTTCTGCCCGAACGGGCCCGGTGCGAGCGGGCCGTACCGGCCGCCTGCGGGCGCGCACGCGTCGGGCAAGGTGCCCCCCGCTGCGACGGCAGTGGCCCGACCTGAGGAGGAGATCTGCGACAGTTCGGCGGCGGTGAGTTCCTTGCTTGCGCCCTTGAACTCGCTGTACATGATGCGACCGGCGTCCTCCCACGGGGCGTATGCCTCGGGGTGCGCCGACTTTTGCACGGTCTGGGCGGCGAGGGTGACCGGCATCGTTTCCCACCCGGAAACCTGGATAAGGGCCTGGTAGAACTTCACGTTCGCGGTGACCGGGTTCATCAACTCTTCGACCGTTCCCCACATTCCGACCTGCTGTTGGTACTGGTTCACGGACTTGTTGTCGCTGCCGACGCCGTCGTGCGGGTAGTTCAGGGATTCGGGCACCACGGAGCTGGCGAGCATCCGGAACGTCGATTCGCGGCCCACGGTCGCCAGGGCGACGGTGATGCCGCGCTCGGAGACGCCCATCGCTTCGCCGACCGCGACGACCTGCTTGGCGATCGCGAGTTGGCGGGCGTTGTAGACCGCGAGCCCCGGTGCCGTCGAGGTACCGGGCGAGGTCGACGTCCCGCCGTCCCTCTCCCCCGTTTCGGGTGCGGGAGCTGCACCGGGCTCGGTTGCCCGGTCCACCCACGGAGCTGGATCGACGGCGGTGCCGACACCGTCCGGGAGGCGTCCGCTGTCCCAGACCTCGAAGTGCAGGTGCGCGCCGGTGGTGTCGCCGGCGTTGCCGACACGGCCGATTTCCTGCCCGGCGGAAACGTGGTCGCCGACCTTGACGAGAACACCGTCGTCGAACATGTGCCCGTAGACGGTCGAGTAGACCTTCCCGTCGATCTGATGGTCGAGGATGATCCAGTTCCCGAAACCCGAGGCGGGACCGGCGGCGATGACACGGCCGTCGGTGAACGCGTAGATGGGTGTGCCGACGTCACCGGCGAAGTCGACGCCCTTGTGCTCGGTTCCCCACCGCGACCCGAACCCTGAGGTCAAGGTGGTCGTACCGGACTTGGTCGGTTTGACCAGTGATCCGGCTGGAGCAGTCGCACCGCCGGGGGCGGCCGGGACCGGGCACTGTTTGCCGCTGCCGGAGGCGACGACGACCACGAGCACCACGATCCCGACCATTACGGCCACGGCAGCGGCGAGCAGCTTCTTGGTGTTCACGGTGCGATCAGTCCCGCTCGCGGCGGGCGTGGATCCGGGACGAAAGGTCTGCGATCATCTCCGATGCCGCGGCCAGGGCCGCGTCTCGTTCGCGCAGTTCCCGTTCGAGGTCGCGGCGCGGTGACCGTGGTCCGTCCGGATGCGCTTGCACCCAGTTGCGCAGAGTGTTCGGGTGCACGCCCGTGGTTTCGGCGACGAGCTGGATCGCCCGCCAGCGGGAGGAGACCTCGTTCTGAAGTACGGCGACTCGTTTGACGGCGGCGGCCCTCAATTCCGGAGAGACGTCCCGGTAGCGGCGTTGCGGGATCACGCGGCATCCTCTTGCGTCTCGGTGGTGCTGTAGCGGGCGTTGGTGTTGTGGACGCCGGATTCGATTTCGGCGCGGGTGAAGATCACGTGCACCGGGATCCCCGGGGAGCGTGGATCGTCACCGGTCTTGATCAGCACGTTTCCGGTTCCGGGCGGCGGCGGAGCCGACTCGCCCTCGCGGGGTTGGTCGCCGGTCATCGGCGGCGGTGAGGACCACTTGGTGACCATTTCGGCTTCGGTATCGGTGAAAGTGACCACGCCGTCGAGGCGCTCGATCTCCTTCTCCGGGATCGGGCCGATGATCTTCACGCGGGCACGCTCGAGGAACCCGACCGCGCGGGAGGTGGTGGCACCATCGGCGGAAGTGGTCAGGTCGGCCATCGAGTGCGTGATCATCCACAGCCCGGTCGCGATCTGCCGGTTCAACCGGGTCAACGCGTCGATCCGGTCGACCATGAATGGACCGAGACCGAGCACATCCCAAATCTCGTCCATCACCGCTTCGAAGTAGCGTTGCGGGGCCAGACCCGCGTCCGTGAGTGCGTTCGCGGCGTCGATCAGCGCGAACCCGTCCGACCAGCACACCAGCATGACCGCGGCCCGCAGCTTCTTGTCGCCGTTCGGGATATGGGAGACGTCGAAGCCGATCGCCGGGTGATCGAGGCTGAGCGGATGGGTGGTGTGGCCGTTGAAGATCCGCCCGAACCGGCTCTTCGGGTTCACGAATGCCCGCAGCGAGCGACGCAGCGGGCGCACTACCTCGCGGTACTCCTCCATCTGATCGACACCGGCATCTTCGAGGAGCTGAGGGTGCCCCTCGATGATCAGATCGAGCATGTTCTCGAGTAGCGGCGGCGAGGCGGGAGTGAAACCCTTCTCGTCGAACAAGATCGCGATCGCCGAACCGATCATCGACTCTTCCCAGTCCTCGAGAGCCTGCCCACGCCGAAGCTCGATCAGTGCGCACACCGTTTCGGTCTGGCGGCCGCGGAGCTCCTCGATCCAGCGCAGTTGCAGGCCGGGGAAAGGCGCAAGGCGGGGGATGATCTGGCCGAGTACGCCGCCGGCGAGCGGATTGATATGCCCGAAGGCGTATCCGACATCGACAACGGCGTCCTTGCCGGAGACCGCCTCGACCAACGTCCGGTAGTCGGGTTTCTTGTCGGCCAGGAACAGTGCGGTCACGTCCTGGGCTATCGCTCCGAGAATCACCTTGCGAACGAACGAGGACTTGCCGTAGCCGTTGAGACCGAGGACGAACGCGACCGGGGCGGTGATGAAGCCACGCTGGAACCAGTTCAGCAGCCCGAACGAAACCGGTGCATGGGTGACCAGGTGGCTGCCGATTACCGGCCCGACCGCCGGGGCGCCCGCGCCCACAGACCACGGCCAGAATGCGCCCGCAGCGTGCACGCTCGTCGAGCGCAGCTCGGGTTGCTTCCCCACGGACGCCGCGCGGCCACCGCCCGCTCCGCGGTATCCGCGGTCAGTGAGCTTCCGGCCGGCCTCGGTTTCGCTGGTTTCGCTGCGTTCGCGGGCCGCTGCGTTGCGACGCCGCTTGTCGTCGGTGCTGATCTTGAACTTCGACCACGCTCCGCGCAGGCCCCCCGCATAGACGTGAGCTTGGTACTGTGCCCGTTCTTCGGGCGTCATGATGCGAACCATCAGAGGTGCTGCCTTTCTCTTATGCTGTGAGCGCGGTCGGCAGCGATGCATGGTCGGGCAGCAACACCCCGGTGCCGAGAGAGGCCGCGAATGCCGCGTCCTGGAACCGGTAGCAGCGGCGTATCTCGAGCTGGGCCTGGACAGCGAGGTCGTTGATCAGTGCATCGATCCGGGGAATGTCGCCTTCGATCGGTTCGGTGATGGTGATCAACACACCGATACGGGTGGCACCGTGGCCGCGGGCGAGTTCGTCGCGGGAACGTTCAGCGAGTTCGACATTGATCTGGGCAGCAGCCGAACCGATACCGCGAGTGCGGTTCTGGGACGCAACGATCGCGTTGCGGTAGTCATCATCGATGATCTTGACCGCGTCGGCCGCACGGTGCGGGCGGTAGACGATCGCAACCCTCTTCCGTGGTAAATCCGGGTGCGGTGCGATCAGACGTCGCAGCGTCGATTCGTCGACAGCGCTCTTCGGGCCCGCATCCATCAGCCAGGAGACCGAACGGCCACCGTCGTGCCAGTACTCCGACCACTTGTTCTCGTGGGAGATGGGGCCGGCGTTGTCCCAGGTGATTCCGTGGTCCTCGCCCTTGGCTTCGGCCCGTTCGATGTTCAACTGCGAGGCCGGATCGAACGAGCGCCGCACCACACCGGTGATCTCGGCCGCGCTCATCGGCCGCACCGCGACACCGGACGCTTCGATCGCGGCACGGATGCCGGGCAACCGGCGGCCGATCTCCACCGCTTGCACGCCGGGGTCCTTCTTGCGTTCCTCCGTGGTCGCGGCGAACGTGATAGCTACCCGTGCAGCGAGTTGCACCTCGTCGCGGTGGAACTCGGTTGCGCCTTCGTACACGACCGCCTTCGCCAGCTCAGGAGCGGTCGGGACGGTGATCGCCCTGGCTTGGTTCAGTAGGGCGTTGCCGGTCTCGGG
>NZ_JBAQEO010000928.1:0-4441 GCF_049286785.1 Rhodococcus sp. (in: high G+C Gram-positive bacteria) | reverse complement strand
ATACTGGTCCGGGTCGCTGTCCTGGGGACTGTTGACACTGGATAACTTTCGCGAACTGTTCTCCACCGATGCGATCGTCGAGTCGGTTCTCACCAGTGTCCTTGCATCGTTGGGCGCGGTGGTGATCTGCATACCGATCGGATACTTGATGGCCAACCTGCTCGTGCGAGGACGGCGATTCAAGATCCTGGCGCTCGTCGCCGATCTCATGACTGCGCTGCCACTGGGCATCCCCGCTGTCATCTTCGGCGTCGGGTTCTTGCTGACGTATACGGAACCTCCAGTCATCCTGTATGGCACAAGAACAGTGATCATTTTGGTGTACATCGTTTTGATGTTGCCGTTCGCCACCAGAATGCAGATGACTGCGATGCTGTCCCTCGGAAACACATACAACGAAGCATCAGCAACCAGTGGCGCCTCACCCTTTGTGACAAGTATGCGAATCATGTTTCCGCTCATGCGTCCGACGATCCTCAGCGCAGTTGCGCTGATGTTCATCCTCTTGACCCACGAGTTCGCAGCATCGCTGTTGGTGCGCGCATCGACCACCCAGGTCATGGGAACTCTGCTCTTCGACATGTGGCAAAACGGATCGTATCCACTAGTGGCTGCAATGGCGCTTTTGATGACCGCAGTCACCACCATCGGTGTCGCGATTGCCATGCTCGTCGGTGGTCGTAATGTCCTGAGCAAACTATGACCGAAAGGAATGTTGCGGGGACAACGTCATCGGGCAGAATGCACTCGCAGGCCAAGGGTAGTGCTGGTCACTCGCGCAACCGCTCCTTTTCGATCGGCAGGCGATCAACGGAGGTGCCTCGCGTCCTGATGGCTACGGCAGGTTCACCGCCAAGAAGGTCGGCGTCATCGGAGCAGGGATGATGAGCGCGGCAATCGCATACGCATCGGCTGAGATGCAGTTTTGGCTAAGGTGATCGACTACACGCTCCAGATCGGCACGACTCCCATCGTGGTCAACGACAGTCGCCGTTTCTCCACGTCACGCGTAATCGGCACTCTTCTCGACGAGGCTATGGTGGCGGTCGGTGAAGGTGTGAATCCTACTTTCATCGAGCAGGCCGGATCACAAACAGGCTATTCCGCGCCACCGCTGCAGTTGATGGACGAACCGACGCTGACGCTCCCGCGGAAGATTCGAGAAGAAAGCGGGAAAGCACTTGTAAGAGAACGCAAAATGTTCCCGGTCGTGGATTCGAGGTTGTGATGGACAGGATGGTTGGTGAACTGTCACGGTCTGGCCGCTCAGGTGGAGGGGAATGTACTCCTGCGACGAAAACTGTAAACGGGTCGGCATCTGGCCCGGATTGCGCGAGGCATTCAGTTCGAGAACCAAAGAGATTCCGTTTGAGGACATGAAGGAGCGGATGCTCTTCGCCGAATCCCTCGAGACTGTCAGGTGCTTCGACGAAGGGGTTCTGGAGAAGGTCGCAGACGCCGATATCGGCTCGGTCTTCGGAATTGGATGTCCGGCAGCGGATTTCCGGCATGCTGGACCGGTGAAGGCTGATCTCCGTCGATCGCCAGGGTCTCGAGTCCACTTGCCGTTCCGGCAGTGTCAAATTCCAAAAGCGTTTCAGTTTAGTGGTATTGGGGGCAATTTCTGAGGATGGGGGTTCACCGCTGTGGTCGACCCTGGTGAGGTGTCTGCGTAGATGTAGCTGGCCTCTCGGCTGTCTTTGCCCTACCGGTTGAGCTAAACTGAATTCAGTACATGAAAGTTGACCCGTTGGCATGTTGCTGCCGAATTTTGGGATCTTGGGTCAGGTTTCGACTGCCAAGCTGCTGCGAGCTGGAAGAGAGAGCACTCATGGGCATCGAATTTCCCCACCTATTTTCGCCTTTTGAGATTGGGGGGGTCACCCTCAAGAATCGCTTGGTGGCGTTGCCTGCTGGAACGAGCATGGCTGAGCGTGGCATTCCTACCCATGGGGATACTGAGCACTTCGAGCGGCTTGCCGCGGGTGGGGTGGGGCTGATCATCAGTGGTGCCACCGTTGTGCATCGAACGACGACACTGCGTTCGCGAAAGCTCGCCGAGGCGTACCTTGACGAGTTCGTACCGGCGACGGCCGCGAAATCGGCGGTAATACATCGTCACGGCGCCCGCTTCGTGGGTCAACTGTGCCACCTTGGACGAGAGTTCATAGGCGGAGAATCGGATGCGCCACCTTCCGCACCGTCTCCGATAAAGACGGTGCGAGATGCTTATCCGCCCCACGAGCTGTCCGTTGCGGAGATTGAGGATATCGTTGAGGGGTGGCGTGTCTCGACGGAGAATCTGGTCAAGGCAGGCGCAGACGGTGTGGAACTCCATGCGGCCCATGGCTATCTTCCGGCTCAGTTCCTTTCTCCGTTGTCCAACCGCCGCACCGATAGTTTCGGCGGTTCTTTCGAGAATCGAATGCGATTCCCGCGCTTGGTTATCGAGGCAATGCAGTCAGTGATGCCCCCCGGTTTCGTCCTCGGGGTGCGGCTCAGCGGAGAAGAGGAGATTCCCGGGGGGATGGGAATCGAGGACTGCGTACGCGTCGCGGAGAATTTGACCGATTTGGGGATCGACTACTTCAGCATCACTCACGGTACGCGCGGCAAGTATGTGAAGGACTCGACCAACGAGGACGCGGTTGCGATCCCGTCCGCCTCGAAAGTCCGCGCTGCGACAGGAGTGCCCACCCTTGTCGGCCAACGCATTCGTGATGCGGCCACCGCTGACCATGCCATCAAATCCGGCCATGCCGACATGGTCGGAATGGCGCGGGCGCTGATCGCAGATCCCGATTTACCGATCAAGTCGGAGACCGGTCGGCTGGACGAGATCCGCGGCTGCCTCGGTATCAATCAAGACTGTCGGGCATTTGATCCTCATCTGCACTGCGCGGTGAACGCTGAGGTCGGACGCGGTCGACATCCGGGTGTGGGTGCCGTCGCGTCGCGTGCCAAGGAGGTGTTTGTCATCGGAGGTGGTCCCGCCGGCCTGGAGGCTGCGCGAGTCGCCGCCGGCCGTGGACACCACGTAACGCTGTTCGAGAAGGACACGATTCTGGGAGGTGCTGTGCGCGTGGCTGCGGCCGCTCCTCACCGGGCTACTTTGATCGACATAGTCGACTACCTGCAACGGGAGCTCAGACGATTGAAAGTCGACGTCAACCTTTCTGCTGGGATCGACGTCGATGACCTCGCGGACATTCACGCGGCAGCTGACCACGTCATCCTGGCCACGGGCTCTCGGCCGGCGGATTTGCCGATCGGATTACGGGAACGGCCCGCAGCGACGGTTGACGACGTCTTGCTGGGCCGGATGCCGGAGGTCGAGAGTCGTCGTGCTGTGGTGTACGACGAGGGTGACGGGTTCTGGCCGGCGTACAGCGCGGCGGAGGCGCTCGCACAGCAGGGCTGGCGCGTTACGTTTGCCACAGCTCTCACCGCTCTGGCCTCCAGGGTTCCGGCCGAGAGCGCGGGTCCACTTCTTGGTCGCCTCGGCGACGCTGGGGTGGAGTTCAAGGTGGGTCAGTCGTTGGTGATTCCCGACGATTGTTCGGCGCCGTTGGTTCTGCGCCCTGTGTTCGGGAGCGGTGACGTCACGATTGATGACGCAATGGCAGTCTGGCACCAACCGCGCGTTCCGATGTCGTCCCTGGGGTTGGAACCAGGCAAAACAGTCAGCATCATCGGCGACTGCGTAGCTCCCCGTCGATTGAGTCATGCCATCGCGGAGGGGTACCGTACCGCCGCGGAACTGTAAGAGTTTTCCTTGCAGATCCATGACGTAGATGCTCCGCCCTTACTGCGAGGCGAGCGTGATCACTGCAGACGTCATTGCCAAGACGGAGGCTGTCGACGAGTCCGGCCAGTGCAGCGTTGTCATCAACACCGCACCGGTTGCCGCATTCGAGGGCCAGATCGGCTAGATCGCCTACTCGGCGTCGAAGGGTGGAGTACATGGTATGACGGTTCCCGCTGCCCGTGACCTCGCGCCGGTCGGCATCCGTGTCAACACGATCGCTCCCGGCATCGTCGACACCCCGATGCTCGTGGGCGTCACTGCCGAGTACCGCGCCGGCCTCGAAGCCGGCGTTCCGTTCCCGTCGCGTCTCGCCCGGCCCGCCGAGTACGCGCAGCTCGCGCAGATGTTCGTCGAGCACGATTGCGTCAACGGTGAGACTATCCGTATGGACGGCGCTCTCCGCATGACACCACGCTGGTCACGCAACGCGGTAGTATACGACGCAGGCGGTGCCGCTGGTAGGGAAACTCACAGTGGCCCAGTTGTTTTCCAGATACTTCGCAATTTTGGACGCCGTGGCTCGCATTTGCGATGGTAGATCTTCTCGGTCGACATCACGATCGCCAGCCTCAAATGTTCCCGAGTCGACCATCACCACAGTCAGGTCCGGCGTTGTTGACCACTTCTTCGTGT
>NZ_JBAQEO010000927.1:0-19258 GCF_049286785.1 Rhodococcus sp. (in: high G+C Gram-positive bacteria) | reverse complement strand
TGACGAGTATCCGGCGGGCGGGCGCGGACATCGTGCTGACCTACTGGGCCGCCGAAGTGGCGGGATGGCTATGACCGAGCAGTGGCCACCGTCCCCACCGTCCCCGCCGGACCAGGCGCCCGGTCATCAGCAATACGGTCATCAGCAATACGGTCATCAGCAATACGGTCATCAGCAGGACGGTGCGCCGCAGTACGGCTACCCGCCGCAGCCCGCACCCGAGCCCGAGCGGCCGGTCCCGGTCGATGTCGGGACCGCGGCGCAGTTGTTGTGGATCGTCGCCGGGTTGGGCCTGGTTCAGGCGCTGGCCGCGATGATCATCGTGGTGGGTGAGCGAGCCACGTTCGTCGACGAGCTGATGAACAATCCCGGTGTTGTCTCGGGTGAGGTGGACATCACCCGAGAGAACGTGGAGATGCTGTTCTACGTCGGGATCGGTCTCACGGTTGCGATCATCGTTCTGCTGACGGCTCTGTTCCTCCTGTTCGTCCGTTTCATGCGCAAGGGCAGGAACTGGGCGCGGATGCTCGTCTCGATCGTCAGCGTGATGATGATCGTCTGGACGGTGCCTGTGCTGTTCGGTCTCGGGTCCGACGGCAGCACCACTTCTCTCGTCGTCGGCGGGGTGCAGATTCTGCAGGCCGTGGTAGCCCTCGGAGCCGTCGTGCTGATGCACCGCAAGGACTCCAACAGCTACTTCCTGAGGTTCCCACCTCCGGCGGAGTAGCCCGTGCCCGGGTGAGTTTGATCGTGGAAGCGGAAGCTGTACCGTGAAGTACGTCACAAGCCGGATGGTATTCCCCAGACGATCAAAGGACTCTTCTCTATGCGCGTTGAGGATCGAGCTCATGGGTCACGCAAAGAAGCATTGATGTTCGCGCTCGTGGTGATGTTCGTGCTGCTGGCATTGTTGCTCGTCGTCATCCCCGGGGCCATTTCCTGAAACAGCGACCCGGATTCGTACGGGTGGTAGCGATGTCGAAGGATGGGCTGTGTGAACGAGACACGCCATTCCCGTCGCCCCCGTTCGGTGGAGGTCGCGTACTGGATCTGGATCCTCGGTGCGGGGTTGTTGATCTTGTTCGGTCTGATCGCGCTCACCACCTCGGGTCAGGGGATCCGCGATCAGCTGGCGGATTCGAGCGTCGGGGGTTCTGCTGATGCGGACACCTTCGTGATCCTTCTGCGAGTCATCGGTGGAGTGAGTGTGGTGTTCGGTCTGGCCATCGGGGTGCTGTCCGGAGCCGTCCGCGCCGGCGATTCCCGGATCCGGTTCGTCATCGTGGTCCTGTCCGGAGTGTTCGCGGTGACACAGATACTTCTGACGGTGGTCGGCATCGGCACCGTCCTGGCCCTGTTCGTCCCGATCCTGCTCCTCATGGCGAGCGTGCTCGTGTACCGAGACAGCGCGAGAGGCTGGTTCGCCCGTGCCTGAGGCGGTGTTGTTCAGTGAACCGGGCGCCCGCTGGTGGACCGTGGCCTTCGGCCCGATTTTCTGCCTGGTCGCCCTGATCATCGAACTGCTGACCGGACCGGTGGTCCACTGGCTCGCTCTGCCGTTGTTCGCGGTGCTGCTCACCGGTTTCGTCTACGTCCAGGTCGTGGCGGCGCGCCGGCACGCGAGCGTGGAGCTGACTGCCACGTCGCTGCGGCAGGGCACCGAGGAACTGCCGGTGCAGGAGATCGTGAAGATCATGCCCCCCTCGGATCCGGAGTCCTACCACCCGCAGCCCTGGGAAACGGCGCGGACCCTCGGCGAGCTGTCCTCTGTTCCGCGCCGGCGGACGGGAATCGGACTGCGCCTGCAGAACGGCGCCCTGGTGCAGGCATGGGCCAAGAACGACGAAGAATTGCGCGCCCAGCTCGAATCACTGCTCGCGAAGTCCGAGGGAGCGGACGGGCGATGAGTCGACGCGCACTGCTGATAAAGGCGGAATGGCTGGGGGCCCTTCTCGCGGTCGTCCTCGCCGCGTGGTTCTGGGAACTTGCCCGGGTCACGTCCGAGTTCGGCCCCATCGCTCCCGAAGCCCCGTCCTACAAGGGCACGAAGTACTCGGGAGCGTGGATCGCCGGTGCCGCCGCCCTCGTCACCGTGTCCGGACTGCTGCTGATCGACTCGATCCGGCGGACCCGGTGCGACGGGGATTGCCGCCCCGCCGCACCGGCGCCCTCACCGGAAGATCCGGGTCTTGCGCACGGTGTCGGTTCCGGGACCGTCGAGCATCGCGGATCCGAGTAACGCCTCGGGTACACCCAGGCCCTCCACCAACGTCAGCGTGTGCGGACGCAACGACCGGCACCGTTCGTTGATTCCCCGCTGGACCGCTTTCGACCGTTCCACCGACAGATGGCGGTGCTCCATGAACCACGCCTTGTCTTCCTCGATCACGCTGAGCGCGTAGAGGTCACACACATCGCTGAGCAGTTTGCAGGCCTCGTCGTCCGCGCAGTTCTCGATGCCGGCGATGAACGCCTCGAGCACGACGCGGTCGATGTGGGCCTGCGCGGCGTGCAGAACGTGGTCCTGCACGAAATTGAACGCGTCGAACGGATTCTCTTCGCGTTTCTGCGCGGCCTGTAATCGTCGCGCGGCGGTCGAGAGCAGGTACTGCTCACGGTCCTCGAACATGGTCAGCTGGGTTCCGCGGTTGAAGAGGCTGCCGTCTTCTTCGTTGTCCTGCCGGGTGTCCAGAATCGTCTGAATGATCTGCTGGGCTGCGGTGCGGGTCTTCACGACGTCCGACACGGTGGTGGCGGCGAATCGCATCCACTCGACCGGGCTCATCCCGCGTACCTCGTCCGCGTACGACGTGAGCAGTTCCTTCGCCACCAGCTGGGTCAGCACATGATTGTCACCCTCGAATGTGGTGAACACGTCGGTATCCGCTTTCAACGCGGTCAGCCGGTTCTCGGCCATGTAGCCGGCCCCGCCACAGGCCTCGCGAGCCTCCTGGATGGCGCGGGTCGCGTGCCAGGTGTTGGCCACCTTGAGGCCCGCCGCCCGGCCCTCGATTTCCCGTTGTTCCTGGGGATCGGCGTCGGCGCCGCTGCTCTGGATGTCGTGCAGCTTGGACACCAGCTCGTTCTGGGCGAATTGCAGGGCGTAGGACCGTGCGATCAACGGTAGCAGCCGCCGCTGGTGAACGAGGTAATCCATGATGAGCACCTCGTCTTCGGCGTCGGGAGCGTTGAACTGCCTGCGCTGCAGCGCATACCGGGTGGCGATGGACAGTGCGACGCGAGCCGCCGCACCGGCCGATCCCCCCACTGTGACCCGCCCGCGCACGAGCGTGCCGACCATTGTGAAGAAACGCCGGTTGGCGTTGTCGATCGGCGACGAGTAGGTGCCGTCCGCCGCGACGTCGGCGTATTTGTTCAGCAGATTCTCGCGAGGAATCCGAACCTGGTCGAACAGGATCCGGCCGTTGTCGACGCCGGGCAGTCCGCCCTTGTATCCGCAGTCCGAGGTGTGGACGCCGGGCAGATCGTTACCGTCCTCGTCGCGGATCGGCACCACGAAACAGTGCACGCCGTGTGATTCGCCGCCGGTGACGAGCTGGGCGAACACCGCAGCCGTGCTCGCGTGCTCCGCGGCACCGCCGATGTAGTCCTTGCGTGAAGACGGTGTGGGGGAGTGGACCACGAACTCCTGGGTGCCCGGGTCGTACGTCGCGGTGGTCTCGAGTGCCTGGACGTCGCTGCCGTGACCGGTCTCGGTCATCGCGAAGCAACCGAGGAGGTCCAGGTTGATCACGCGTTTCACGTACGCCGCGTGGTGACGCTCGGTGCCCAGGTTCTCGATGGCGCCGCCGAACAGTCCCCACTGGACGCCGGCCTTCACCATCAGGGAAAGGTCGGACATCGCGAGCATCTCGATGCTGGTCACCGCGGCACCCGCGTCGCCGGTTCCGCCGTGCTCGGCCGTGAACCCGTCCGCCGCGTATCCGTTGCCGGCCAGCAGGCGCAGTTGTTCGAGGGTCTTGGCCCGGGCTTCCGTGGGGTCGGGGGTGTAGTGCGGGGCGAACGCGGGATTGCCGGACAGCTCGGTCCGCACCCGTTCGCGCACCTCCCGCCAGCGTCCGTCGAGCGTGTTTCTCAAGTGGTCAGCTGTGGTGGCCATGTTTCGACCCTAGCGTTCCAAGCGTTCGCACCGGAGGCGTCGGCGTGAATGCCGTGGGTGCCCATCGTCGTCGACGGTGACCATTCAGCGGTTCCCTGCCCGAGGGGCCGGCCCCGACCGTTCCACCACATGGACGAGTTGGCGGTGGCGTAAGGCGATCTGGGTTTGTGTCGCGATGACGGTGGAGGAGCGGAGTACGTTCCGGCCATCGACGATCTGGTTGATCACTCGCTGAAGGTCGGCGTGTGTGCGGGCGACGACGCGTACCAGGACGTCGCCCGCACCCGTGATGGTGTGGGCTTCGAGCACTTCCGGAATGGCGGTGAGGTGTTCGACGACTGCGGTGTGACCGTTGCCCTGCGCGATCTCGAGGGTGGCGAATGCGACGACGGGAAATCCCAGTGCCTCGGGGTCGAGCGTCGGTGCGGCACTGGCGATCACACCGCTGCGTTCGAGTCGGTCGAGCCTGGCCTGAACGGTGCCGCGGGCAACGCCGAGTCGTCGCGAGGCCTCGAGGACGCCGACCTTCGGCTCTGCATGGAGAAGGTCGAGCAGTGCGGCGTCGAGTTGATCGATAGCCATGGCGCGCTCCTGGACATTCTGTCTGGCCGAACCCGGATACCTCCCAGCATTATGTACAGATTGACCAGCGTCAACGCGATCGGTTGCGCAGTGCGGAAACCGATATCACAGTCATGTCATGACCACCGCCGACATCCGATTGACTCCTCGCGAAGTGGCCGCTCACCTCGACGGCGCCGAACTCCGGCAACTCGTCGGTCTCGTCGAGCACGACGACGCCGCGGACCCCTTTCCCGTGGTGGCGATGGACGGCGTGGTGTTCGTCTGCGGCAACGCCACGCAGAGCATGCAGTACTTCGTATCGACGTGGGGGATGACGCTGGTCGCCTACTCCGGGCCCGAGACCGGCGTGCGAACGCACAAGTCGTTCGTGCTGGAGTCGGGCACGGTGCGTTTCGTCCTGCAGGGTGCGGTGGACCCGAACAGCCCACTGGCCGACCATCATCGAGAGCACGGCGACGGGGTGGTCGACCTGGCCATGGAAGTGCTCGACGTCGACCGCTGCATCGAGCATTCGCGGTCGCAGGGCGCCACGATTCTGGCGGAGCCGCACGACGTCACCGACGACTTCGGCACCGTCCGGCTCGCGGCCATCGCGACCTACGGCAACACCCGCCACACGATCGTCGATCGCAGCCGGTACCGCGGTCCCTACCTGCCCGGGTACGTCCCACGCTCGAGTGGTTTCGCGCCGAGACCCGGAAAACCGAGGCGGCTGTTCCAGGCTCTCGACCACGCCGTCGGGAACGTCGAGATGGGCCGGATGGATCAGTGGGTGCAGTTCTACAACAAGGTCATGGGATTCACGAACATGGCCGAATTCGTGGGCGACGACATCGCCACCGAGTATTCGGCGCTGATGTCGAAGGTGGTGGCGAACGGGAACCATCGCGTGAAGTTCCCGCTGAACGAACCCGCCGTCGGCAAGAAGAAGTCGCAGATCGAGGAGTACCTCGAGTACTACCGCGGGCCCGGCTGTCAGCATCTTGCGCTGGCCACCGGTGACATCCTCGCCGCCGTGGACGCGTTGCGGGCGGAGGGTGTCGAGTTTCTGAGCACCCCGGGCGCCTACTACGAGGATCGGCGATTGCGGGCGCGCATCGGCAAGGTGCGGGTGCCGGTGGAGGAGTTGCAGAAGCGTGGAATCCTCGTCGACCGCGACGAGGACGGATATCTGCTGCAGATCTTCACCAAGCCACTCGGCGATCGGCCGACTGTGTTCTTCGAACTGATCGAGCGGCACGGGTCGCTCGGTTTCGGGGCGGGGAATTTCCGGGCACTGTTCGAGTCCATCGAGAGGGAACAGGCCGCGCGCGGAAATCTGTGAACCGCCGATTCGCGCGCGCAACGGTGAGTGTTTCCCGTCACCCACTACACCCTGTCGTTGGCAAATTCGACAGAACTGGGACACTGGAGGTCGTGACTGTTTCCCCGGGCAAATCCGATGTGCATACCTCCCGCTCCGCTCAGCTCTTCGAGAGGGCGGAGAAGGTCATTCCCGGTGGAGTGAATTCGCCGGTACGCGCCTTCGGGTCGGTGGGTGGCACCCCCCGGTTCATCCGTGAAGCATCCGGCTGCACGCTGACGGATGTGGACGGCAACACCTACGTCGACCTCGTGGCGTCCTGGGGTCCCATGATTCTCGGACACGCCCATCCCGCGGTGGTGGAGGCCGTGCAGAAGGCCGCAACCACGGGTCTCTCGTTCGGCGCTCCCACCGAGGGTGAGGTGGAGCTCGCCGAGGAAATCGTGGGCCGCATCGCTCCCGTCGAACAGATCCGACTCGTCAACTCCGGCACCGAGGCCACCATGAGCGCGGTGCGTCTGGCACGTGGATTCACCGGTCGTTCCAAGATCATCAAGTTCGCGGGCTGCTACCACGGCCACGTCGACGCCCTGCTCGCCGATGCCGGCTCGGGACTGGCCACGTTCGGACTACCCACGTCGCCCGGCGTCACCGGTGCGCAAGCCGAGGACACCGTCGTCGTTCCCTACAACGACCTCGACGCGGTCGCCGCGGCATTCGCCGCCCACGACGGACAGATCGCCTGTGTCATCACCGAAGCTGCCGCCGGCAACATGGGCACGGTTCCACCGGCGCCCGGTTTCAACGCCGGACTACGCAAGCTGACCAGCGACAACGGTGCGCTGCTCATCATGGACGAGGTCATGACAGGTTTCCGGGCGAGCCGCACCGGCTGGTACGGCGTCGACGGTGTCGCGGGCGACCTCATCACCTTCGGCAAGGTGATGAGTGGCGGCCTGCCCGCCGCGGCGTTCGGGGGACGAGCCGACATCATGGCGCACCTCGCACCCGCAGGGCCCGTCTATCAGGCGGGCACCCTGTCCGGTAACCCGGTGGCTGTGGCGGCCGGACTCGCCAGCCTCAGGGCCGCGGACGCCGCTGTGTACGAGACTCTCGAACGAAACGCCACCACCCTCGGACGACTCCTCGGTGATGCCCTCACGGCGGAGGGCGTGGCGAATCAGGTGCAGTTCGCGGGCACTCTGGTGAGCGTGTTCTTCACCGACAGCCCCGTCACCGACTATGCGGCAGCCAAGGCCGCGGAGACCTGGCGGTTCCCCGCCTTCTTCCACGCGTTGCTCTCACGCGGGGTATACGCACCACCGAGTGCGTTCGAGACGTGGTTCGTCTCCTCCGCGCTCGACGACGATGCATTCGGGATCATCGCGGACGCCCTCCCGCACGCGGCGAAGGCTGCAGCAGCGGCTACCCGCCCGTGACTCGCTCCGCCCCCGGGACGGCTACCACCGCCTCCCGGACTCTCTCTGTCTTCCGCCCCGACTCGAGGAACCGCACCGTGACTGATGCCGACCGTCCCGACCACACTCAGACGCGCACCATCGTGCATGTGCTCCGCCACGGCGAGGTGCACAATCCGCGCGGGATTCTGTATGGCAGGCTCCCCGGGTTCCGGCTGTCCGTCACGGGTGCGGCCCAGGCGCGTGCGGTCGCGGCGGCGCTCGCGAAGCACGACATCACCCATGTGGTGGCGTCGCCATTGCAGCGGGCACAGGAGACGGCAGCACCCATCGCCGACGCGCACGGCGTCGAGATCGCGACCGATGAGAACCTGATCGAAGCGGGTAACGAATTCGAGGGCCTCAAGGTGTCGGTGGGTGACGGCGCCCTGTCCCGGCCACGGCACTGGTGGAAGCTGCGTGATCCCTTCACCCCGTCGTGGGGTGAGCCGTACCTGCAGATCGCACACCGCATGCTCGCCGCGGTCAACAGCGCCCGCGTCTCCGCGGTGGGTCACGAGGCCGTCATCGTCAGCCACCAGCTCCCGGTCTGGACCCTTCGCCGCTTCCTGCAGGGCGAGCGGTTGTGGCACGACCCGCGCCACCGCCAGTGCGGTCTCGCCTCACTGACCTCGCTGGTCTACGAGGGTGACACCCTCATCGACATCGTCTACTCAGAGCCCGCGGGCGCATCGGATCCGAGGGTGACCGGGGCATGAATCGAAGGCGCTTCGCCGGGCTTCTCGCGGGGACCTGCTCGGCCGCGATGGTGCTGTCGGGGTGCGCTTCGGGGAAGGACGCGGTGGCACAGGGTGGCACGTTCGACTTCGTGTCCCCGGGCGGACAGAGTGAAATCTTCTACGATCCGCCCGCGGACCGCGGCACGATCGGCACGGTGTCCGGACCCGACCTGATGAACGAGGGCGAGACCATCTCCCTGGACGACTTCGAGGACCGGGTGGTGGTCCTCAACGTATGGGGTCAGTGGTGCGGGCCGTGCCGCGGCGAGGCGAACGACCTCGAGCAGGTGTACGAGGAGACCGAGGATCAGGGCGTCGCGTTTCTCGGGATCAACGTGCGCGACAACCAGCAGGACAAAGCGCAGGACTTCGTGATCGACAACAAGGTGTCGTATCCCTCGATCTACGATCCCGCCATGCGTACGCTCATCGCGCTCGGCCAGAACTATCCGACGAGTGTCATCCCCACCACGATCGTGCTCGACCGTGAGCATCGCGTAGCCGCGGTGTTCCTCAAGGAGCTCCTCGCGGACGACCTGAAACCGGTAGTCGAACGGGTGGCGCAGGAATCGTGACCACTACCCTTCTCGCCGACGGGATCGGCGGCGCTTTTCAATCCACCGCGGCGTCCGGACCGTTGCTCCTCGCTCTCGGCGCCTGCATCCTCGCCGGACTCGTCTCGTTCGCCTCTCCGTGCGTCGTCCCGCTGGTCCCCGGATATCTGTCGTACCTCGCAGGGGTCGTGGGCGCCGACGCCCCGGCCGTGACCGCAGAGGAAGCCGCCACCCGCCCGCGGACGGTCACCGACGGTCGACTGCGAGTGGCGGGAGCCGCCGGCCTGTTCGTCGCCGGATTCACCGTCGTCTTCGTCCTGGCCACGGCGTCCGTGTTCGGTGCCATCTCCGCACTCGCCATCAACCGCGACATCCTGATGCGCATCGGCGGTGTCGTGACGATCGCGATGGGGCTCGTCTTCGTCGGCTTGGTTCCGGCCCTGCAGCGGGACACCCGTCTCGAACCGCGGCGAATCTCCAGTCTGGCCGGCGCACCGCTGCTCGGTGCCGTGTTCGCGCTCGGATGGACGCCGTGCCTGGGGCCCACGCTGGCGGGCGTCATTTCCCTCGCCGCCGGAACCGAGGGTGCCACCGCCGCGCGCGGAGTCGCGTTGATCGTCGCGTACTGTCTCGGCCTCGGATTGCCGTTCGTCCTGCTGGCACTGGGCTCGTCCCGGGCGCTGAGCGGCGTGGGGTGGCTTCGTCGCAATGCCCGAACCATTCAAGTCCTCGGCGGAATCATGCTGGTGGCCGTGGGTGTGGCCCTGGTGACCGGCGGGTGGGATCAGTTTGTGGGCTGGGTTCGCGACGCCTTCATCTCGGAAGTGACCCTGCCCATTTAGCGGATTCATCGATTTCACCGTTCCCCATGGATCCGAGGGATTCTCAACTCGGACCGCACCGACAACCGACCCGGAGGAGGCTGCGAGTGTCTTACATCGCCAACGCAGGTGTGGCCCCGCTCTGCCACGCACCACAGCCCCATATCCGGACCGAAACGAGAGGCACCGACATGTATCGGCAGCCATGCCGCCCTGACCTCCCCCCGGATGAATCCGGCGGTTTCTCGGATGCTGCCCGATGAGCGACACCAAGACTCCCGTAGCGCCGGAGGCCCACCCCCTTCCGCGCCAATCGATGGCCGGCCGCGCAGAGGCCCTCGCCCGCAACACGTGGCGCGGACTCACGTCTATGCGGACCGCGCTGGTGCTGCTGTTCCTGCTGGCACTCGCGGCGATTCCCGGCGCCCTGCTGCCGCAGCGCAGTCTCAACGAAGGCAAGGTGACCGACTACATCGCGACCCGCCCGACCCTGGGACCGTGGATGGACCGGCTCGAACTGTTCGATGTGTTCAGCAGTTTCTGGTTCACGGCGATTTACGTTCTGCTCTTCGTCTCGCTCGTCGGGTGCATCCTGCCACGTTGCGTCGACCACGCGAAGGCACTGCGCACGCGGCCGGTCGCGGCGCCACGCAACCTTGCCCGGCTTCCACATCACAGCGAGGCGCACGTCGACGGGACACCCGAAGATCTCGCGGCCCGAGTCCGTGGCCAGCTGAAGGGCTGGCGGGTGGAGACCCGGACCGGCGGCGAACGTTCGGTTCACGCTGGCGAGATCACGATCTCGGCGGAGAAGGGCTACTTCCGCGAGTTCGGCAACCTGGTGTTCCATCTCTCGCTCGTCGGCCTGCTGGTGGCGATCGCGGTCGGCAAGCTGTTCGGCTACGAGGGGAGCGTGATCGTGGTCGCAAACAACGGTCCCGGCTTCTGCACCACGTCCCCGGCGGTCTTCGACTCGTTCAAGGCCGGCAACAGCCTCGACGGCACCGGTATGACTCCCCTGTGCATCAAGGTGAAGGACTTCGCTGCCGACTACCTCGACAGCGGTCAAGCCGAGATGTTCACGTCCAACATCTCCTATCAGGCGGGCGACGATCTCGAGACCGGCACCTGGCGCGACACCCGGCTACAGGTCAATCACCCCTTGCGGGTCGAAAGTGACCGTGTCTACCTGCAAGGACACGGCTACGCCCCCACGTTCACCGTGACCTTCCCGAACGGGGAGACCCGCACCGAGACACTGCAGTGGCGGCCCGATGACGCGACGACGTTCCTGAGCAGTGGCGCGATGCGCTTCGACCCGCCGGGCGGTATGTATCCCGACGGCGAGGAACGCCGCAAGAACCAGATCGCGATCGAGGGCCTGTTCGCTCCCACCGCCCTGTTCCACGGGAAGCTGCTCGCGTCGAGCTACCCGGCACTGAACGATCCCGCAGTCGCCATCGACATCTACAAGGGCGACACCGGTCTCGACACCGGCATCCCGCAGTCGTTGTTCTCGCTGAACAAGGAACTGATCAATCAGGGCCGGCTGGTCAAGCAGGACCGCGTCAACCTCATGCCGGGGGAGAGCGCGACGCTCGCCGACGGCACGCAGGTGCGGTTCGACGGCGCCGTCGACTTTGTGAACCTGCAGGTCTCGCACGACCCCGCCCAGCAGTGGGTTCTGGTGTCGGCGCTTACGATGATGGCGGGTCTGCTGGTCTCGTTGCTGGTCAAGCGCCGCCGCATCTGGGCGCGGATCTACCCTGCGGACTCCTCCGATCAGGGACCACGACGTACTGTAGTAGAGCTCGGTGGACTCGCCCGGACCGATCAGGCCGGTTGGGGCGACGAGTTCGACCGGCTCTGCACACGTCTGCTCACAGACGACACGAAGCCTGACGCGCAGGAGAGCCAACGATGACGATCAACGAGACACTGGCGCAGTACAGCGACTGGGCCTTCCGCTCCGCCTTCACGGTGCTGGTACTGGCACTCGTGTTACTGATGGTGCAGTACGCGTCCGCGCGGGCGTGGGCGGTCCAGGAGAAGGAGGAGGAGAAGGAACTGGTCGCGGCGGGCGCGCCGTCCACGGACGTTCCCGGCCGGGTGATGGAACAGCCGAAGCGGTCGTTGTCCGACCGGTTCGGCGGCATGGGGGCGGCTGTCCTCGTGGTCGGCACCGTTTTGACCATCGCATCCATCGTGCTCCGCGGATTCGCCACGGAACGGTTCCCCCTCGGCAACATGTACGAGTTCGTGAGCATGGCGTGCGCGGCCGCTCTGGTCGTCGGCCTCTTCCTGCTGTCGAAGCCGGCGTACCGGTCGATGTGGGTGTTCCTGCTCGTTCCCGTGCTCGTGCTGATGTTCCTCGCGGCGACGGTGCTCTACGCCGACGCGGCCCCCGTCGTTCCTGCTCTGCGGTCGTACTGGCTCCCCATTCACGTGACCATCGTCAGCATCGGGTCCGGTGTGTTCCTCGTCTCCGGTATCGCGAGTCTGCTGTTCCTCCTGCGTATTCGTTACCCGCGAGGTGAGGAGGGAACCGGCATCTTCGCGCGGACAGCGGAACGGCTGCCCGACGCCCAGACCCTCGATCGGCTCGCCTACAAGACCACCATCATCGGTTTCCCGCTGTTCGGCGCCGGCGTCATCCTCGGCGCCATCTGGGCCGAGGCCGCATGGGGTCGCTTCTGGGGTTGGGATCCCAAGGAGACGATGTCCTTCATCGCGTGGGTCATCTACGCCGCCTATCTCCATGCCCGTGCGACGTCGGGCTGGCGAGACACCAAGGCAGCCTGGATCAACGTCGCCGGTTTCGTAGCGATGCTGTTCAACTTGTTCATCATCAACATGGTGGTATCGGGTCTGCACTCGTATGCGGGACTGAACTGACGGATCACCATCGGCTGCTATCCTGCAGCGCGACGTCTGGTGCGGGTGGGGACGAAGGAAACGTGATGAGGGGGATGTTCCGCCATGTCTGAAAACAATGCTGGGGTGTGGGAGCCGGTGCGGCCTGCACCGAGTCCGGCAGGAGACGACATGAGCGCAACCGCCGCGCGGCGGCAGGCGCCGTATGTGCAGCCGCAGGGCCCCAATCCGTTCCTCCCGGCTTCCCAGCCCGCCCCGACTTCCCAGCCCGCCCCACCACCGGCAGCCTTCGCTCCTCCACCGCTGACGCCTCTGCAGCCCCCGGCGTACCAGCAGGCCCCCGCGTATCCGCAGCAGACTGCACCGCCCGCGTTCACGCCGGCTGCACCGGTGCAACACAACGAACAGCAGTACGCGCCGTCGGCGCGCGACCTGTCGACCTCGCTGCTTCTCAAGCAGGTCAAACCCGCACCGACCACGGGCTGGCGGAAGCTGCTTTATCAGGTGTCCGGCCGCTACATCAACGTGGGAAACAGTGCCAAGGAACAGCGCCGGATCGAACTGACCAAGCAGGTCAATCAGCCGCTGCAGGGCTGCTACAAGATAGCGCTACTGAGTCTCAAGGGCGGTGTCGGCAAGACCACCACTACTGCCACCCTCGGCTCGACCTTCGCGTCGCTGCGGGGTGACCGGGTGATCGCTGTCGACGCCAACCCGGACCGCGGCACCCTCAGCCAGAAGATTCCCCTCGAAACGCCCGCCACGGTCCGCAATCTTCTGCGCGACGAGAAGAGCATCGAGAAGTACAGCGACGTACGCAGTTACACGTCACAGAGCCGCCATCGGCTCGAGGTGCTGGCGTCGGACAGTGATCCGGCAGTGTCGGAAGCGTTCAGTGCGGACGACTACGCGCGGACCGTCGCGATGCTCGAGAAGTTCTACAGCATTGTCCTCACCGACTGCGGTACGGGCCTCATGCACTCTGCGATGCAGACGATCCTCGAAGAGGCCGACGCTCTCGTGGTGGTCAGTTCGGGCTCGGTCGACGGGGCCCGCAGTGCATCGGCCACACTCGACTGGTTGGACGCTCACGGCTATCGCGAACTGGTGGCCAGGTCGGTGGCCGTCGTCAATGCCGTCCGTCCGCGATCGGGCAAGGTCGATCTACCCAAGGTGGTGGAGCACTTCGAGCAGCGGTGTCGCCTGGTGCGTCTGATTCCGTTCGATCCGCACCTCGAGGAGGGCGCCGAGATCGATTTGGACCGTCTGCGACCGAAGACGAGCAATGCCCTGCTCGAACTTGCTGCGGCGGTGGCGTCGGATTTCCCCGCGTCCAGCTTCGCGTTTCAGGAACGGCGCTGAACCCTCGACCCTGAGCCCTCGACGCTGACGCAGGGTGGTGCCGTCATCATGACGGCACCACGCTCGATCGCGTCACCCAGCATGATCCGCCGGACCGGATTCGGTTCCGTCGGATTGCTTTTTCTGGGTGTCTTTACCCACGTTCCACAGGAACTCCGGGTCGTCGTCCGGTCCCAGCACACGACGGCTGGGGACAGGGTTCGGGCCGAACGCCTTCCACAGTAGAACCGCCACGGTCACGAGCCCGATGAATGCCAACAGGTAGAGCACCGCGCACCTCCTTACACGCTCGAGGGTAGCCGGTATCCCATGAGCGTAGCCGTGCGGACAACGGAGAGCACCTCCCAGGGTCTGTTCGCGTCCGGGAGGTGCGCTCGCGCGAGGAGCGGGTGTTACGTGCGGCCCGCCTCGGTGGTCAGGGAACGCAGAAGTTGCATCACTTCGGCTTCGCGGAATCGGCGGTGTCCGCCCGGCGTCCTGAGCGATCCCAGCCGGCCGGCGTGGGCCCAGCGCGTCACCGTTTTGGGATCGACATGGAACAGGGCAGCCACCTGGCCCGGGGTCATGAGGGCTTCGCCTGATCCGCTGAATCCGGGTCCGTTATAGGTGGGTGCGCTCATCGACGGTCCTCCACATTTTTCGACTGGTGTTCTCTTGCCGGCCGCAGCTTTGCGACCGACCCAGGTCATGGTGGCATCACAACCCCCGGGTACTCGAACGATCTAATGTTGGTAAAGGTGAGGTAATGGACAAATCGGATAAGTCGGGCCGGTGAGGAGCGGCGAGGGTGATGGGTAATCTGGAGTGGTGAGCGAGTCGAGCAAGAAGCCGGAAGCCCCGAAGATGGAAACCTCGAACGTAGAAAAGGGCGGCGTGCCGCCACGCCGTGTGACCAAGGGGCAGCTCGCTCGGGATGTCGCGATCTACTCGGTGGCTCGGTTGCTGCTGGTCGTGCTGATCGGAGCGATCATCCTCGGTGTCGCCACGCTCGTCGGCGTCGAGGTTCCGCTCCTCGTGGCAGCCATCTTCGCCGTTCTCATCGCTCTCCCGTTGTCCCTCGTGCTGTTCGGGAGGCTTCGCCGCCGGGTGAATGCCGGCATCGCCGCGTTCGACGCGCAGCGCCGGGAGGATCAGGCGCAGCTCCGTGCCCGGCTCCGCGGCGAGGACACCTCCCGGTGAGTGGCGATTGTCACGTCGTCGACAAGAGCTGTTCCCGCCAGTGGGTCGATAACGCGGTCCGGCTCATCGAGGCCGACGCGCAGCGCAGCGCCGACACGCACCTTCTGCGCTACCCGCTGCCACCCGAGTGGGGAGTGCAGCTCTATCTCAAGGACGAGTCGACCCACATCACGGGCAGCCTCAAGCACCGGCTGGCCCGTTCGCTCTTCCTCTACGCGATCTGCAACGGATGGATCACCGAGGGCACCACGGTGATCGAGGCGTCGTCGGGTTCGACGGCAGTGAGTGAGGCGTACTTCGCGAACCTGCTGGGGCTCGACTTCGTCGCCGTCATGCCGCATAGCACCAGTGGCGCGAAGATCGCTCTGATCGAGGCGCAGGGAGGTCGCTGCCACTTCATCGACGGTCCCTCGGAGATCTACAGCGAGGCGCGGAGGCTGGCGGTCGAGTCGAACGGCCATTACATGGACCAATTCACGCACGCCGAGCGGGCCACCGACTGGCGGGGCAACAACAACATCGCGGTGTCGATCTACGAGCAGATGATCCGCGAAGAGCATCCCGTTCCGGAGTGGATCGTGATGAGCGCCGGAACCGGCGGCACCAGCGCGACGCTGGGCCGGTACATCCGGTACCGCAGACACGCCACTCGATTGCTCGTGGTGGATCCCGAGAACTCGGCGTTCCTCGGCGGATACGAGACCAACTCGTGCGACTACGCCACGGGCATGTCCTCACGCATCGAAGGCATCGGCCGGCCCCGGGTGGAGCCGTCGTTCGTGGGGCAGGTCATCGACCGGATGATGCGTGTCCCCGATGCCGCATCGATCGCTGCGATGCGTCACGCCAGTTCCGTGCTGGGTCGCCGCGTCGGCGGATCGACCGGAACGAACATGTGGGGGGCGTTCAGTGTGGTTGCCGAAATGCTCGCCGCCGGGCGCACAGGCAGCGTCGTCACCGTTCTGTGCGACGGCGGCGAGCGATACGCCGACACCTACTACGACGACGAGTGGGTCGCCGGCGAGGGCATGGAGCTCACGGAACCCACCGCTGTGCTCGACGAGTTCGCCCGCACCGGGGCGTGGCCCGTCTGAGCCACCGGTTCCTGAGCGGTCGGGGCCGCTGAGCAGTCGGTCGGCCGCCACATCGTCACCCGCGGCCAGCCGGCGAGGCCGTGGCGGGCCTCGTCCCGTCGGATCTGTGCCAGTCCGGGAGTCAGGTCGCGGTCACGCAGGCATCTGAACCCCAGTCGCTCGTAGTAGGGGGCGTTCCAGGGGACGTTCACGAATGTGGTCAGTGTCAGCGCGTGAATGCCGCGTTCGTTTGCCCAGGACGAGATCTCGTCCAGCAGGAGCGCGCCCAGTCCGCGTCGGGCATGGTCGGGGTGGACGGAGACCTGCTCGATGTGGGCGCACCCGTCGACGAGGGCGACGAGGGCGTAGGCAATCGGCCGATTGTGTGCATCGGCCGCGACCCAGATACGTCCGGCCTCCCAGAACTCCGCTAGTTCTTCGAGGGCGGGCGGTGGGTCTTCCGCGATTGCATCCATTCCGATGTCACGAAACGGAGCTCCCGCGGCGGTTTCGATCTGTTGGAGAACGGGCAGGTCGGTGAAATGGGCCGGGCGGATCACAGATCTGTTTTACCCGAATCGTTCCGTTCACACAGCGTCCACCCACTTTTTTCATACCTACGTCACCGAAAGCTACGGGACCGTAGGTTGTATTCTGGCAGCACGACGAGGGATCGGAAATGACATGAACAAGCCCGACGTGACACTCGACAACTGCGAGGCCGTGTACGAGTTCTACCGTGACCATCAGCAGAACCGTCTGCTGGCGAAGCTGGCCTACGCCACCTTGGGTGCGCGATACCGGCCGCGGGTCCGATACCAGGACGGCGCGCGCGCACGGCTGACGGAGTTGCTGCAATCCGGCAGGGTCCTACTCATCGCCGCCAATCATGTGACTCACAGCGATCAGTACACCCTGGCCGCCACGGCGTGGAAGTCGCCGCTGCGACGCGTCATCGGACGCACGAGGGTGCTGGCCAAGGACGAGTTGTTCACGGACCCGGCCCTTCGCGACAAGGTCGACATGATGGGCAGCATCCCGGTGTTCCGCAGCAAGAACCACGGCCTGCGTGCGGTGGCCGACGCGGGGCGTCTGATGATGGATGTCTCGGCCGAAAGGCTCTGCCGCGGAGACAATCTGGCTATCTTCCCGGAGGGGACGTGTAACGAGGGGGATCCCACCCGGCTCCAGACGGTCAACAGCGGGATCGGTCACATCGCCAAGCGCGCGGCGGACCGCGGCGTCACGCCGGCGTTGCTGTCCATCGGGATCAGCTACGGCCCCGACGCCGACGGTCCCGACACCGAGAACGTGAAATCGGCCAGCGTCTTCATCACGCACCCCGTCCTGACCCTGCCCGCGAAGCCGATGGAGATCGCCAGAATCGTGCAGCACGAGTTGCAGAGCGCGGTCGACTCCGCCGTCGCGTCGTACTGAAGGCTCGCAACTCACGGCACTACGGTTCCCCGTTTGTCGGACGGGTGTGCCAGCATGCACGGATGACCTTCTTGGTGCGCCTCGTCATCAACGCGTTCGCTATCTGGCTCGCCGCCGCCTGGGTGTCGGGGATCGAGATCTCGAGTTCCGGCAACGGGACCGGCTGGGACATCGTGGTGCTGCTCGGTATCGCGTTGGTGTTCACCGTCGTCAACATCTTCGTCAAGCCGCTGGTGAACTTACTGTCGTTGCCACTGCTGATCCTCACGCTGGGGTTGTTCACTCTCGTGATCAACGCGCTCATGCTGATGCTCACGGCGTGGTTGAGTTCCCAGACCGACTACGGCCTCACCATCGACGGGTTCTGGACGGCGGTGTGGGGTGGCCTGATCATCGCGATCGTCAACTTCGTGCTCAACGCGCTCGTGCCGGACAGCAACTGAGCCGTCAGGCGACCGACAGCGCGACCGCCGTGGCGGCGCCCCAGACCAGCATGGCGAGGCCCGAATCGCGAAGCGCGGGAATCAGGGCAAGCCCCTGCCCCCCCGAGCGCACGGGCTTGTTCGCGCGCACCGCCAGGGGCAGGGCCAGTAACCCGATGAGCGCCCACGGCGTCCGTGCGAGGAGGATCAGCGTCGCGACGAACGGCACCGTCACCATCACCAGGTGAAGGATGCGAGTGTGGGAATCGCCGAGCAGGACGGCGAGGGTGCGCTTTCCGGATTCGGTGTCGGTCGGGATGTCGCGAAGGTTGTTCGCGACGAGTACAGCGCTGGAGAACGAGCCGACCGCGACCGCGGAGACCAGTCCCGCCCAGTCGACCTCCTCGGCCTGCACGTACTGCGTACCCAGCACGGCGACGAGACCGAAGAAGACGAATACCGCGATCTCCCCGAAGCCGCTGTAGCCGTACGGTTTCTTGCCGCCGGTGTAGAACCAGGCTCCTACGATGCACAGGGTGCCGACCAGTACCAACCACCAGGCGGTGGTCACGGCGAGTGCCAGGCCCGCGGCCGCTGCGATCGCGAAGCACGAGAACGCTGCCGCCTTGACCGTCCCAGGCGAGACGAGCCTGGACCCGACGAGACGTACGGGCCCCACCCGTTCGTCGTCGGTCCCGCGAATCCCGTCGGAGTAGTCGTTGGCGAAATTGACGCCCACGATCAACGCGAGCGAGACGACCAGCGCCAGCACCGCCTTCCACCACACCGCCCCGCCGAGGGATGCCGCGGCTCCTGTGCCCACCAGCACAGGCGCGATCGCGTTCGGGAGGGTGCGCGGTCGAGCGCCTTCGATCCATTGAGCAGCCGTTGCCATACGTCGATCTTTGCACCGCGCCCGAAGCGGCCCGCATTCACTCTCTGCTTGCAGACGATTTCGTCAAAGACATGCGCTATTGCGTCGGGATCTGACGAATCGCTGTGCAACCGTCGAATTCCACACGGTCGATGACATCAACGAGGTACTCGACCGTCAGAGTCGACGGAAGGGGATCGCGTCGGCGCGCCGGGCTGTGGCCTTGCTGGACGGCCGCAGCGAAGGTCCCGGAGAATCGATCAGCCGAATTCGGATGCGCCGGTTCGGAATACCGCAGGAGAAGCTACGGGAGGACGCGGTGCGCGACACCGGGCGGACATGATCCGGTGGGTGTGGTCGGACCTCCGGCGGTTCGAGGCCGTGACGGAACGCTTCGACCGGGCGTGTGCCCGGGCCGGCCGACGGACATGAGCGGTCAGGAATATCGGGACTGCAG
>NZ_JBAQEO010000926.1:0-8216 GCF_049286785.1 Rhodococcus sp. (in: high G+C Gram-positive bacteria) | reverse complement strand
CTGCATGCAGTCCGGTCAGGCGTGCATCGCCCTCACCCGTGTCCTCGTTTCCCGCAAGCGTCACGACGAGGTGCTCGAGGCGCTGAAGGCCGCATACGGGTCACTGCCGATCGGCAACCCGTGGGAGCCCACCAATTTCCTCGGCCCGCTCGCATCGAAGCGACAGCAGGATCGTGTGCTCGGCTACATCGACATCGCGAAGGAAGACGGCGCAACGGTCGTGCTCGGTGGGGGCCGTCCGGAGGGTCTCGACCAGGGCTTCTTCGTCGCGCCGACGCTTCTGGACGGCGTACTGCCCGATTCCCGGATCGCACAGGAAGAGGTCTTCGGCCCGGTCATCTCGGTGATCACGTACGAAGATGAAGACGACGCCGTCGCGATCGCCAACAATTCGGTGTACGGCCTGTCGGGCGCGGTCTACACCGAGGATCTCGACCGCGGTTTCGCGCTTGCGCGCCGCATCCGCACCGGCACCATCAGCGTCAATACCGCGACGATGGATTTCACCCTGCCGTTCGGCGGCTACAAGCAGTCCGGTCTGGGCCGCGAGGGTGGCATCGAAGGGCTCGAGGAGTTCTTCGAGACCAAGACTGTCCATATGCCGGCATAGCCAAGCACTGAACGCAGACGCCCCCAGGATCGAGATCCCGGGGGCGTCTGCGTAGGCCGGAGATCGGGTTGCCGGCAGCAGTGCTAAGTGTCTGCGTCGACGAGTTCGGTGTGCGTCGACTCGGCAGGAAGTTCGTGGCGCATGACCCCGTAGAGGAAGCTGCGGATCATCTCTTCGAACAACTGTTTCGACGTCATGTCGTTCTCGGCGAGTGCCCGCACGAGAAACGGCTGCGACTCCGGGTCGACGTTGGGGAAGATCGTCGACTTGGTGCTGGGCTTACGCATCGCTTCGGTGAGCACCGCCCCGAGCGTCAGGCGCTCCATGCCGTCGAGAATCTGGACGTGCAGCCGCGTCGGTACCCCCGAAGCCTCGAGGAACCGGGCGGTGTCCTCGTAGGTGCCGATGAGCAGATCGCGAGGCAAGTGCTGCAGGAGGATCGGTGCGGCATTGCGATGCCGAAGGATCGAGCGTCGCAGATTGCAGCTCAGGGTGACGAAGTACTCGGGCCAATCCGGTCCGGGAGTGCGCCGGGGTAGCGCTCCGGCACCCGCGATCTGACGGGCCACCGCGGACAGGATCTCCGACTTGTCGGAGAAATGGTGGTACAGCGATGGGGCACGCACGCCGAGGTGCTTGGCCAAGCGGGGGAGGCTGAAAGCCTCGAGTCCCTCGGTGTCGATGATCTCGATGGACGCGGCCACCGCGGCCGTGCGACTGATGAGAGGTTTCGACGGTCGGGCCATTTCATGCTTTCGGCTAGTGCGGATGCCGGGCGGACTCGCCCGGCGGGGTGACACGAATGGTATCTGTCCGGCCGGTCCGATGGTCACACGGTCGAGGTGATCTCGGTGAGAAACTCGACCAGTCCCTGGCTCAGCACGTCATTGTCGTCGCCGCCCACCATGTGCCCCGCACCGCTCACATCGATGTGCCGGGCTCCGGGAATCAACTCGAGCAGTTCCTGTGCGCCTTCGTGGCTGACCACATCGGACTGAGCGCCGCGGATGAGCAGGGTCGGGACTGTGACCGCACGGGCGGCGGCACGGGCACGACTCTCGCGCTGGTCGGCGGTGTCCGCCGCGTTCGCCCGATCGGAGAGCATTCGTGGATCCCAGTGCCAGTACCAACGACCGTCACGCTCGCGCAGGTTCTTTCGGAGACCGTCCGCGCGCGGTAGACGGCGACGGTTCGGGTTGTACGCAATGACCGCGTCGAGTGCGTCGTCGAGGCTGTCGAAACCCGCCAGTCCCGCTTCCATGAACCCGGTGATCTTGGCGATGCCTTCGGGTTCGGCTCTCGGGGTGATGTCCACGAGCACCAGCGCGCGGGCGATTCCGGGGTTCTCTCCCAGCGCGACGAGTGAGGCCAGTCCGCCCATCGACGCTCCCACCAGAACGGGGGTGGTCCCGAGTTCACCGATGATCGAGCGGATGTCACGGGCATGCGCGTCGGAGCTGTAGTCACCGTCGTCCGCCCAGTCGCTGTCGCCGTGCCCTCGCGCGTCGATCGTGTACGCGCGCCAACCCTCCTCGGCGAGCCGGATGCCGGTACGCTGCCACGAATGTCGGGTCTGCCCGCCGCCGTGCAGCAACAGGACCGTGCCCTTGTGCCCTTGTGCGGGCTCCCACAAGTCGGCGACGAGGGATACGCCTTTGCCCTGCAGTGTGGTCGGCGTGGTGGTGACGGTCATGTTCGAATCATCCTTTTTCGGGCCATCAGTGCTTTGTCGGACATCAGTGTCCGGAAGTTCCACCGTCGACGGCGAGAGTCGAGCCGGTGATGTAGCCGGACGCGCGGCTGGCGAGGAACACCACGGCGGCATCGATCTCGCGCTGTGTGGCGGTGCGGCCGAGTGAGCTGCCTCGGAGGAATTCGGCGAGCGTATCCGACGACATCTCGGAAATCAGATCGGTCTCCACGAATCCCGGCGCTATGGCGTTGACGCGGATGCCTTTCCGCTGTGCCCACTGGTGCGACAGGTCACGGGTGAGGCCGATCATCCCGGCTTTGCTGGCCGCGTACGCAGCCTGGGGCAGGACCGATTTGACCAGTCCGAGCATGCTCGCGACATTCACGATTGTCGAACCCGGCTTCATCACCCGTGCACACGCCTGCGCTGCCCAGTAACTGCCCATCAGATTGACGTCGAGAACCGCGCGGAAGTCCTCGGGGCGCTCGCGTGTGGCAGGTGCGGAGCTGGTGACGCCGGCGTTGTTGATCAAGATGTCGAGGTGGCCGAACTCCGCGATGGCGGCGTGGGCGAGAGCGTCGCACTGTTCGGGCACGGTGACGTCGGTGGGAACGACGAGACACTGCCGACCCGTGGCCTCGACCGCCGCCGCAACGGCGTCGAGTCGCTCACGCCGGCGCGCCGCGATCACCACATCGGCGCCGGCCTCGGCGAGGGCCCGGGCGAATCCGGCCCCCAGGCCGCTACCGGCGCCGGTCACGACGGCGACGGATCCGTGGAGTCCGAACAGGTCGAGAATCGAGCTGGTGTCGTGCGTGATGTGGGGCGTGGTCATGGGAATCTCCGTGTGCGCGTCGGGGTGCCGATGGTGGGCTTGCATCCCATAAAACTAACTGCATAAGATTACATGGCACGTGAAGTCTACGGGAGCGAGAACACCGATGGCCAGAAGCGCCACCACCGAGCAGGGCAAGATGCGGGTGATCGGCAAGGACGTGCTGGCGGACGGGGTCGTGTCGGTGAGCCTTGCGGATCCCGATGGCGGCGCTGCGCCGGCATGGGAGCCCGGGGCGCATATCGACGTGATCATCGACGAATCGACCGTACGGCAATACTCCCTGTGCGGCGACGCGGCCGACACCACGTGCTTGACGGTCGCGGTGCTCCGCGAGGAGAACGGACGCGGTGGATCCCGGTGGATGCACGACTCACTGCAGGTCGGAGACATCGTCGAGATCGCGGGCCCGCGCAACAATTTCGCTCTCGCACCCGCGCAGTCCTATCTCTTCGTCGCGGGCGGTATCGGCATCACGCCGCTGCTGCCGATGCTTCGTGCGGCCGATGCGGCGGGCGCCGGCTGGCGTCTGCTCTACGGTGGCCGCACCCGTGGCAGCATGGCCTTCGCCGACGAACTGGTCGACAGGTACCCCGACCGCGTCGAGCTTCGTCCCCAGGACGAGTACGGAATCCTCGACCTGCCTGCTGCACTCGACGTTGTGGACGACGGCACCGCGGTGTACTGCTGCGGTCCGGAACCGCTGCTGCAGGCGATCGAAAACGGATGCCGCACCAGATCGAACCTCACGCTGCACGTCGAACGATTCGCAGCCAAGGAACGCGCGGTCGACGCGGTCGACGGTTCGTTCGAGGTCGAACTCCGGCAATCCGGCAAGACGGTCACGGTCGACGCGAACGAGTCAACTCTCGATGCCGTGCTGCGCTCCGGCGTCGACGTGCCCTTCTCGTGCCAGGAGGGCACCTGCGGCACGTGCGAGGCCGCGGTGCTGGAAGGCGTTCCCGACCATCGAGACTCGGTCCTCACCGAGGACGAACAGGCCGAGAACGACTGCATGATGATCTGCGTGTCTCGGAGCAGCACCCCCAAGCTCGTACTCGATCTGTAGCCAGGACCGAAACAAGGAGAGCCCGTGACTCAGTCACCCCATACGGCCCGTACGTCCGAAGAGGCCGACAATCCCGCAGCGCTGTACGAGGTGCGGGGACACGTCGCAATCGTCACGCTCAACCGGCCCGCTGCCCTCAACGCCGTCAACTCGGCGATGTCCGCATCCGCGGGAGCCGCCCTCGAGCGCGCCGCGCACGATCCCGATGTGCGGGTCGTCGTGATCACCGGGGCCGGTCGTGCCTTCTGCGCCGGAGCAGATCTCAAGGAGATCGCCGCCGGTCGACCGGTCTACGACCGCGAGCACAGAGAGTGGGATTTCGCCGGCATCGCTCGACATTGGATTCCGAAGCCGGTGATTGCTGCCGTCAACGGGTTCGCTTTCGGGGGCGGAACCGAGATCGTATTGTCCGCCGATATCGCGATCCTCGACGAGCAAGCCTCGCTGGGACTGCCCGAAGTGCGCCGCGGTCTCATCGCTGCCGCGGGTGGGGTGCTGCGCCTGCAGCACCAGATACCCCTGAAGGTGGCCCTCGAGATTGCGCTCACCGGCGCGCCGGTGTCCGCCGTGCGTGCCTACGAGCTGGGATTGGTCAACGTGGTAGCACCGGCGGGGTCGGCACTCGCTGTCGCGCTCGAAACCGCCGAGGCGATCGCCTCCAACGCGCCGCTGGCGGTGCAGCAGACAAAGCGCGTCATGTACGAGAGTGTCGGACCGGGTTGGAGTGATGCCGACTGGGCTCTCAATGCCGACGCGACCCGCATCGTGTTCACCAGCGAGGATGCCAAGGAGGGCCCGCGCGCGTTCGCCGCCAAGCGAACACCGCAGTGGTCCGGTCGCTGACAGCGAATTTTGCGGCAATGGGCCACCCTGGTTCAGGGCTTGCCAAAATACAAATTTTGATTGACGTCTCACAGCGTACCGGATAGCGTGTGTTCCACGCGCCGGAAGGGTTCGCTGTATCGACCCATTCGCGCTGAAAACTTTTGTCGATGAATACGATTCGACCATCACTCTGGGTCGGACGCTCCCGGCGTACCCCAGCAGACCCCTCCGCCGCACGACGTCGCACGTGTGCGACTCACGAAAGGTAAGAACACATGGCTGCCACCGTCGGCTCAGCATTGCATTGGTGGGCGAAGACCAAGGGAGAGCAGAACGCGATCATCGTTGCGGGCGAGGCCCTCACGTATCGCGAACTCCAGGACTGGTCCAGCCGTATTGCGCGCACGGTCGTCGACCGGGGTATCAAACCGGGTGAACGAGTTGGCGTCCTCGGCCCGAACTCGCTGACGTGGCCGGTGATCGCGCTCGGCGTTCTCAAGGCCGGTGCCGTGCTCGTCCCGCTCAACCCGCGGTTCAAGCCGGCGGAGCTCCGCAAGGTTGTAGACGACGCGGGTGCCGTCCTGGTCGTTACGCCGAGCGAATTCGCGGAGACGGTCGACGCGACGCGCGACCTGGGCGATGGCTTCGACTCGCGCTCGTGCGACGAGCTCGCACCGCTGCGCGAGGGCGAGCACGACGATTTCCGCGTCGATGTCGAACCCGATGATCCGACCGCCGTGCTCTTCACGAGTGGTTCCACGGGCATGTCGAAGGGCGTGATCTGCACCAACCGGACACTGCTCAACATCGTCTTCGAGGCCACCCTCACCGAGGAAGGTTTCCGGCCCGGTTCCACCTCGCTGCTCGTACTGCCGCTCGTGTTCACCCCCGGGCTGGTGTGGGGTCTGATCATGACCACCGTTCTCGGCGGAACGCTGGTCGTCGAGAAGGAACTCGACCCGGGCAGGGCGGCGCGCCTGCTCGGTGAGCACAAGGTCCAGGCCATTTTCGGTGTGCCCTTGATCTTCGAGGCGATCTCGCGCTCCCCCGAGTTCGCGGACGCCGACCTGTCGTCGCTGCGCACCGCGATCGTCGGCGGCGCTGCGGTTGCTCCGGCACTGCTGCAGCGCTGGGCCGACAAGGGTGTCGCGCTGCGCCAGATCTACGGCATGACAGAGGCCGGCGGTGTCGCAACCGCCACCCTCGTCGCGGAAGCCTTCGACCACCCCGACACGTGTGGGTCCGGCTCGATCTTCACCGAACTGGCGGTGGTCCGCGCCGACGGCACCGAGGCGGCTCCGGGCGAAGAGGGCGAGATCCTGCTGCGCGGCCCCGGCGTCACCCCCGGCTACTGGAACGACACCGAGTCCACCGCTTCCGCGTTGCGGAACGGCTGGCTGCACAGCGGCGACCTCGGGACCCTCGACGACGAAGGACGCGTCAAGTTCGTCGACCGGCTCAAGGACCTCATCATCACCGGCGGCATCAACATCTCGCCGGTTGAGATCGAGCGGGTCATCGCCGAGATCCCCGGGGTCGAGGAAGTCGCCGTCATCGCGGCGGCCGACGAGCGCTTCGGAGAAACCCCCGCGGCGATCGTCACCGTGCGCGACGGCGTCGACGCAGCGACGATCATCGAACACTGCGACCGGCTGGTGGCCGACTACAAGGTTCCGCGCTACGTCGTGATCCGGGACGAGCCGCTGCCGCGGCTCCCCAGCGGCAAGCTGTCGAAGACGGCGATCCGATCCGAGTACCAGGATGTGTCCGAACGATTCGACAAGGTCCGCTGAACCGCCCACTGCGGGGACCGCAGGTAGGAGCCACCGTGCCCGAGGCCGGTACCGACAATGCAGTGATGCTCGAGCGGCACGGGGAGATCGCAGTTGTGCGATCGAACCGTCCCGACCGGCTCAACGCGTTCACCAACGAGATGTGCTACCGGCTCATCGAGATCTTCGACGAGACCGATGCCGACGACGGGGTGCGCGCGGTTGTCCTCACCGGTACAGGACGCGCGTTCTGTGCCGGAGTCGATCTCGCGGACCGGTGGCGACACCTTCGTGCTGGGTGACGATCCGGAGACCGGTGGCGCACCGGCCGATACCGGCGGGCAGGTCACGCTCAGGATCTACCGTTCCCTCGAGCCGATGATCGCCGCGATCAACGGGCCGGCCGCGGGTGTCGGTGTCACCATGACGCTGCCGGCCGACATACGGATCGCGTCGGAGACGAGCGCACCGCACCGCGCCGAGTCGATCGGAATCTACTCAGAGGAACTTCCGACGATGCGCGAGAAGGTGTCGACGCGTTCCTCGGGAAGCGTGATCCCGAGTTCCCGAACAGGGTCCCGGACGGCTTGCCGGATCTGTTCTCGTAGGTTTCCAGCATTACTCAATGGCCGAAGGCGCCACCCGGCGCAATGTCGTTGACAAGTAACAATTCTTGTATCATCGAAGGAACGCATTGGCGGGACTAGAATTTCAGGAGCTGAAGACATGGCGCGACGGCGGGGGAGCGTCCTCAGCGACGACGCGGAGATAGCGCGCGGACAGATCCTGAAGGCCGCCGAATCGATGTTCCAGCGCTACGGCGTTGTGAAGACGACGATGGACGACATCGCCAAGGAAGCCGGCGTGTCCAGACCGACGGTGTACCGCTACTTCGGGGACCGCGACACCCTCATCACGGCGTTGATCGAGGCAAGATCTCGTCGGCTGTTCGACAAGGCGCGGGCGTACCTCCGCGAACGCGACACGTTCGCCGAGCAGGTGGTCGACGGCCTGGTTTTCCTCGTCGAACGTGGCCGCCAGGACTCGATCGTCCGGTTGATCGTCAGTCCCGAGCACATGGACCTCGCGACGGCGCTCGTCGGTAGCACGGGCCTTGCAGCGCGACTGACGCAGGAGATGTGGGCGCCACTGCTGGACGAGGCGCGCGAACGAGGCGAGATCCGTGACGGTCTCACCGACGAGGAGATCTGTGAGTGGATCGCGTTGGTCCAGCTCATCCTGGTCGGACGGATGGACTTCAGTTCCGAGGGAGATCCCGAGAACCGGCGGATGCTCACCAATTTCCTGCTGCCCAGCATCGTGACGGAAGCAGCTTTCGAGAAGCAGAAGGCACATATCTGACATGCGGTTAGGGGTGTAGGCCCCGCTCGACCTGTCACCGAGGCCGGCCC
>NZ_JBAQEO010000925.1:0-4637 GCF_049286785.1 Rhodococcus sp. (in: high G+C Gram-positive bacteria) | reverse complement strand
GCCGCTGCAGGTCGTCCAGCACGTAGTTCCGCGCCGGAAGTGCATAATTCGCCGTTCGTTGGAGGACGGTGAGGCGCTCGGCCACTGTCGCCACGAGGGGGGTCACCTGGATCCCGCTGGCGCCGGTCCCGATTACGGCGACACGCTTGCCGGCGAGGTCCACCTGCTCGTGGGGCCATCGCGCGGTCAGGTACCAATCACCGTGGAAGTCGGCCAACCCGGGGTAGGGCGGTTCTTGTGGAGCGGAGAGCGGTCCGGTGGCGCTGACGACTGTGCGGCAGACGATGCGCTCGCCCGATTCGCTGGTCACCGTCCACAGATCGTGGTCCTCGTCGAAGACGGCCGCTTCGACGCGAGTATTCAGTTCGATGTCGCGGTGCATGTCGAACCGATCGACGACATGCTTGAGGTAGGCCTGGACCTGCGGCTGGCTGGGGTACCGTTCCGGCCAGTCCCAGTCGTCCTGCAGATCTTTGTCGAAGCCGAAGCAGTAGACCCAGCTTTCGCTGTCGGTGCGTGCGCCTGGATAGCGGTTCCAGTGCCAGGCTCCGCCGACGTCGCTTCCCGCTTCCAGCACACGTGCCGACAGGCCGCGTCGGCGGGCTTCGTGCAGCATACGGATACCGCCGAATCCCGCGCCGATGATCAGTACTTCCAGTACTGGTTCGTGCATCATTTTTCTCACTCGTCCAATCGTAAAAGTGTCGGGTTGTGGAGAGGTTCCTGCGATGAGGCAGGTTGACGTCGAGTCGCGCGTGCTGTGGTCATCGACGCGAGGGGGACATGCTGCGGCGTTGTGGAGCTCCTGCCGGTTGCTCGCCCCGGTCGGTTCGTGAGAGTTTTCGTCGTCGAGCGTGTGGGAAGACAGGTCGGGCCAGTTCGAGCGAGCAGAGTTCGACCAGCTGTCGCCTCGAACCGAGGTCCACTCGGGTGGCCCGTACTGTGTTCACCAGCAGCGAAAGACGGCGGTAGAACTCGTCGGGCGTCACCCCGAACTCGGGGAGAATGTGTTCGTCGCCGCCGCCGTATGGAAGCCACTTCAGTGCGAACTTCACCATCAGATCTTCGTCTTGGGTCACTGTCTCACCCCTTCCTTCTCGGGTCGCTTCGGTGCACACGTACCCGAACCAGGTGCGCAAAAATGGTTCTGGAGTGCTGTGTGGCAATGTGTTTCGGCACGATGAGCGTCATCCCATGAAGAAGCCGCCGTTGACGTCCACCACTGCGCCGGTCATGTAGGCAGCGCCGGGGGAGGCGAGAAATGCGGCAATTCCGGCCACATCCTGTGCTGTCCCGATTCGACCGAGTGGGCAGTAGCTACCGTCGTATCCCTTGCCCGCGATCATGTCGGTGTCGATTGCCCCCGGAGCAACGGCGTTGGCGACGATGCCGTGGGTGGCTTCGGTTCGTGCGAGCCACTTGACGGTAGCGTGCAGAGCGCCCTTGCTGGCCACATAGTGTGGACCGGAGGCGACGCCACCGACTTTGCCGGCTGCGGAACCGACGCACACGATGTTGCCGCCGTGTCTGCGCAACAAGGGCAGCGCTGCGGCCACTGTCCACAGTGATCCCTTGAGGTTGATCCCCATTACTCGGTCGAATTCGTCGACGTCGATCTCTCCGAGTTCGGCGGGCTCGCCATATACCCCCGCAGAGGTCACCAGGATGTCCAGGCGGTCCAAGTCTCCGAACGCACGGGCGACGGACGCGCGGTCGGTGACATCGAGGACCCCATAGGTGACTTCACCACCGGCGTCCCGGATCGACTCGGCTGTCTCACCGCATTCCGCCAGGTCGAACAGCGAAAGGTCTGCGCCTCCAGCCGAGAGCTCCCGGGCAATCGCGGCACCGATACCACGTGCCGCTCCCGTGACTACCGCGCGCTTGCCCGCAAGCAGCGTCGGGTTCAGAAGGCCTGACGCAAGGGTCGATCGAACCGGCATTTGATCCTCCAGTGAAATTTTGGGTCTGTTGAGAAGAGGGGAAGCGCCCTTCGGTGCTTACAGCGCCCGTCTGTCGGTGAGAGGTCGACTGCGGCCGATCGAGGAAGGCGTGATTTGGCTGTAGTACCGCGGGGGGTCCATCTACCGCTCGTTGAGCGTCGACGCTGCCATTTAGTGATTCGAGGTTTACTAAAATCAGAGTAGGTCGCTGTGTGGCGAAAAATCAAGAGTCGATTTCGGCGGGGAAAGCTTCGTGCGTTCTATCCCCAGGAACGCGCGGGGAAGTGTCGCAAAGTCGGACACCGACCTGTCCGGTTGCGGGTGCATGATGGGTCCATGGCCTGGTTCACCTGCGGTTCTTGCTGGTCCTTCTTCGGTGGTCCGGCCAGGGGTCCGCTGGCTCGGCCTGGGGCGCGCCGGGAGCGGACAATTCCGTCCGATGGTAGTTCCGGACTTTACAAATACGAATAGGGATACTCCTGGCAGTAATAAGAGTTGTCATGCATCCCTGCTAGTGATTTATTAGTCACTAGCGTTCCCTGGATCCCACAATGGGTTGGCGGGGTACGAAATCGAGAAACAGTTTTAAGGAGTCGATGATGAACCTGGGTTGGTGGCTGGAACGCTCCACGTGGGAGTACGCAGACAAGACGGCGGTCGTCGACGCGGACGGCACGAGCGTGATGTACCGTGAGCTCCGCGCTGAGTCCAATCGGATCGGCAATGTCCTCGCCGGCTTCGGCATCGGCGTTGACGACGTGGTCGTCACGGCAATGCCGGACAACCACACCCACGTCGCAACGTTCTACGCCGCAATCAAACTCGGCGGAGCGTTCAGCGGCCTGAACTACAAGGCCAACGATCAAAAGCTGATCGACGATGTCGCGCGCAGCCAGGCACGCATTGCTGTGGTGTCGATCGAGTACGTGCACCTCGCGGACCTCCTCGCCGCGCAGCCGAGCATCGAGACAGTGATCGTGACCGAACCCGGCGACCACGGATATCCGGTGCTGTCCGCTCTCACTGCCGACGCATCCGATGAGCTGCGAATCGTGGACCGAGCATCCACGGACATTGCCGCCATCAACTTCACTTCCGGGACTTCCGGAACTTCCAAGGGCGTCGTCTTCACTCATGGCACCCTCGCAAACTCCGGCTGGGGAGCTGTCTTCCTGGGCGGCATCACGAGCGAGACTCGAAATGTATCGCTCGTCGGGATGTACCACAGCGGTGGCATTCACGATTCGATCCGAATGATCATGGCGGGCGGAACCATCCTGTGGAGTGGCGGATGGGACGTCGACAGAGTCGTCGAAATCTTCGAGAACCGCTCCCCGAACTGGATGTACTGGATCATCCCGACCATGATGCGAGATCTCATGCGCCACCCCCGATGGGACTCACTCGACCTGACCGGCTTGCGCACTTATGTTGCCGGCGAACCGGTCCCAGACGATGTACGCGACGCACTGCTCTCCAAGGGCGCCCAGGTCGGGAACATGTACGGGTGCACCGAAGCTATGCCGGTCTGCATCCTCGGCCCGTCGTTGTACTACGGGGAAGAGTCCGAAGTCCCGGTCGGGTCATCGGGCCACCCGATCCGCGGATTCTCCGAGGTAGTGCTCAAGGACCCCGAATCGGGCGCGACCTTGATCGGCAACGACGTCGAGGGCGAGGTGTGCATCAAGGGAGATGTCGTCACGCCGGGTTACTACCGTGATCCGGAACGTACCGCCGATGCCTTCGACAGCGAAGGGTATCTCCACACCCGCGATCGTGCGTACCGGAGCGCCGACGGCTGGTACTACGTGCGCGGTCGGATCGACGACATCATCAATCCCGGTGGTGAAAAGCTCTCGCTGCTCGAAGTCGATGCCGCACTACTCGAGCACCCTGACGTGATCGACGCAGGCTGCATCGGAGTTGCGCACGAACGCTTCGGCGAAGTGCCCGCCGCGTTTGTGCAGATGAGGCCCGGGATCACCGAGGAAGAAGCCAAAGTTGTGCTCGACGCCCACATGATCAGCACGCTCGAACGCTGGAAGCGCCCGCGCCTGTACGTCCTCGTCGACGAAGTTCCGCGTACTGCAAAACGCAGCAAGATGCACGGAGCGATGCGTGACCGGATTCGGGAAATCAGCCTCCGCGATGCGGACGGGGTCGTGGCCCTCGCGACATTGCACTCCACTCAGGACGCGATCGCATGAGCAAGGTGAATTTCAAGAGTAGATTCGCCGACCTGATCGGAGTCGTCTATCCCGTGGTGCAGGAAGGCTTGGGACCCTACAAGTCCGTCGCGCTCGCAGCAGCGGTTTCCAATGCCGGCGGCCTCGGATGCGTATGTATTCCGGCGCTCACCCTGGGCACCGACGAAGGCGCCAAGGTACTACGGGGTTACATCGAAGAAGCCTGTGAACTGACGGATCGCCCGTTCTCCGTCAATGTTCCGGTCGGAACCGCCGAGAACGGAGAGGTACTGCCCTTCAGCGCGGCCTACGTGGGCGCGGTGCTCGATGCTGTCAACGATCCTGAGATCAGGAAACGGTTGCGAGTGATCACCACCTCCGCGGGTGCGCCGCGTGTAGTGCGCGATGCGATCGCGGAGAGCGGCCTCATCCACATGCACAAAGTCGGCAGCACGCGCCAGGCCGTCAAGGCCCAGGAAGACGGTGTGGATATCGTCATCGCCTCCGG
>NZ_JBAQEO010000924.1:0-4510 GCF_049286785.1 Rhodococcus sp. (in: high G+C Gram-positive bacteria) | reverse complement strand
GGTCTCGTCGAGGTGCCGAAGCACCCCGAACCCGACGCCTCGGGCGGGCACCGCTACGAGTTGTTCCTTGACGGACTTGACCAGGTTCCCCGCGGCGGGGCCGCCCTCGAAGGCCTCTGCGAGGTCGCCGGCGGGCACCTCGAGCCGCACCGGGAAGGCACTGGTGAACCAGCCCACAGTGCGCGCCAGATCGGCGCCGGCCACTGCGTCTTCCTCACGTCCGTGACCTTCCAGGTTCACGAGCACGGAACGCTCGTCGACGCTGCGGGACAGTGGCCACTCCACCATCGCCAGCGCCAGCGCCGAGAGAAGTCCGTCGTTGATGCCACAACCGAATTTGCCCGGCAGCTGCGAGAGCACCGCCTCGGTGACAGCGGGGCTCATCTCGATGTGCACCCGCCAGACCGTGCTCATCGTGTCGACGGCGGGATCGATCGGACGTGCACCGACCACCGGGGCGGGGCCGCCGAGAACCTGCCGCCAGTAACCCAGTTCGGCAGAGTGCGCGCCGCGGTCCGCGGCCTCCCGCACTCCGTGGGCCCACCGGCGGAACGAGGTTCCCACTGCCGGCAATACCGGGGTCTGCCCCGCCCCCAGTTGCGTCCATGCAATGACGAGGTCCGGCAACAGCACACGCCAGGAGAAGCCGTCCACAACGAGATGATGGATGACGACCAGCAGTCGGCCGGGTTCCGCCGAGGATTCGGAAGCAAACCACACCAGCTGCAGCATGATCCCGCGTTCCGGGTCCAGCCGCCTGCCTGCTGCCGCGCATTCGGCACTCACCATGTCGTTGAACGCACGGCTGCCGGGTGTCGCGTCCGTCGAGACACGGGAGATCAGGTCGTCTGCCGCAACGGTTCCAGCGGCCGCCGTCTCGAACACCCAGGTGTCGCCGTCGTGGAAGAACCTCGCGCGCAACGCATCATGGCGATCGAGCACGGCTGCCAACGTCGCTCTCAGCCGATCCGAGTCGGCATCGATCGGAAGCGTCAGCAGCAACGCCTGGAAGAAGTCACCGAAAGGCCCGCGAGCGAGCATCGAATGAATGATGGGCGTCAACGGAATTCGACCGACGCCGCCACCGTCCAGCTCCTCGAGCACGACCGGTGACTCCGCCTCCGTCGGCACCGCGACCCGGGCGATTCCGGCGATCGTCTTCTGCTCGAACACCGCCCGCGCACTGAAGCCGAGTCCGAGAACCTTGGCGCGGGCGGCGATCTGCATCGCGGCGATGCTGTCGCCGCCGAGCGCGAACAGGGAGTCGTCCACGCTGACCTGTTCGAGTCCGAGAGCCTCGGCGACGACGCCGGCGAGCAGTTCCTCCGCTGGTGTCGAGGGGGCGCGGAACACATGCTCAGCGGAACCGAATCGTGGTTCGGGCAATGCGCTGCGGTCCAGTTTGCCGGCGGGAGTCACCGGTACGTGATCGAGTTGCATCACCACCGAGGGCACCATGTGCAACGGCACGATCGCCGCGACACCGTCCGCGATCGCGGTCGGGTCGAACTCTCGGCCGTTGTCGAGGCGCACGTACGAGACGAGAGCTGAAGTGTTGCCTGCGGTGTGATGAACAACTGTGACCGCGAAGTTGACACCGTCCTGGGCAAGCAGGGCCGCATCGATCTCCCCGAGCTCGATGCGGAAGCCGCGGATCTTGACCTGGGAATCGGACCGGCCGACGAATTCGAGCGTGTAGCACCCTGCCCCCTCTACCTCCCGCGGCGAGCGCACCCAACGCACATCGTCACCGGTCCGGTAGAGCCGCGACCCCGGCTCACCGAAGGGATTGGCCACGAACCGATCTGCAGTCAGTGGGTGCTGATTGTGGTAGCCGCGGGCAAGTCCGGGGCCCGCAAGGTACAGCTCACCCACCACCCCGACCGGCACAGCTCGTAGCTTGCGGTCGAGCACCACGACGCTCGCACCCTGGATCGGCCTGCCGATGGTAATCGGCACACCCGGAGTCAGCGGCGCGCTGGTGGTGGCGATGATCGTGGTCTCGGTCGGCCCGTAACTGTTGGTGAAGCGGCACACGTCGCCGAACCGTGCGACGAGGTCCGGGGTGCAGACGTCCCCGCCGACCACCACGGCCTCGAGCTGCCGGAGCCCTCGTGGGTCGACGGTATTCATCACGGTGGGTGCCGAAACGATATGAGTCACTCGTCGATCCCGAAGCAGGTCGACCAACTCGGTGCCGCCGTACACCTCCTTCGGTGCGACGACCATGGTGGCTCCCGCACTGAACGCCTGAATCATCTCGTAGATGGACGCGTCGAAACTGGCCGACGAGAACCGCAGCACCCGCGAGTCCCGGCCGATGCCGAGTTCCGGCCGGGCCCGGGACGCGAAGTTCGCCAGCCCGCTGTGGGTCACGACGACCCCCTTGGGGAGACCCGTCGAGCCCGAGGTGTAGATCATGTATGCAGGGTGGGAGACAGACAGCGGTGCGCGGCGATCCGCATCTGTGATCGCCGCATCGGGCAGACGGTCCAGGCGCCCGCGCACCGCGTCGTCGTCGTCGTCGAGCACGATCCAACGGGTCCGGTCCGGCAGCGAGGCGCGCAACTCGCCGAGGGTGACCCCCACCAATGCACCCGAATCGGTGAGCATGTGCTCGATCCGCTCTGCCGGAAGCTCCGGGTCGATCGGCACGAAGGCGGCCCCAGTCTTCACGACTGCCCAGAACGCGACGAGCGACTCTGCCGATCGGTGCAGACTCAGCGCCACAAAGGTCTCCGGTCCGGCCCCCGACTCGATGAGCAAGCGGGCCAGGCGATTGGATCGGTCGTCGAGTTCCCGATAGGTGATCTGCGTGTCCGACGCCTCGATCGCGATCCCGTCCGGAGCGGCAGCGACACCGTCGGCCAGCAGATCGGGGAGCAGCCGTGCCGGTTCGGTCTGCGGGCCGTGGCAGGGCACGAGGTGCGCACGTTCGTCGGCGCGCAGTACATCGAGCTCAGCAACGCGGTCGGTGACGGCCGACTCGGCGACGGCGGCGAAGAACTCGAGGAAGCGCGTGTGATGATCGCGCAGCTGCTCCTCGGTGTAGAGGTTGGGGTTGGCTTCGAAGTCGATATGCGCCGCTTGCCCGGCGATGCCGGGGTAGATGTTGACGGAGAGGTCCTCGACCGGGCCGGTGGTCAGTACGTTGAGCCTGCCGACCGACGAACCCAGTCGAATCTCGTCGTGGAACATCATGATGTTGACCGACGGACCGAAGAAGCCGCGGTGCCCGCCTCCGAGGTCTGCGTCCCGTCGAATGTCCTCGTGGCGATACCGCTGGTGGCGTAGCGCGCCGGTCAGCTCCAGCTGCACGCTCTTCATCAGGTCGGCCAGCGATGTCTCGGACTGCACCGAGACGCGGACGGGGACCACGTTGGAGACCATGCCGCCCGAGCGGCGCAGCTTCGCGGTGGTGCGGGCCGAGACCGGCAGACTCAGCACGATGTCGTCCTCGCCGGTCACGCGGGACAGGAACGCGGCGATCGCGGCCACCGCAGCAGTGGCGAACGTGACGTCCTCGTGCCGCGCCAGCATTCGCTGCAACGCGGCGTCCGTGGCGGCGGGCAGCGGTGCGCTGACGACCAGTGCGTGGGGGGCCACGTCCCCGGCACGACCGGCGAGGCTGATCGGCGACGGGAAGTTCCGGCTGCGTTCGGCCCAGTGCCCACGATCCTTCTCGAACCGGGTGGAAGTGCGGTAGCGCGCCTCGTCTTCGACGATCTCCCGCAGGTCACCAGCCTGGAACTGTGCCGGGCCCCGGCCCTCCGACGCCGCCGTGTACAGCTCAGCAGCCCGGTTCATGAAGGTCATGGCGCCGAAGCCGTCGAGCGCGATGTGGTGGATCCGCGAATACCAGTAGTAGTGGTCCTCCGCGAGTCTCAACATCGCCGTGCAGATCAGACGATCGTTCAGGATGTCGATCGGTCTGCTGCATTCGGCACGCATCCACGCCTGGGCCGCCGCCTGTGGATCCGCCTCGGACCGGAAATCGACATGGATCATCTCGAAGTCCAGCGACTCGTCGATCATCTGGAACGGCTCGCCGTCCCGTTCGACGATCCGGAGCAGCCCAGTGCCGATTTCTCGAAGAGCGATGGGTCCGATCTCGGCGACCAGGTCGACGTCGAGGACGAAATTGACGTCGACGTACTGGGCGATGACTATCGGCACCTCATCCAGGAGGTGCTGGGCAAACCAGATGCCGCGTTGAGCGGCAGACAGCGGAAAGGGTTCGGATCGTCGTGCACGTCCGGGCGATATCTCGGCGCGTGTGTGACCGACATCTGGATCTTCCAGCGATGACACCTATATATCCCCAGCTCCCGATCGTTCCGAGCGTGGGCACCACAGCACACACTTGCGCTCGGTAAGGGTTTGCGGCCTCCGAATTCGTGGACAGTTTTTGCTGCCGTTCCTACTCATTCGGAGTTTCCGCCCTCCGTGTTACCGAGGCCCGAATCCTCACTCCTTCCTTGGTACCACGCACCGAAGCCCAGCCGATAGG
>NZ_JBAQEO010000923.1:0-5692 GCF_049286785.1 Rhodococcus sp. (in: high G+C Gram-positive bacteria) | reverse complement strand
CCACGGAACCGTCCACGGTCTCCTTCTCCACGAGCAGCTCGGCAAGATGGTCCAGCGCCGCACGATGCCTGCGCAGCAGAGTGATGGCCCGATCTTCGGCCACCCGGAGCAGTCGCGCCACCTCCTCGTCCACGACGTGCTGCGTCTGCTCGGAGTAGGGCCGGTCGAATACCGTTCCCTGGGTGTCGGTGCGAAGGTAGTCGGTGCTGCCGGAGGCGTAGCCGACGGGCCCCAATGCTTGGGAGAGCCCGAATTCCCGCACCATGCGAGTAGCGATCCCGGTTGCACCGGTGAGATCGTCGGCCGCTCCGGTGGAACCCTCACCGAGAACCACCAGTTCCGCCGCCCGACCTCCGAGCCGGACGGTGAGCAGGTCGGTGAGGTAGCTCTCGCTGTAGAGGTGCCGCTCCACCTCGGGAAGTTGTTCGGTAGCGCCCAGCGCCATTCCGGCCGGGAGGATCGTCACTTTCGCGACCGGGTCGGCGTGCTTACACAGCGCCGCGAGAAGGGCATGTCCGGATTCGTGCACGGCAACCGCGTGGCGCTCCTCCGGCAGGAGGGCGTTGGTCGTGTCACGGCGACCCAGGAGAACGCGATCCCGTGCGGCCGAGAGATCTTCGGCGCAGATGATGGTCCGGTCCGCGCGTACCGCATTGATGGCCGCCTCGTTGACAACGTTGGCGAGATCCGCACCGGAGAACCCCGGGGTGCCACGGGCGAGAACACCGAGGTCGACGTCCGGATCGATGTGCTTGCCTTTCACGTGAACCTCGAGAATCGCCGCTCGCTCCACCTGATTCGGCAGAGGGATCGTCACTCGCCGGTCGAAGCGTCCCGGACGAAGAAGTGCCGGATCGAGCGACTCCGGCCTGTTGGTGGCGGCGAGAACCACGATTCCCGCGCTCTGGTCGAATCCGTCCATCTCGGCCAGCAGCTGGTTGAGGGTCTGCTCGCGTTCTTCGTTGCCGCCGTACCCGCTACCGCTACCCCGCCTGCTGCCGATGGCGTCGATCTCGTCGATGAAAATGATCGACGGCGGGCTCTTGCGTGCCTGCTCGAACAGGTCACGCACCCGGGACGCCCCCACCCCGACGAACATCTCGACGAATTCGGAGCCGGTCACCGAGAGGAAGCGCACGCTGGCCTCCCCCGCCACCGCACGGGCCATCAGGGTCTTGCCGGTGCCGGGCGGTCCGATCATGATGACCCCGCGCGGGCCCTTCGCCCCTGCCGCCGCGTACTTGCCCGGGTCGCGCAGGAAGTCGACGATCTCGCTGACTTCCTGTTTGACGCCCTCGTATCCGGCCACGTCGGCAAAGCGGGTAGTGGGGCGCTTGGCCTCGATCACCCTCGCCTTCGAACGGCCGAACGCGCCCGCACCTCCGAGTCCCCCGCCGCCGCTGCCGAATGCACGCCGGGCACTGCGGCCCACCCAGAGGAACAAGCCCACGAGCAACGCGAGCGGAAGCAGGCTGATCAGAAGTGAACCCCAGAAGCTGTTCGTGGCCCGCTCGGCGCTGATCTGTACCTGCTTGTCCTGCAGCTTCTGATCGAGCCCGGACACATCCAGGGCGGTAGGTATCTGGGTGGTGAAAGGCTTGTCGTCGGTGAACGACCCACTGACCGTGCCCTCGCTGTCGATCGTCACGGTCTTGACCTCGCCCGAGTCGATCTTGTTCAGAAAGTCGGTGTAAGACAGCGAGTCCTGCGCCACCGAACCCCACAGGGTGCTGAACAGGAACACCGTTGCCACGAGAAGCAACATGCTGATGGGCGTCACCAGCCGTCGCCACGGACTCGGCGACGGCACCGGTGGCGGCGGCGGGTCTGGCGGCGGCCCGGATCTGGCCGAGCGCGACAGGTGGCTCGAGAACAACCTGGTGCGAGTGATCATCGAGTACTCCCGAGTCGGATTCGGACCGCGCCGGGGTCCCGGGGGGACTCAGCCGGCAGCGCACAACAAGCCGCCGAACCGCAGGGCGGACTACGCGGCACCATAGCCATGGTACCTACCGGCACGCGCTACGCCTGGATAAACAGGCCCACTCGGATCCGTCGTCAGTGACCGGTCTGCGTCCGGCTGTCGTGAACGCAGGGGCAGAAGCGCTATGGCATGGCCGGTTGGCCGAAAGAGCCGCCCGAGCAACCGGATCGACGCCGGTGATCACCGGCCCTCGTCCCGACAACATGATTCGGCGGCCGGCAACCGGCATCCCGGGATCCCCTGCGCGGCAGGTGGATCCCTGTCGTGTCAGCGCTTGCCGCAGATGAAGTCGATTGCCAGCCCGTACCCGCTGATGCCGAGGCCGGCGATCACGCCGGTGGCGATCCCCGAGACATACGAGTGGCGGCGGAACTCCTCGCGGGCGTGCACGTTGCTGATGTGCACCTCGACGAGTGGAACCTCGAGCGTCACCAGCGCGTCACGCAGTGCCACGGATGTGTGGGTGTATCCACCGGGATTGATCACCACGCCCGACGCCGTCGTCCTGGCCTCGTGAACCCAGTCGATGAGTTCACCCTCATGATTGGACTGCCTGGCCACGATCTCACAGCCCCCCCGCGCCGCAGCCGCACGGCAGAGTTCGATGACGTCGTCCAGGGTCTCCCGGCCGTACACTTCCGGCTGGCGTTGCCCCAACAGGTTCAGGTTCGGGCCGTTGAGAACGAAGATCGGGCCAGGCGCGGTCATCGCGCGAGATACCTCCAGTTGTGCATTTGGGCGAGCTGAGGAGTCTGTTCGGGCAAGGGATACCGCCCCACCCGACCTACGCGGACTTGTCGCGACGCTCCCCGCGCTCCGGCTTGCGCGGCACGATGGTGGGCAGCACGTTGTCGTTGACCGTTTCCGCGGTGACGACAACCTTCTCGACATCGTCACGGCTGGGGATGTCGTACATGACCGGAAGAAGGACTTCTTCCATGATGGCGCGCAGGCCACGAGCACCGGTGCCCCGCAGGATCGCCTGATCCGCGATGGCTTCGAGCGCGTCGTCTGTGAACTCGAGATCCACGCCATCCATGTCGAACAACCGGCTGTACTGCTTGACCAGTGCGTTCTTGGGCTCCGACAGGATCTGGACGAGAGATTCCTTGTCGAGATTGGTCACCGAGGCCACGACGGGCAGTCGACCGATGAACTCGGGGATCAGACCGAACTTGATCAGGTCCTCAGGCATGACATCCGCGAAGTGGTCCTGCGTGTCGATTTCGGCCTTCGACCGCACCTCCGCGCCGAACCCGATCCCACGCTTACCCACGCGATCCGACACGATGCGCTCGAGGCCCGCGAAAGCACCGGCGACGATGAACAACACATTCGTGGTGTCGATCTGGATGAACTCCTGGTGCGGATGCTTACGCCCGCCCTGCGGGGGCACGCTCGCCTGCGTGCCTTCGAGGATCTTCAACAGTGCCTGCTGCACACCCTCGCCCGACACGTCCCGGGTGATCGACGGGTTCTCGCTCTTGCGGGCGATCTTGTCGACCTCGTCGATGTAGATGATGCCGGTCTCGGCGCGTTTCACGTCGTAGTCGGCTGCCTGAATGAGCTTGAGGAGGATGTTCTCGACGTCCTCACCCACATAGCCGGCCTCGGTCAGCGCCGTCGCATCCGCGATAGCGAAAGGAACGTTGAGCATCTTCGCCAACGTCTGGGCCAGGTAAGTCTTGCCGCAGCCGGTGGGCCCGAGCATCAGGATGTTCGACTTTGCCAGCTCCACCGTCTCACCACGCGCGTCACGGGTTTTGTCGCCGGCCTGGATACGTTTGTAGTGGTTGTATACGGCGACCGCGAGGGTCCGCTTCGCGGCGTCCTGGCCGATCACGTAGTTCTCGAGGAAGTCGCGGATCTCGGCAGGCTTGGGCAACTCGTCGAGCTTCACCTCACTGGACTCGGCCAGTTCCTCTTCGATGATCTCGTTGCACAGGTCGATGCATTCGTCGCAGATGTACACCCCAGGCCCTGCAATGAGCTTCTTGACCTGCTTCTGGCTCTTACCGCAGAAAGAGCACTTGAGCAGATCCCCGCCATCACCGATGCGTGCCATCTCGTCAGGTCCCTACTTCCTTCGTCTGCGTGCAACCGTCGAATTCGGATTCCGCGGCTGACCCGCGCATACCGACCGAAAACGAAAGCCCGTTATGTGACCGTACCCGCAGATCGCGAGCGAGGTCGACTGGTTGTGAGTGATTCGCCTACCGAACTTCGGGAAACGCCAGCCTCCCCGATCCCGCACCCGGCTCGCGGCAACCACGCACTATTGGCGTGTCGCTCGAGCCGGGGCGGCGGAAATCACTTCAGCGCGCTGAGTTTGCGGTACTCGAGCACGTCGTCGATGATCCCGTACTCCTTGGCTTCCTCGGCCGTCAGGATCTTGTCGCGATCGGTGTCCTTGCGGATCACGTCGGGTGCCTTACCGGTGTGCTTCGACAAGGTGGTCTCCATGAGGCGCCGCATGCGCTCGATCTCGGCAGCCTGGATCTCGAGGTCGGAAACCTGGCCCTGGATACCGCCGGAGGACGGCTGGTGGATCAGGACGCGCGCGTTGGGCAGAGCGAGACGCTTACCCGGCGAACCCGCTGCCAGCAGCACCGCTGCCGCTGAGGCCGCCTGGCCCAGGCACACCGTGGTGATGTCGGCGCGGACGTACTGCATGGTGTCGTAGATCGCCATCAACGAGGTGAAAGACCCACCCGGGGAGTTGATGTACATGGTGATGTCACGATCGGGGTCCAGCGACTCGAGAACGAGCAACTGAGCCATGACGTCGTTGGCCGACGCATCGTCCACCTGCACGCCGAGGAAGATGATGCGCTCCTCGAACAGCTTGTTGTACGGGTTGGACTCCTTGACGCCGTAGCTCGAGTGCTCGATGAACGACGGCAGGATGTAACGAGACTGCGGGGCGGCCGGTGCCTGGCCCCCCAGGCTGCGAGGATCGAACAGGTTTGTCATCAGTTCTCCAATGGATTGTGGGACGCGCGACAGGTGATTCCGGGACTAGTGCCCGGTTCCACCCGCCTGGCGTGCGCGGGAGACGACGTGGTCGACGAAGCCGTATTCGAGAGCCTCGCTTGCTGTGAACCAGCGGTCGCGATCCGAATCCGCCGTGATCTGCTCCACCGTCTGACCGGTGTGCTCGGCGATCAATTCGGCCATCTCACGCTTGGTGTGCGCGAACTGCTCGGCCATGATCGCGATGTCGCTGGCCGTACCACCGATACCCGCCGACGGCTGGTGCATCATGATGCGCGCATGCGGGAGGGCGTAACGCTTGCCCTTCGTACCGGCGGACAGCAGGAATTGGCCCATCGAGGCGGCCAGGCCCATTCCGAAGGTGGCGACGTCGCATTCGGCGAACTGCATCGTGTCGAAGATCGCCATCCCGGCACTCACCGAACCGCCGGGCGAGTTGATGTACAGCGAGATGTCCCGGCCGGGATCCTCCGCCGACAGAAGCAGGATCTGTGCACACAGCTTGTTCGCGATGTCGTCGTCGACCTGGGTACCGAGGAAGATGATGCGCTCGCGCAGCAGGCGCTCGTATACCGAATCGCTGAGGTTCAACCCAGCGGTGGCTGAAGTCATGGCGGGACTCTGCAAAGTCTCCAGGTGATTGGAAGTCACGGTACCTGCCTTCTTCGTGAATCGTTGATTGCTGACACAGACACTAACGAAGTAGGGCGGCAC
>NZ_JBAQEO010000922.1:0-1812 GCF_049286785.1 Rhodococcus sp. (in: high G+C Gram-positive bacteria) | reverse complement strand
CGAGGGCTGCCGTCCGGTACGAGAACCTCATCGGTGATCATTACTTGGAGCTTCTCCCCGGCGCGGGTTCGAACGCTCCGTTACCGGTCGGCTCCACCATTCCCGCCGAACGCACCTCTCCCGCACTGGATCTGGATGCTTTGATCAACGGTTTTCGTCCGCTTTTCAAGGCGTTGGATCCCGACCAGGTGAACAGGTTGTCGAGCTCGTTGGTCACGGTCTTTCAGGGCCAAGGCGGAACAATCTCGAACTTCTTGCAACAGACAGCGCAACTGACGTCGACGCTGGCTGATCGTGATCAACTGATCGGTTCGGTGATCGAGAATCTGAACACGGTTCTGAGCACGGTCGACGATCGGAAGGAAAACTTCGACCAGGCTATCGACCACTTGCAGCAGTTGATTACCGGTCTCTCGCAGAATTCCGATCCTATCGGCGATGCACTGGTTCATATCGACGCTGCCTCGGCGTCGGTGGCCGATCTGCTCACGTATTCACGTCCGGATATCGCGAACGACATCGCGCAGACGGGGCGGGTCGCGAAGAACGTTGCACAAGACCAGGATTATGTCGACCGTATGTTGGCGATTCTGCCGGAGTCGTATCGGCGTCTGGCGCGCCTGGGCCTGTACGGAGACTTCTTCACCTTCTACCTGTGTGATGTTCAGCTGAAAGTCAATGGGCCAGACGGAAATCCGGTGTTCGTTCCGATCATCGGCCAACGAGCAGGAAGGTGTACGCCGCCATGACCGCTCCGCGTAGGTCTACCACGAAACGCGTGGGATTGATCGGCATCGTGCTCACGGTCGGTGTGGTGCTTGCTGCGCTCAACATCGAAAGATTGCCGTACCTAAGTAATACGACCTCGTACGCCGGCTATTTCGGCGATACGGGCGGGTTGCGGCCCGGCGACAAGGTGATGATTGCCGGGGTCCGAGTGGGAGAGGTAGCCGACGTCGCCCTGGAGGGCGACAAGGTTCGTATCGAGTTCACTGCCAGCGGCACGCCGCTGGGAAGTAGGACCGAACTTGCCATCAAGACCCGGACCGTACTGGGAAACAAGTTCCTCATGGTGACACCGCGGGGGGAGGAGAAACTCCGTCCCGATCAGGTCATCCCGATCGAGCAGACCGAGACGCCGTACTTGTTGACCGATGCGCTGGGTGACCTCACGACCACCATCAGCGGGTTGGATACCAATCAGATGTCGGAGGCTCTGAACACGATGAGTTCGTCGTTGGATCAGTTGGAGCCGAATCTGAGCGCTGCGCTCGACGGTGTTTCGCGGTTGTCCGACACAGTCAGTACCCGCGACCAGATGGTGCTGGACCTGTTGCACAATGCAGAATCGCTGACCTCGGTGTTGAGCGAACGGAGCAACCAGATCAACAGCCTGCTGCTCGACAGCAACGTGCTCTTCAGGGCAGTCGAACAACGTAGCGAAGCCATCGATGTTCTCCTCGGGCACCTTGCCGCTGTCTCCGCCCAGGTTGTGGGTCTCATCGATGACAACGAAGCCCAATTGCGCCCGGTGCTGGACGATCTCAATCGGACGACCGCAATTCTGCGGGAGCATAAACAGGACATCCAAGACACGCTCTTGCCTCTCTCTCACTACGCAGGTGGTCTCGGTGAGTCCGTCGCATCCGGTCCCTTCTTCAAGGTATATGTGATGAACCTGCTTCCCGGACAGTTCCTGCAACCGTTCATCGACGCTGCGTTCAAGGAAGAAGGGGTCGATCCAGGAACCCTGAACGGGCAGGTGACATATCCGGTCACCTGTGGCGACAACGCCTCACCCGGCAGCATTCC
>NZ_JBAQEO010000921.1:0-1797 GCF_049286785.1 Rhodococcus sp. (in: high G+C Gram-positive bacteria) | reverse complement strand
GCCCGATTCTCCGCCAGCCGTATCCTGATGGAATGCCGATTTCCAGTCCCGACCCCGCGAGCACCCGGGTGGACAGCTGGACCTGGGCCGTCCGCCTTTTCAAGACCCGGTCCGCAGCCGCCTCCGCTTGCCGATCGGGCCACGTCCGGGTCAACGGCAGTACTGCGAAAGCGGCCCAACCTGTCCGGGTGGGCGACGAAGTGCGCATCCGCGCCGCCGGCGTCGAACGAATCGTGGTGGTGATCCGGCCCATCACCAAACGCGTGGGGGCACCCGTCGCCGCCGAATGCTTCACCGATCACACACCGCCCCCACCACCTCGTGAACTCCTCGCGACCCTCCCTCAGCGCGACCGGGGAGCCGGGCGTCCCACCAAGCGTGAACGCCGCGAGATTGATCGGCTGCGCGGGCTCTGATGCACCTCATCCTTCCCGACGACTTCGCCTGAGCACCTCATCCAGCCTGCACTCCAGGTGTGCGCGTTCGGGTTCGGTGCCGACCAGGTCGAGTGCTTGCCGGTAGGCGGCAACGGCCTCAGGGAATCGGTCGAGCCGGCTCAACAGCTCGGCTCGGGCAGCGGGGTAGGGGTGGTAGCCGCGGAGCTTCGGCTCGTCGGCGAGTTCGTCGAGCAGCGCCAGACCCGCGTCCGGTCCGTCGCGCATGGCCACGGCAGCAGCCCGGTTCAGTGCAACCACAGGGGACGGCGTCAGAGCGAGCAGCACGTCGTACAGGGCCACTACCTGCGGCCAATCGGTGGTCGCGACATCCGCGGCCTCGTCGTGCAGGACAGCGATCGCAGCCTGCACACCGTACTGGCCGGGCGGGCCACCCGTCAGTGCGTCGAGCACCAGCCCGCGTCCCTCGTCGATCAGGTTGCGGTCCCAGCGGCTGCGATCCTGGTCGTCGAGCAAGACGATCTCGCCATCGGGACCGGTCCGGGCGTCACGGCGCGCGTGGATCAACAGCATCAGGCCGAGCAGGCCCACGACCTCCCGCTCGGTGGGCAGCAACCTGCGCAGTATCCGGGCCAGCCGGATGGCTTCCTCGGCGAGGTCGAGCCGCTGCAGGTCCGGGCCCGAACTGGCCGCGTAGCCCTCGGTGAAGATCGAATAGAGAACCTGGAGCACCCCCGGCAAGCGGTCCGGTAGCTCGTCGGCCCCCGGCACCCGGAACGGGATGCGGGCTTCGCGGATCCTCTTCTTCGCCCGCACGATCCGCTGTGCCATCGTCGCGGTCGGGACGAGAAAGGCCCGCGCAACCTCCTGTGTTGTCAGACCGGCCAGGCAGCGCAAAGTCAGCGCCCCACGGTCCTCGGCGGGAAGAGCCGGGTGCGCGCACGTGAAGAACAACTGAAGCCGCTCGTCGGGGAGATCGCTGTCCGCATCCGCGGTCGGGGCGGGATCGGCCCGGTCGGCCTCCACCTGAAGTACGGCAAGCGTGGCGGCGTAGGCCTTGTCCCGCCGCAGCCGGTCGACGGCCCGGCGCCGCGCCGTGGTCAGCAGCCAGGCCCCGGGCTTGGCCGGAACACCCTCGACCGGCCAGCGCAGCAGGGCTACCTCGATCGCTTCGGACGCCACCTCCTCGGCCAGGTCGAGGTCTCCGAAGCGGCGCACGAGGGAGGCAAGCAACCGGCCGCGTTCCTCACGGAACACCGCCTCGACGGATGCCTCGGCACCGGCGGCCCGCTCCTTCATCGCTGTCAGACCCCGAAGTCGGCAACCGGCCGGACCACGACCGAGCCGCCACCGCGGGCGCCGGGACAGCGCGCGGCCCAGTCGAGGGCGACGTCGAGATTCG
>NZ_JBAQEO010000920.1:0-8704 GCF_049286785.1 Rhodococcus sp. (in: high G+C Gram-positive bacteria) | reverse complement strand
GGGCAGGACACCGTCCTGCCCTCGCCGATCAACTTCGGAGGAAAAATGGCGACGGACAATCGCACGGACCAGCTGTTCCCGGACGTGACAGAGCACTACGGGAACGACATCATCGACATGAGCGGTGACGTGGCTTTCCCTGTGCCGCAGGAAAACTACGACACCGAACTCCCCACTGACGCGCTCTATGACGACGTCGTGCTGCCCGTCGTGCCGGTCGCACCCGCAACCCCGCACGATCCGTCGAACGTCGCCACCTACAACGAGGACCCGACCGACGAATTCCCTGTGGTTCTCCCGGTCGACGTCGCGAACACGGCGACAGAGCGGTCGTCGGACGACAACTACCAGCCGGTCGGAGAAGCAGAGCCTCAGTTCGAGTACGCCGACGCCGAGAATGCGGCCGAGCTCGAGTCCGATCCGTATGCGGACGCCCCGGATTGGGTTCGTGCCCATATCCCTCGGGGGCCGCTCGTCGCGGAAGTACAGGCGCGGCGTGGAGTGTCCGCCCGCCTTCCTCGCCGTCCCGCCCGAGCGGCCGCGCAGGCCGCCGACGTCCCCGCCAAGGTGATTGCGGCCGAGCCGAAGACGCCGACGGGTGGGCCTGCCCACGAAACCGCCGACAGCAAGAAGAACCCTTGGCTGGTCGGCGGTGCAGCCGCGGCCGTGTTGGCGGTAGTCGCCGGCACCGTCGTCGTGCTCGCATCCTCGGACAACAGCGGCGATGTCGCCGTTCCCCCGCTGCCGTCCTCGACACAATCCGCCGAGAACAGCGCCGCGGGTGAACAGTCCTGGTGCGAAGACTCGACGAAGAACGGGCAGGTCATCGGCCGCGGACCTGGTGACCGGACTACCGGCCCTGGTCTGATCCAGGCATTCGACTACGCGTACTACGTCGAGCGTGATGCAGCGAAGGTCACCTCGATGTACGTCAACCCGAATCCGGTCGGCCCGATCCAGGCGTCGATCGACGCGGCCGCAGCGCTCGGCACCGAACACTGCCTGACCATCGCGCCGACCCCCAACCCGAATGTCTTCGATGTCCAGTTGCGGCTGCGTACCGAAGCCGGTTCCGAGGGCGCCGACAGGCAACGCATCACGGTCGCTGATTCAGGTTCAGGACTGAAAATTGCCACCCTCGAGGAGATCCGATGAGCAACGTCGTTCCCATCCGCCGCACCCCGAAAGTCGCTGAACCGGAGAAAATATCGGCAATGGTCGTCGCCGGCTCTGGTGGCGCATCCACCACCACGACGACATTCGGCCTGGCCACGGCTCTGCGCCTGGGCACCGGCAAGGATGTCACTGCAGTCGACTCGACCAGCGACGGAGGCAACCTGCTCTCCCGCACCCGGTTCCGCGCCGTCGATCCCGCCCGGTCCATCGACAGTCTCAGTTCCCGGATGGCGGAGACCACCTCGGGAATGGTCGTCGTCGGCAGCTCTCACCACGGCCACAGTGCCGATCCGATGATGGTCGATTTGCTGCTCGAAGGCCGTGCGAGTGCCCGCGTCCACGACGTCGGCACCGCCCTTCGATCACCCCGCCTGGCCCCACTGATCCAGTCCGGGGCCGCCCTCGTCGTCGTGGCCCCCGCGCGATCAGAGCCGCTCAGCCGGATGAGAGAGGCAATGAACTGGCTCAAGTCCACATTTGGCCCGGACACCCTGGGAGAGACGATCGTGGTGGTCTCCCATCAGATGCCCACCTCCCCGCTCGAACTGGCCCCGATCCGGGCGGCACTCGCACCGCAGATCGCCGGTTTCGTCGAGGTTCCGTTCGATCCCGTCTTGGCCCGCCCGGGAGTCATCGACCACCGCCGGTTGTCCACCGCCACGATCGACGCCTGGACCGACGCCCTCGATGTTCTCGGCACTCTCTCACCCCAAGCCGATACCCGCAGCGACGGCAAGACCGGAGAACTGGCATGACCGCAGCGAATATCCACTCCGCCCCGATTCCAGTCGACCGGCCGGGACCGGCTGTCTGGCTCGTTGCTCCTCACGGTGGCGCTGGGGTCTCCACCCTGGCTCACTACCTCAGTTTCGCGGGGGATAGCGACCGGCAATGGCCGTGTGGCAACGATGTCGAGAACGAGTCGCCGTACGCGGTGATGGTTGCCCGCGAGACCGACGACGGGCTGAAGAAGGCGCACGCGATGCTCATGGAATACCGCGAGAAGAACCTCGATTGTGAACTTCTCGGGCTGGTTACCGTCGCAAGTTCGCCGACTCTCGACAAAAGCGTGCGCCAGTACCGCGACGTCGTGAAAACGGCAGCGCCGGCACATTGGCGGATCGGTTGGCACAGGTTTCTGCCTGCGGCTGGACTGTCGTCGCTCCCACGGTGGCACCCCCTCGACGGTGTGCCCGAACAGACCAAGGGAGCCCGTGCAGCGGTTCCCAAGGATGTGATCGATGCCGGCGTCGGCATCGTCACAGCAATCCAGCGTTCACTGCCCCATCTGCGCTCCGGGCACTGAACTCACCTCACCGAAAGGACAGCCATGCTCCACACCATCCACGACACCGCGATCCTCGCGGTCGACTTCAATATCCAGCCGACACTCCCTCCTGGAGCGGACGGCCTTCTGCGACTCGTGAACTGGCTCCTATGGATCATCATGCTGGCCTGTGTCGCGGCCTTGGTCGTCTCCGGCGGCAAGTTCGCATGGGAGAAGTGGAGCCAGGGCCAGACGGGAGGCGTGACCATGCTCCTCGGCTCGCTCATCGGAACAATCGTCGCGGGATCCGCGACGACCATCCTCAACGCTGTCACAGCCGCCTGATGTTCGCCCGCGGTGACCGTCACACGATCAACCGCCTGGTGGGATCCGCCGCTCCCTCGGCCGGGGCCGCCGCTCCCTCGGCCGGGGCCGCCGTTCTCGGGACCGGCGCGGCGCTCCTCTGCGTCGCTGTCGGATCCGTCGAATGGGTTCGACCGTGACTGCGACCGGTCACGAACCAGTACTCGCGGCTGTGGAGTTGCCCGGTTACATCACCGATGACATCAACACGGCACTGAGCTGGATTGCGGGCATCGCAGCGGTGGTGTGTATCGCGAAGATCATCTTCGTCGGCGGCCGGATGGCGTGGGATCACAAGCACACTGCGGGTCTCGAATCTCCCACGGCGGCAGAGTTCCTCGCGGCCTTGTTCGGGTGGATCCTCGCCAGCGGTGCGGCTATCGCGATTGCCGTCACGCTCATCGAATCCGGCCGCGTCCCGGAGAACTCGGTTCCGGCGCCGGACAAGCCGAACCTCGTCACGGACATTCAACAGAAGTTCCCCCCGCTCGAAGAGGAGAAGTAGATGCGTGTACTCGCGTGTGTGTCGGCCGCGGCCGTGGCCCTGGTGTTGGCGGGGTGCGGTGGCTCATCCGAGAGCAGCGACGACACCACACCTGAGGTGTCGCTCACCAGTGCCCCTGCGATCGCGAGCTGGTCGAACCTGAACGGTGTACTGGTCCCGCTCGGGAAGACGGACGGTCCGACGAGCGGGATTTGGGAGCCGCTGACAGGGTTCTCGCATACTCCGCAAGGTGCAGCTCTGGCCGCGATCGGCCAATCGGTGCAGCTGTCCACCGCGGCGGATCAGTCCTGGTCGAAAGTGTTGTCCGTCGTCGCCGCGGGTGGCGAGGGCCGAGACGCATTCGCGGTCAACCGGTCCCTGATCTCCTCGACCGGCACGGTCGACCCGACGGTCGTTCCGTCCATCGTCGGATACGCATTCGCGGACTACAGCGATACCGCGGCAACCGTCGACATCGTTCAGCGATTCCCGGACGAGTCGCTGGCCTCGACGCGCACCGACGTGGTCTGGGTGGGCTCCGATTGGAAGCTCGCCCTTCCCACCGCCGAGAAGGCGGTCGGGGTCACAGCACTGGACGAGCTGCCGCAGAACATGGTCGACCTGGAAGGAACACGCAAGTGAGCGAACAACCTACCGATACCCCGACACCGGCACCGCCCCCGCAACCATCCGAATCCAGCTCCGGAAAGGACGCCTCCACCACCTCGCTGATGGTGGGGTCGATCCTTGCGGTCATCGTCGTGGCCGCGGTCATCGTCAGTGTCTTCATCTTCGTGCGCGGCGGGGACGAGCCGCTTGTTCCCGCCGGCGACCAGGGATCGGGTGCGACTGCAGCGATCGAGCCCGATCAGTTCGAACCGGACCCGTTCTTCGACGAGAAGGGTCGCGTCGTCTACGCACCCCTCAATGACAACGGAGTGCTCCTGACGCAGTCCTCTCCGGCCGCCAGCCGTGCAGCGACGACCGCACCGTCCGGGATCATGCTCCAACGCGTCCACGGGAACATGTACTTGCCGTTCTCCACGTCTGACGGCCCGACCGCGTTCAGTGACAGCGGTGTCGCCACCGGCTTCGCCCGCACCGCTCAGGGCGCGGGTCTCGCCGGCGTCCACTACCTGAACTACCTCTCCACCGGGAACAGCCGGATCAAAAAGCTCCAGGACGCTGGCCTGCTGATCGATCCAAAGAACCTCATCGCGGAAGTGATTGAGTTGAACGCCTCCGGCCGCGCAGGAGCTGCCCCGGACAATTTCCCCGGGCGCGTATTCCAGATGATCAAAGTCGATTACACCGATGACTTGGTGCGGGTACATATCGGTGCGGCTGTAACACTCAAGGACGGCCGCGACCAGAACACCGACATGTGGCTGGATCTGGTGTGGCGTGACGGCCCCGGGTGGGTCGTAAAGGTGCCTCCAGCCGGTGAAAAGAATTTCCGCACCGTCGCGGACTACTCCGAGGGCTGGACGTCATGGTGGTGACGGCGCAGGTCGCGAAGCGGCTCATCCTCGTCTTCCTTGTGGCAGTTGCCGCGCTGGTGGGCACCGCGTCTCCTGTTCTCGCTGAGGAAGATCCCGGGCCCTCGGCTCTCGACTCCGCCGGTGACCTCGTGACGTGCGGTGCGACGGCAATGTTCGGTGGAGGACTGCAGATCGGCCTCGATGCCCTCGCCGCTGCTACTGGGACATCGGCACCTCGATGCGCTGACGGTGTCGAGGCTGTCGCTGAGGCTCCGAAGACGTTCCTCAAGGAGACCGCGATCGGGGCGTTCGAGATTGCCGGTTTGAGTACCGGCGAGGCGGGCGCGGCGGTGTTGAAGTTCGCTCTCGGCTGGTGGATCACCATCCCCGGCCAGAACGAAACCTCCTTCATGACCACGCTCGGGCAGCTCACGGAGTACACGTACTGGATTCAGGTCGCGTTCTTGGTGACATCGCTGATGTTCCTGGGGATCCGGTTGATGATGGCCAGGTCGGGGGCCATTCGTGACGTCTCCACCGAAGGGATGCAGCAACTCGCTCGGGCGACAGTGCTCTCCGGTTCGCTCGGGTTCATCGTTGTTCTCGGTACCCGGCTCTCGGACAACGTTTCCCGCTGGTTCATCGACGGCACTGTCGGTTCCGATCCGGAGGCGTTGGTCGACGCGATGATGCAGATCGGCGTCTACGCCACCCCCGGCGGTACGACCCTGCTGTACGTCATCGGGTTCATCGGCATTATCGGCGGCCTGATGATGGCGTTCCTGCTGCTGATGCGGATGGGTTTGCTCGTCGTCATCACTGCTGCGCTCCCGATCGCCGGCGCGGCCGGTGGGACGAAGATCGGCTCGCAGGCATACGAGAAGATGATCGCCTGGACACTGGCGTTCCTGCTGTTCAAGCCGGTCGGTTCCTTCGTGATCGGCGTAGCCGCGATGCTTTTCATGCAATCGGCACCCTCACGTGATGAGAACGGCGGCGCGATGACCGCGCTGATCGGCGCGCTCCTACTGTGCTCGGCGGCGCTGGTGCTTCCGTCCCTGATGCGGTTGATCGTTCCGGCGGTCGGAGCGGTCGGTGGGGGTGGCAGCGGGCTGGCCACCGCTGCAGGCATCGCCGCGGTGGGCGCGAAGGTCGGCGCCATGGCCGCAACCGGCGGCGCATCCGCAGGTGCCGGCGCGACGAGCGGGGCGGCCACCAGCACTTCCATGAGTAGCCAATCCTCATCCGTGACGACGGGCGCGGATACCTCTGCCCCGTCCAACTTCGGAACGGCTGGCAGCCGCGGCGCCCCATCCGGCGGGAACGCGGTGGGCGGCAACGACGGCACACCAACCAGCCAGGGCGCCACGACGGGCGGAAACGCGCCTGGCGGCATCGACGGCACGCCAACCAGCCAGGGCGCATCGGCCGCGACCGGCGGGTCAGGCGGGCCTGAGGCAACTGCCAACGAAGTGATCGGGGCGACTCCGGTCAGGAACAACGGAGGTTTCGAGGGATGAGCACCGCGGCGTATCGGATGTACGGCAACTGGCGTCAGCCGCGGTCGACGGGCATGGCGGGGGCGACGTTCGGAACGACGATGCTCGGCATCGGCGCAGTCATCGGCTTGGTGTTGATGAGTTTGGTAATCGGGTTCCTCCCGGCAGCGGTTTTGGCCGTGTTCACCGCAATTGGGTTCGTGCCATTGGTGCGCTCGAAGGACGGCCGAAGCGGATACGAAAGGGCACTTCTGATGGTTCAGTGGCGGCGCGCACACAGGCGTGGAGAGCACGCATACAGCTCGGGCACGTTCTCCCGTATTCCGGGAGGGCGGTACCGGATGCCTGGTGTCATGGCGGACACCGAGATCTACGAGGGTATCGACGGGAACAATCGCCCGTTCGGGATGATCCATATGCCGGAGGTCGACGGGTACACGATCAATCTGGATGCGCACCCGCAAGGGAGCGAGAACTTCGATCAGGAGGTTCTCGATCAAGCGGTCGGCAACTGGTCACAGATGTTGACCGCGATGGGCGAGACGTCGGACATCCTCGCCCTGGTCGCGGTGATAGAAACGCTGCCGAACACCGGGATCGAACTGTACGAGACCGTGTCGCAGAAGGTTCGTCATGATGCCCCGCAGCTGGCTCGCGATTCGATGCACCAGTTGGCGACCGGCTTGACCACGGGCGGTGTGCGTTTGGGCGCACGGATCTCGATCACCTTCCAAGCTCAGACCGCAGACCGCAAGAAAGATCCCTCGGAGCAGGCGGTCGAGATTGCCCGGCGTCTCCCTGCGATCACCGAAGCAGCGGCTCGGGCAGGGGTTCCGGCCACACCGATGACCGCCGACGAGATGTGCGGCATGGTCCGCCGATCCGTGGATCCGGCGTCGCTGATCAACATCGAGCAGGCGTTGTTCTCCGGTGAAGGGACCGACCTGGAATGGGCGGACTGCGGTCCGCGCACCCAACTTGAGGAAAAGGACCGGCTGATCCACGACGGTGCGGTCTCCGTTACCTGGGAGATGCGCGAAGCACCGAAGAGCGCCGTCCACGAGAACGTCCTCAAACGACTCCTCGACCCGAACTCGGCGTTGCCGATCAAGCGGGTAGCGATCATCTACCGGCCTCATTCGGCTGCGGACGCAACGTCAATCGTCAACAAGGACTACCACGACGCGCTGGCGGCACAGAGTCAGAGCCGCGGACCCGTGTCGGCGAAAGCCCAGCTCGAGGTGGCAGCGACCGAGCAGTCCCGTATGGAGGTCGCGCGGGGTCACGGTCTGACCCGGTTCGGTCTTCTCATCACCGTCACGCAACCGGCCGGGAGCGCGGACGTTCCCCGCATCGACTCACTGGTGCGTGACCTGGCCATCCAGAGCCAACTCATGATCCGTCGGTCGTTCTGCTGGCAGGCCCCGGCGTTCTGGGCTTCGCTCGGCGTCGGAGTCATCCCGCCCGAGCACACCTCCATTCCTAAGTTCCTGAGCAGCTGAGGCGGACACCATGGCCAAGCAGAAGACCGCATCGAAAGCGGCGACGATCAAGGTCCTCTCCGATGAGGATCTAGCGCGCCTGGAAGCGCGTGAAGCCGCAGCGACCAGCCAGATCGGCAAGGCCTGGCTCTCCGTACTCGTCAAACGCCAATACAGCCGGCGCGCGACGATCGCGGCGAACGAACGGGCCAACCAAGACACATCGGACCGTGATGTTCACACCCTCGATAAGCGCGGATTCGCGGGCGCTGGTGGTGGCCGGATGAGCACGGTGATGCCGCCGGCCGAATACCGCGGCACCACAGTCCAGGTCGCTGGTCTGTACCCGTGGATCGTGGGAGCGAACGCCCCCGTTCTAGGCACTCCGCTGGGGCCTCATCTGGCGCCGCCGCATGCACCGGTGTGCTTCGACCCCCTCTCGGCGAAGGAAGCGAAAGCGATCAGTGCTCCTTCGTGCATGATCATCGCCCTTAACGGGTTCGGTAAGTCGACGTTGCTTCGACGGATCGCGCTGGGCGACATCGCCGCTGATGTGCGCGTGTTGTGGCCAGGTGACGTCAAGCCGGACGGCCGGAAACTGACCGAGGCCGTGGGCGGTCAGGTCAACGAGGTCGGGTATGGCGGAATCGGCCGGCTCAACCCGCTCGACCCCGGCCCGATCGGGACCTCGATCGACAAGCTCACCCGTCGTATCGGGCAGCTCGCCCGCGGCATCGAAGCCGAGAGTGACCCGGAACTGCGGGCCGAGTTGGTGCTCGAGTGCCGGAAGGTGGAGCTGCAGCGCCAACAGACCCAGTACGCGCTGCACGCTCGGCAGGAGAACATCACCGCCGCGCTGTGCGAGATCGTGCGCGGCAAGCGCCTCGAGGACTTCGAGCAGACGTTGCTCGCGTCCGCGATCCGCCTGCTCTACACCCCGGCAGCGCAGGGGG
>NZ_JBAQEO010000919.1:0-2189 GCF_049286785.1 Rhodococcus sp. (in: high G+C Gram-positive bacteria) | reverse complement strand
GCCTGGGACGGGGGGATGGTCACCCCGGAACTGCGAGGCTACTTCCTCGAGCGGGGGGTGTCCCTGCTCGACCCACAAGTAGGCGCGCGGGCGTTCACCGAGCAGTTCACCGAGGCGCGGCGCGACGACGTAGTGATCCTGGTCGGTGCAGCAGAGTCTCTGGCCACCGGACGATCCCGCGAACCCGCCGACGCGGTGGTCCGCCGGAATCTCGACGGTCTGGCTGAGCATCGCATCATTGCCGCGCACCGGATCGGTGCGGATGCGGTTCTGCCCGCCACCTTCGGACTCGGCACCATGATCAACGTCATCGAACGTGCACACCCCGGGCTGTGCGTCGTATCCGTGCAAGATTTCCGGGTGCACAAGGGGATCGTCTTCGATCACCCGGTGGGGAACGTCGACATCGAGACCGTGCACACCTCCAGCGGTCCCGACGGGACCGTCGTCCGTGCAAGCGTGGTCAGTTCCGATGGACACCGTCGCGTGCCCCGCTACGCCGGCACGTTCGTGCTGGCCTCCGCACCGGAGACCGTGCCGGCGATCCCCGTCACGTGGGCGTCCACCGGAACCGGTGCCGACGTGCTCTACCGCGAGGCCACCCAGTTCCATGCGCCGCCGTTACATGGCATGCGCACCATTCTCCACGACGATGCACGTTCGATCGTCCTCGAATGCTGCTTACCCGGTGCGTCGGTCGCGCTCGGGGCCTTCGGCGGAGTCCTGCACAACCCCGTGCTGGCGGACGTGATCTTGCAGGGCCCACCCGTACTCGGGCACCGGCTACTCGGTTCCGCGTGCCTGCCACTCGGCGTCGGACGTATCGACTACTACGACGAGTTGCCGCACAACGAACCATTCGTGCTGGTGATCGACAATGCCCGCGTCGGAACAGTGGACGCGAAGGTGGATGCGACCGCGGTCGCCACGGACGGCACAGTGCTCCAGCGATTCGTTGATGTCGCGATTGTCACCACCCCCGACCTGTCCGAGAAGTTCCGTGAATCAGTGAGGCAGTGGATTTCATGAACACAGCGGATTTCATGAACACAGCGGATTTCATGAACACGGCGAATTCGACGAACACCGGCCACCACAGCGCCGATTCCGGCGACACCGAGATCCTCGGCTTCGAGGGTGTTCCCTTCAATCCGGTTGCGATCGGGTCGCTGGTCCCCGCAGTGCTCACGCGGCAGCCGGCGGCGGTCTTTACCCAGGACGCACCTTCCGGGCCGCTGGCGGAGATCCGTGCCGGTGTCGTTACGGCCCACCGCGCAGCGCTGGCGGCCCAGGCGGCCGTGCAGTGGCAGATACTTCGGCGAGCGTCGAGAGGGCCTCGGCACCCGCTCGCCGATCTGCTTCCGCTCGCGCCGAAGCAGGCCGGCGCGGCGCCGGAAGGCTCCTTCAAGCCGTTGGCCCGCAGCGCGGTGGACGAACTCGACCGTTCTGCTCTCGAGGGTTTGGCCCGTGGAGAGGTCGGCGCAGTCTTCGGTGCCGCGTACGCCCAGCCCGGTGCTAATCCCGACATCCGGCTTGCCCGCGTCGGGCCGTTGGTGCTCGATTCGGTGACAGACATCGGATTACGCTCGGGCGCAGTCGGTCTCGGAAGTCTCCGGGCACGCTACTCCGGAAGCGCAGAGGCTGCGGCGGCGCAGGCAGCGGAAGTGTTCGCGCTCTATGCGGGACTGCATCTTTGCTTCGCCGACGCGCAACTCGTGACGGACAGCAGCACTCCAGACCGGAACTCGGACGTCAGCGGGAGCGCGGAGCTCGAGTTGATCGTCACGGATATCGGCCTCGTGCCCCGTCCACATCTCAGGGCCGAAGTGGTCCTCGGCGGTGAGAGGTCCAGCCTCGAGGTCCGGTCGACCGTCACCGAGAAGCCCTTCGGAGTGGTGGGACCCGGGCCTGCGGGCTCGCTCGCTACCTGGACCGGCCGGATCGGCATCAACGGGGACAGGGCGCTACTCAACGAATTCCACATGGCGCATCTCGCCCGTGGCGATCAGGGTATCGCGCTCGGACCGGAGTTCGCGCACTACACAGGGGTGCGGGCAACCCGGCTCCCGACTGGCGGTCTGCTGCTCGTCGACCGCATCATGTCATTCGACGGAGTCCGGGGAACGCTCGACGAGCAGGTTGTGTATCGAAGTGAATACGATTCGCCCGCAGACTCGTGGTACTACGCC
>NZ_JBAQEO010000918.1:0-8772 GCF_049286785.1 Rhodococcus sp. (in: high G+C Gram-positive bacteria) | reverse complement strand
CGGTGCGAGGTCGTCGACCGCCGCTTCCCACAGATCTCCCAGCACGGAGCCGAGAACAAGCGAAACATCCTGCTGCCGCGCGAGATCGAGGGCGATACCGATATCCTTCCGCATCAGTTGCGCGGCGAATCCCGAATCGAATGTGCGTGAGAGGACGAACTTCTCGTACTTCGTCTCGGTCGCCTGATTCCGGCCGCTGCCCGCGTTGATCACGGCCAGCAGGGTCGCAGGCTCGATCCCGAACTTGCGACCGACCAGCAGGGCCTCTGCCGCCGCGACCAGCCCGTTGGCGGCGAGCAGATTGTTGAGCGCCTTCGCGGCATGTCCCGAACCGGCGGGGCCGACGTGGATGATCTCGCGGCCGGTGGCGCGGAGCAGAGGCAGGACGGCGTCGATCACGTGCCCGTCGCCACCGGCCATCACCGCGAGGTCGCCTTGCAGTGCTCGCGCGACCCCGCCGCTGACCGGGGCATCGACGACGTGAATTCCCCTGCCCCCAGCAATTTTCGCGAGAGCCTGCGTTCGTGCGGGGACACTCGATCCCATGTCCACGATGATGCTTCCGGGGCGCAGATGTGACAGCAGACCACCATCGGCCAGGACCACCGCATCGACGATGTCACTGGTAGGCAAGGAGAGCACGACCACGTCGCAGGCAGCGAAATCTGCGGGGCCGTCGGCACCGACCGCGGTCGAATGATCGGCCAGAAACCGTTCTTGTGCCGCCGCGTCGGCGTCCCGAATGGTCAGGGGTTGGCCGGCGCCGACGAAGTTTCGTGCAATGGGGCCACCCATCGCGCCGAGCCCGATCTGCCCCACCTTCCTGCCTGGCAGCGGTCCCGCACCGAGTTCTTTTGTGGTGACTTCCCTGTCGGTGCTCACTCGCCCTCCTTCGGAGTCGTGCCGTCCTTCGGATTCAGGGGCCCGAGTTCCGCGGTCAAGGTCTCCTGCACCACCCGCATCGCGGCGACGCCGGCCGGACATCCGACGTACGCGGTCGCGTGCATCACCACTTCCGAGATCTCCTCTCGCGTCAACCCGTTACCGAGGCCGGCGCGCACATGGACAGCGAGTTCCTGGTGCTGGCCGAGCGCCATCAGAATTCCGAGAGTGACAAGGGATCGACTGCGGCGATCGAGCCCAGGCCGGGTCCACACCCCGCCCCACACGAACTCGCTGAGATACTGCTGCAGCGCTTCACCGTCGGTACCTGCATTGCGAGTCGTTGCGGCGTGGACGTACTCCGCGCCGAGCACCTCCTGACGAACCGCGAGGCCCGCCTCGAACAGGGCGCGGTGAGCCGCGTCGAGCGATTCGGTATCGGCGGGTCTGTCTGTCACGAGTTTTTCTGTCATCGAGAATCCTTGTCGAGTTCGATGGTGACGCACTTGACCTGGCTGTAGTGGTGGAGCGCCTCGACGCCCTTCTCCCGGCCGAAGCCGCTGTTCTTCCATCCCCCGAAGGGTGTCTGCACCGACCCGGTGGACCACGTGTTGACGAACACCTGACCGACCCGCAGTCGATCGCTGACGCGCAGCGCGCGAGAGACGTCCCTCGTCCACACTCCCGCGACGAGACCGTAATCGGAGTCGTCGGCAAGGGTCACCGCTTCCGACTCGGTATCGAACGGGATCACGACGACCACCGGACCGAAGATCTCCTCCTGGGCGATCCGCGCAGAGTTGCCGACACCGGTATACACCGTGGGATCGACGTAGAAACCGCCGGTCTCTTCCGCGAGTCGCGAGACGGTTCCACCTGTCGCCGGTTGCGCGCCTTCGGATTCCGCGATCTTGAAGTACTCCTGCACACGATCGAATTGATCCCGGGTGATGAGCGGTCCGATGTCTCGGCCCACTCGCACGGCGGTGGCGGCGTCCACGAGCCTGCTCACCACTTCCTCGTGGATCGACCGATGGACCAGCAGGCGGGTACCGGCGGAGCACACCTGCCCGGCATTCGCCGTGAACGCGAGAAGCGAACCGGCAACAGCCGCGTCGAGATCGGCATCCGCGAAAATGATGTTCGCCGACTTCCCACCCAGTTCCAGCGTGACCGGGATGATCCGCTCGGCGGCGATCCTGCCGATCATCCGCCCGGTCTGCACGGACCCGGTGAACGCGATCTTGGCCACGGCCGGGTGGTCGACCAACGCCGCTCCGGCGTGCCGGCCGCTGCCGAGGACCACGTTGAGCGCCCCTGGCGGGAAGCCGACCTCCGATGCCAGCTGCGCCAAACGCACCGTCGACGACGACGTGTTCTCGGACGGCTTGATCACCACGGTGTTACCCGCGGCCAGGGCGGGCGCGCATGCCCGCGCGGCCTGGTTGAGCGGGACGTTCCACGGCGTGATCACACCGATGACGCCGAACGGTTCGCGGCGTGTGTACACGTGCTGGTCCGGCGCCACATCCAACGTGTCGCCGACGGGCAATCCCACAAGACCGCCGTAGAAGTCGAAGTACGTCGCCGAGTTCTCGACCTCGGCAAGCGCCACGGGCTCCGGCTTCCCCGTCTCGCTGATCTCCAGAGCCGCCAACGCCGCGGCTTCGGCGCGCATGGCCCGCGCGAGCCCGGTGAACAGCCGACCTCGCGTGAGAGCGGGAATCAGTCGCCACGCCGAGGCCGATTCCGCGGCCGACTCGACGGCGGAATCGACATCGGCCGGGTTGCCACTCGCGATGTGTCGCGTGATGCGTCCGGTCGCCGGGTCGGTCACCGGGAGATAGGCGGACCCGGCCGGCGGAGCCGATGCTCCGCCGATCCAGTGATCGAGCTTGTCCATCGTTTCGTCCCGTCCTTCTCGATTCATGTGGCCGCCACCCGGACCCCATTGTCCGGTCGGCTTCGAACTGTCCCGCGCAGCACAGTGGGCGAGAGCATGCCCTGCCGATCGTGCAAAAAGTCGTGCGGGTAGCCGAGCCTGACGCGCGTTGCGGACTCGAGCCGCTCCCACTGGGTGTCGTCGAGCCTGACGTTCAGCGCGCCGAGGTTGTCGCGCATCTGCGCCACGGTGCGCGCGCCGATCGACGGCACGAGTCCTTGCCGCATCACCCACGCGAGGGCGACCCGCGCAGGCGTCGTCCCGAGTTCGTCCGCGATCTCCCTCGCGACGTCGAACGCGCGCTGCGCGGACGGCGAGAGCCGCTCGACACCACCGGGAAGTTTTCCCGCCAGCAGACCTCGTGCGAGTGGGCTCCACGCGCACATCGCGAGGTCGAGCGCACGGGCCATGGGCAGGAGCTCACGATCGGGAGTCCGCGCGACAAGCGAGTACTCCACCTGCACGGCACAGAACGCGGTCCAGCCCCGCAACTCGGCGACGACCTGTGAACGCGAGATCACCCACGCCGGCGTGTTGGTCACGCCGATGGCGAGCACCTTGCCCGCGCGCACCAGATCGTCGAGCGCCCTCAGTGTCTCCTCGGCCGGCGTGTCCCGGTCCCAGGCGTGCACCCACAGCAGGTCCACGTAGTCGGTGCCGAGGCGGCGCAGGCTCGTCTCGATGCTGCGCCGCAGGCTCTTACGGTGATTCCCACCGGAGTTGGGGTCGTTGTCGTCGGTCGGCAGTGTGTATTTCGTGCTCAGCACCACGGCGTCGCGCTCCGACGCCACCAGCCGGCCGACGATCGACTCGCTCGAGCCGTTGGTGTAGTTGTTGGCGGTGTCGACGAAGTTGCCGCCGGCTTCGCGGTACGCGTCGTAGATCTCACGGCACACCGACTCCTCCGCGCCGAAGCCCCACTCGGTACCGAAGGTCATGGCCCCCAGGCACAATTCGCTGACGCGCAGGCCGGAGCGGCCCAGCACGCGCAGCGGCATGCCCGGCCCGTCCACCGTGTCAGGCATCGTCGTCCACCACCCAGTTGACGAACCGGTGCAGCGGATACATTCCGTCGTGCGGTCCGCCCATGCTGCCCCTGAGGGCGCTGCCGAGTTTCACCACGCGCTGCACGCCGGCGGTGGCGAGGTGGTCGCGGATCTCCGCCTTGCGATGCGCCGGATACACGCCGACCGTCTGCGTCGCCACCGTGGCGTAGGAGGCGGCCTCCCGCATCGACGCGATCGGAATGACGTTGACCGTCTTGTTCGTCGGATGGAAGTCGACCATCTCCGGCGAGCGCACCACGAGACCGCTGCCGTCGAACTTGCCGAAGATCCGGTAGTCCGGCTCGAGGAAACGCATTCCCTCGACAGCGTCACGGATCTCGGCATCGGGCTTGGGCCCGATCGCCGTCGCGAAGTCGCGGTCCACTCCGAGTCGCTCCTGAAGCAGGCCGCAGAAGCGATCGACCTGATCGAGGTCGCCCTCGACGCAGATATGCCGGGCCGCGAGGCAGGCGTCCTGGTTGAAGATCGTCGCATCGGCCGCCGCGAGTTCGGCGACCTCCCGCAGTGTCTCGTCGGATTCGAACGCCTCGCGGCCGATGATGGCCATCGAGACCTTCGGGTCGAACGAGATCAGCTGGAATCCCGGGCCGGCATACTTGGCGGCGTTCTCGATTGCGGCGCCGCCGCCCCAGGCCACAAGCTTGTCGAAGTACTGCGAGCGGTAGAGGATGTTCTCGACCTTCTCGTCACCGCCGCGCCAGTAGACGGCGGACATCGACCGCAGTACCGGATGATCCGGGGCGATGTCTGCCATCGTGCGCAGGACGGCGACCGTCGTGAACGGATCCGCCGACGGCATCTTGAAGAGGTTGACTCCCTTGGTGAGCGCGGCGTCGGCGATCGTGGTCATGGCCGCGCTCGGCGAGTTGCCGGCCATCATGTGGACCAGGCGCGGCGGGAAGGCGCGAATTCTGCTGACGCTCCCGTTCGGGTCGGTGCGTTCGACCCAGCCGTCGAGGACGTCGGTGCCGCCGAAGGTGCGCTCGAGACGGTATTCGAGGGCTTGCTTCGTCAGGAACTGCCCCGGCCGGGCGAAGGTGTTCTCGATGATCCGGCGCGGCAGCGCACTTACCTGCAGGGTCATCTCGAGCGATTCCTGGAGGTACTCGTTCTTCTCCAGGGTGAGGTACTTCGCGGTCTCGACCAGGAAGTCGATGATCTCGGAGATCGGGACGTCGAAGGCCGGTCCGACCTCGGATCGCGGAGCGAACAAACCGTTGTACTCGAGGCGCGGCGTCACGAACGGCACGCCGAAGTCACGCGAGAGATACTCGCTCTCCTCGCCCCAGATCAGCTTGCCCCGGACGAAGTGCGGAACCCGGATCTTGGGGCCGGCGGGTGCGGATGTCGTGGTGGTCATGGGTATCTCAGTCCTCGATGAATCCGCGGACGTACGCATCCATCGTTCCGGCGCAGGTGATCTTGTCGTCGCTGCCGAGATCGGAGTACCGGGCGATGTCGGGTAGGACGGTATCGCCGGGACGCCCGCACGGGCACGCACCCTGGTCGACGGTGATGCGGTCACCCGAGATGGTTCCACCCCACCGGCCGTCCACAGTCGTGTCGAAGAACGCGGCGCGCCCCTCGACCGTGCCGTCGACCACCGGCGCCGGCTTCTCGCCCTGCTTGTCGAGCACGAACAGGACGATTTCGTCCGGCACGTGATAGCGCCCCTCGAGGCACTTGGGAAGCCGAATGTTCAACTCCTGCATCGAGTAGTAATGCAGAAATCGGGCCGGGGTGACGTTGAGCATCCGGAAGATCTGGTCCTGATAGTCGGCAGGCAGCGACGTACCTTTCAGGCCGCCACCGCAGGTAAGTGTGTTGACACCCGTGATGTCGCCGTCCGACGCACCCTTCTCACGGAGAATCTCACACAGCCGATACAGCTGCGTGAACTGGGCATTGAAGAAGATCGGCTCGGTTCGTCGGGCGAGGATGTGATCGGCCCAGTGATGTAGTCGCCGTTCCTGCTCGGCCTGCCGCACCGCGCCTTCCGCCTCGAAGGCGGCCACCTCGTCCGGTGCGGCAGTGCCGTCTGTCATCGCCCGGCGCATCGCCTGCAGCCGGGCCATGTAGCGGTGGTGTCCGACGGTGGGTGTGCCCTCGAACAACGGGATGCCATCGGGCCGGCGGTAGTTGTCGATGATCAGGTCGCGCATCGCGACGTGCGCGCTCTGGCCGGTATCGGGGCCGACGGGGATGACATGCCACGTCCGCTCGGGCGGCAGGCCCATCCCGGACAGACTGTCGAGCATATTCTGCATGTTCGCATCACGATCGAGCCTGGACTTGCTGAGGAAGGAACTCTTCCCGCTCGTTCCGCTCGAGCTCGACACAAGGTGCCCCTCGGCCTCCAGCGCTTCGATCCAGCCGTCGACGTCGGTGACGCCCGAGACGTCCACATCGGTCACCCGGTGGGTCGACACCGAGTCCAGCCACCGGTTCATCTGCCTCCATTGCCCTTTGGCGATCAGCGATTCCGGGTAACTCTTGTAGGTCGTGTGCGGGAAGAGCAACGGGATCATGTCTTCGCGGGATCTAATCTCCGTGATGCCCTCCGCCTCGGCGCGTTGGGCCAGCAACGGCACCTGCTTCCGCCGATCCTGGAAGATCTCGTCGAGCATCTCGACGACGCTGCGCTGCTTGGTCGTTCCTGACATTGTGCCTCCGGGCCGATGAATGTCGCGGACAAAACTTTACCGACGGTCAAGTTGATTGAAACTTTACTGGCGGTCTAGTTTTTTGTCCAGACCCGAATACGCATCCACGCGACTGGCAGACTGAGGAACATGACCTCGCCGAAGCCCAGCCGAAGCGCAGAAGCACCCCGGCCTCACCGCGGCGGCCGCCCCACCCGTGAACAGGCCGGCCGACTCGATGGCAGCGTCCGCGAGTCCGCGCTCGCACTTTTCCTCGAGCACGGCTACGAAGGCACCTCGATGAATGCCATCGCCGCGGCGGCAGGTACCACCAAGCCCTCCCTCTACGCCCGCTTCCCGACCAAGGAGGCCGTGTTCCGGTCCGTACTCGAGTGGGCGGTTCAGCGCACCGACTGGCCGATGCCCGAACCGTCCACACCGGATCAGGACGACCTGGAAGGGTGCCTGACCGCAATCGCCACTGCCGCCCTGAACCGCGCGCTCGAACCCTCGATGATCAGACTCGAGCAGATCGCGATTGCCCATGCTTCGCACTACCCCGAACTGGCCCGTCGGACGTTCGGCACCGGATTCTGGCCGCGCAAACAACTGGTGATCGACCTGTTGAACCGGCACGCAGCCACCGGCGCGATCGTTGCCGAAGACCCGGACACGCTCGCCGAACACTTCCTGGGAATGGCTTCGGTCGCGCCGGCGCGTCTCGCTTCGTTCGGCATCGTGCGCGACGCCGCCGATCGGGAACGCCACATTCGCTCCGCGGTAGAACTGTTCCTGCGGTCCCTCCGGCCTTGATGGGACGTGCCGGTCAACTCGCGGACGGTACCCGCCCGCTCACCGCGGCGACCACACCTCCATCGACGAGAATATCTGTGCCGGTGACGAATCCGGCATCATCCGACAGCAGGAAGGCAACGACCGAGGCGAGTTCCTGGGCGCGCCCCGTGCGGCCCAGCGGCGTCTGCTGCACGAGCGCATCCATCTGGGGGTGGCTCGCCGCTTCCTGCTGCCCCTGCGGCGTGTCGATGATTCCCGGCGAGACCGAACAGATGCGGGCACCCACCGGTCCGAGTCGCACCGCCTCCTGCCGGACGAATCTCTGGACGCCGTGTTTGGCCCAGGCGTAGGCCACACCGGTGTCCTCGACGGACGGCCCGGCCGCCTCGCGAACCCGGTCCAGGAACCGTTCGTCGAGCGGGTCGTCCAACGCCGCGGCGAGAGCAGGTTCCGGTTCGGCGGGTCCGAATCTCGCCGCCATCGAGGCGAAACACACCAGTGCGGTCCCGGCCGTGGCGAGCGGGCGGAGTGCCTGCGCCAGCATCGCGGTCCCGACGAGATCGACAGCGAAGATCCGGCGCCAGTCCGCCATGGTGGGCGAAATGCCCGCGGCGTGCGCCACCGAGCGCAGCGTGCCGAGCTCGGACACGCGATCGGCGAGCCGTGCGAGTCCGCCGCCGTCGGTGATATCGAGTACGAAGGGTTCGACCACCGCACCGCCACCTCCCGCCGACAGGTTCTCGGTAGCCGCCGCCAGGGTGATCTCGTCCCGATCCACCAGCAACAGCCTGTCCACCGAGTTCGAAAGCCGCTGCGCGCAAGCGAAACCCATGCCGCGCCCGGCGCCGGTCACAATCCCTACGGTCGTCATGATGTTCCGTCCCCTTCCGGACCCGCCCAGCACCGCTGCAGCCCGGGCTGCGCCGTCCGGCTCACGAGTTCGATCCGGAGCCCGGTCGCGGCGCTGCGGTGGAACGTGAAGAACGGGCGCCCGTCGGGGCCGACCCGTGTCGCCTCGGTCACGTAGCCGCTCTGCGCGAGCTCGTCGGAGTCCGCCCCGACATCGTCGGACCAGTAGCCGAGGTGATGGACCCCCGCCGCGGATTCCCACATGGTTCCCGAAACACTCCGAACCACTTCCACCCGGGGTGAGGTGATCGAATAGGCGCACCTCAGATCGACGACGGAGCCGCCGGTCGGGAGCATCACCTCGATCGGCCCACCGACCTCGCTCCCCCACTCGTAGCCGAACAGTGATCCGAGCTCGGCCCGCGCCGCCTCCGGGTCGTCGGCGACGATCCCGAGATGGAACAGATCCTCAGCCCTCACGGCCGACCTCGCCGGCATCCGAGGTAGTGCTCGCCAGCGAACGCTTCTCAAGACCGAGAATTCGATGTATAAACATGAGAACGATATTCTCATATCGACGAAGGAGGCGCAATGG
>NZ_JBAQEO010000917.1:0-5981 GCF_049286785.1 Rhodococcus sp. (in: high G+C Gram-positive bacteria) | reverse complement strand
GGGCAGGACGGTGTCCTGCCCTCGCCAGTGGCTCACGCCGGGATGCCCGCGCCGATCGCGTCGGTGATCATTCCCATCGGCAATCCGGGGACTGCGGTGGTCGCCTGGAAATCGGTCACTGCCTGGTCGAATGCGGCAACAGCCTGCGCGCCGCCGGGCAGAGAAGTCACCGCATCGCGGGTCTGCTCGTCGACGATCGGGGCGGTAGCGACCGCGTCGCGGACAGTGGTGGCGGCAGCGGTGCCAGCAGGCGGGCTTGCCTCCCACTGCTCGAGGGTGGTCTCCGTCTGCGCCGTGATCGCCGCCTGATCAATGTCGGGAATCTCGACCTCGGTCGGCTCCTCCACCTCACCGGCGCCGTAGACCGTCGCCGTGACGACACCTGCCGTGCCACCGACGAGCGCACCCGCCGCGGCCGCGGGGATACCGGCCATTGCGCCAACACCTGCGCCGATACCCGCACCTGCTGCGGTACCGACCACCCCGGCCGGGATGACACCGATCGGGGTCAGGAGCGGAGCGGCAAGAAAGACCGCACTCGTGCCGCCGATCGTGCCGCCGACCAGTGCGCCGACGACCGCGCCACCGGCAGCCACGGGCAGTCCGGCACCCAATGCGCCGGCCACAGCCCCAGCTCCACCGGCCGCGACCTGTGCGGCAGCCAAACGCTGCGCCTCATCGGCATCGAGGCCGGTAGAGCGCCAGAAGTCGGTGACCTGCGCTTCGACGACCGCAGTCTGACCATTCGTGCGGTCGGCCGTGTCCTTGCTGACCCAGTTCGGGCGATCAGCCAGGTACCGGCCGAGGCGGATCTTGTCTTCCGGAGCCTGGATCGGTGCGGTGAATTCCTGAAGCTGCGTCGGCAGGTGGAGCTGCGAGTAATCGATCGGCTGGGCGTAGTAGCCCTCGTCGTAGACGGGCGGGACGTACTCGCCCGTGCCGTAGTCCCAGTTCTTGAGCGGTGCCGCAGGCTGCTGGTACTCGACCGGGACCGGAACCCAGGTCTGTACCGGCTCGGCCGGCGCAGGAGTGGCGACACCGCCCTGAGTGCTCGGAGCGGGAGTGGTGACACCGCTCTGCGAAGGCGGTGCCGTCGTCACTCCGCCCTGCGACGGTGCGGCGGTAGCGATACCGCCGCACGCCGTGACAATGACCGCGGCGGCCGCGGCTGTCGTGCCCGCAGCCCTCACGATCCTGGCCTGCTTACGGTGCTTACCCATTGTTGTTCCCTTCGGTGGATGTATCAGTGGTCAGGCCGTTGTGCGAGAACGTCGGTGCCGTCGACGTCGCAATGGAGGACGTCGAGGTAGACGCTGCCGGTGCAGACGTGGTGCTGGACGTCGTCGCCGATGCGGCCGGGGTGGACGTGCGAGTGGTGCTCGGTGCCGAGCTGGACGACGACCCGGACTTGGTGGAGGCGGCGCGGCCACCGCCCTCGAGGTCCGCAGCAGCAGCGGCGAACAGCTTCGCCACGTACTCGGTCGGAGCGAGGCCGGTGGCGGTGGCCGAGGACGATCCGTAGGAGCCGTGCGCGGCCTGGATGTTCGAGTACTTCGTCAACGCCGCCAGGTCGAAGAGATCCTTATTCGCTGTGACTTCGTTCTTGACCAGGTCGAAAGTCTGCTTCACCAACCGCTGCGCCGTGGCCGGCGGAACAAGGCTGATCACCGCGTTAACCGTTTTCGCAGCGAGGATGCCGAAAGCAGCGAGAGGATTAGCCAGCCCCACGGCCGCGACGGCCGCGATCGTCTCCGGAGTGATGACCTTCTTCGCGACCGTAATAGCCGAATTCACGGCCACGAGGCCGACCTTCATCAGCGCGGACAGCGCCTCTTGGCCGGTCGGTGGCGTGGCCCGCGGGTCCGAGCCTTCAGCCAAGCGCTGCGACAACGTCTTCTTCGGCGCGATCGAGAGGTTCTCGAGGGAGTTCTTCGGGATCTGAATGTCCTCGTTGATCACATCGACCCCGACGTTGAACGCCGTCGATGCGAGAGACAGGCCGATCGTCTGGACCGCGACGAACGGGTCGCCGCCCACCTCAGCCTGACCAGCCACATTCGCGACCGCCCGCGCGATCGGAGCGTTCGGAGGGGCGTCGCACGCGAGGTCGCCGGTCTGGCACCACATCGACACCCGACCGGTCAGTGAGCCGAAGCTGGCGGCCGTATCAGCGGCCGGACCGATACCAGCACCCGCCGCCGTCGTCACCGTGACAGGCGGAAGCGCCTTCACCGCCGCACCCGAGGTCCCCGGTACCGGAGCCGGCGTCGTCTGGGTCGTTCCGGGGAACACGCCGGAGCCTTCCGCACGTGTCGGGGACCCGAAAAGAGCAGCCGCCGCGATCGACGAAGCCGGGACACTGCTGACACCGCCGTTGCCGACCCTTTCGAGGAAGTCCGACGCAGCGTGCGCGCCCTGACTGAAGGCGGCGATCCCGAGTTTCGTTGACGGGCACTCGCTCAGAACCTTCTCCGCAGCGGACCGAAGGTTCTCCTCTGCCGCGGCGACGGACACGGCGTACGACTCCTTACCGCCCTGCACGGCACCGCCGAAAGCTGCCGGGTACGGGACGTAGGCCCGATCGACCGAAACCCCGAGCTGGCGGGCCTGATCGAGCAGCGGCGACATGATGTTCGAGAGCATCCCGGTGTCCGCCTTGACCGGGGCGTCGGGGGAAGACTCGCCCGTCCCTTGCGTTCCAAGGACGTAGAGGTCGGGGCAATCCTGCACCAACTGATCGAGCCAGTTCGTTTGCGCCTGCGCAGGAACCGCATTCACTCCGACACTCATCGCGATCGCGACAGTCCCGACCGCGGCCGTGGCGGCGAGACGCCGAAGCGGGCGAGGTGTGCCAGTCGGTCGTGGACCGTCATCCATTTTCATTCGGAACCCTTCAATCTGGTTGTGGGCCAAGATGTGCGAACGGAATGTGCGCGCTTAGGCGGGCCAGCCCGGGAAGTTCCCGCCAAGCAATGTGAGGAGCATGATTAGCTGAACGATGAATGGCATGGTTGTCCCTACGTAAGAGATGAATGGGAGTCGCGTGCGTACGCGGCCGGACAAATCAGAACGGAGACCAACGGACCCGCGAGTGACCAAGTGGGCACGTCGAGTACCCGGGGATCGTGATGCCTGAGCACGCATGACCAGGCCAGCGACCAGGGCAGGTATCGACACGAACGCGAGCCCACAGATCCTCAAGGCTCCGTACCGACAGCTGAAGATGTGGCGCTGACCTGGCCTCCTGTAACGGCGCCAGATCACCCGTACGATTAATCGCCAGTGCATGAGTTGCACTCGAGTGCATCGAGTCCTCCAGATGGGTACAGAAATGGCCCGCCAGGACTTGAGGTCCCGCGGAATGATCGCCACAGCGCGTGAGACGCCGCGGACACGGAAAAGCCCCAGGTGCGTGAGGGGACGCCAATCACCAGCGCACCTGGGGTTATCTGAGTAACGCACAGGCGCTCGATGGCCCATGCGCTACGAATAGGGTCCACTGAGCGAGAACCCGGGCAGGAGTTTTCTCGCTCAGTGGAGATTTTGGGACCCGCCGGCACTGGACGCGATCGCGTCCTCAAGGCAGTGTGGGTCGAGATTCGTTTGCGGCGCTGATAACTCGAATGAGCAGCCGCGTACGCCGGTAGGACGAACGTAGGTTCGTTGGTGGCCGCGTGAGCGCATACAGATATCAAAAGGATTCCCCGCCCGGGATGAAGGGCACGCCGAAATACAGGCGTGCCACGCCTTCATGTGCTGCATCTGGGCCGACTACGACAGACCACAGGAAACCCCCGGGTGGGAGCGCAGGAGAACTGTAAACCGGGTCTAGTTGTGATCGCAAGCCCATTAGGTGCCTCCTTCGTTCGTGTCCCCCCGGCTAAACACCCCGTGTTCCAGAATCCATGTTAACACCCTAATATTCTAAACACTAGGCGAAAAAACAGCATAGAAGGGGCGACACAATGGCTCACGAAGAGAAGAGTCCAGATTCGGGAGTCGGCGTGTCGCGAAGTGCAGTTCGAGGGTTCAGTGGCGCCCGATTGAGGCGCTACCGCACCGGGCTCAAGCTCACGATCGACGACCTGGCGGATGCTGCCGAGGTCTCATCCCAGACGGTCTCTGCATGGGAAACGGGACGCGCGGCGCCCACTCCGGAATTACTTGCGCGGGTCGCTGGAGTGCTGAAGGTGGCGAATGCTGATCTTGCGCCGATTCCAGAAGGTCAACTGCGGCTCAGCGATCTCCGTAGTCAGGCCGGCTTGACGCAGGGAACGGCTGCGAAAGCGCTCGGGACAAGTGCGACCGTTCTCGGCCGAATAGAAAAAGGGCGCAAGGAGTACGACGAGACGTGGGGGCGGCGCATGGCTGAGCTCTACAAGGTGCCGCTCAATCTCATCAGTGAAGTTTGGGAACATGACCGCCAAAAACGCGCGGCACACATCAAGGAATTATAGAAAATAACCCTAGTATTCTAAACATCACCCCTGAATGTGGGTGAGCCCTCATAGGTCGACTGAGCTTCGTTCTCGAATCGGTCGATCTTCACAGATATCCAGGCGAGCTACGGTCGATCGACGATCCTTGGCTCGAAAGGATGGAGACCAGTGTTCGGGAAGGTTGGTGACGTCATCGCGGCGATTTCGCGCGCAGAGACCCTGATGCGCTGACATGGGCGCAGACGGATTGGGCGTTCGCCGAGGCCGCCGACCGCCGAATTGGCAGGTCACATGTGCCGGCCCTTCCCAGTCGCACTGATGCTCGTGACCTGAATCCTGCCTGAGAGCAGCAGCAGTGGTCCGAAGAAGTGGCAACTGATGGCACCTACGCGGCCGAATGATCCTGTGCCGCAGCTCCGTCTCAATCGAGAAGAGCTGCGGCGGATCGACCGGACTCCTGACTAATTGAACGCCTCGACGTCTCGGTTCGCAGAGATCTGGATGAGGGCTCCGTTCATGTCGTCAGCACCCTCGACGAGATACGGAGTCAGTCGCACATTGGTAGCCACGAAGTCCCCGCTGGTCGATCGCAGCCGGAGCCTCAGAAGCACTTCTTCCTCCCCAGCTTCGAACCGCGCTCGCACAGACGCCAACGCAGGACGATCGTCATCATGGAAGACATTGCCGTGAATATCGGTGTCTTCCCACTGCATCCAGTCGACCGGCGCCGAGATCCACATACCGAGGAGGCCATTCACCGTGTCAATCAAGGCCACGCGGTAGCCGGCGTGCTTCATACCCTCGGTCATCCCGATCTGCGCCAGCGTGGGCTTCGCCACTGGGTAGGTATCGGTAATGTCGTGGAAGAGCACCCGCCAGCCGCGTTGCGCGGGGTCCGGATACGTTCGCAACGCGCACTGCCACTGCATCAAATGGCCGGCGTTGTGCTTGACCGCGAACTGGGAGTGCCACTTCTGGCCGGGCTCCGGGTTTGCGCCGAGTTCCAGGAAGGACGATTCTTCCTGGAAATGCGCCGATCGGTTGAGATACTCGACCACTGTGGCCTCGGGATGAAACTCCTCCGGCGTCACCCCGGACATCAGCGATGACTCGAGGGTCTGTGCAATGATCAGCTTGTCTCGGAGCCAACTCACACCAGAGCAGATCCGGGGATGCGGAATCTCCTCATCAGGTTCGCCAATCCATACCTGCACACCGTGAGTGTCACCGCTGGGGCCCAGGACCGGAACCGCTTGCACGTGGAAAGATTCTTTGCTCCGGGCCTGTGACATCAACACCTTGTCGAACTTGGTGCGCGTCTCCCGGACGTAACTCACTACCGGCTCGATACGCAGGTCCTTTGCTGGCGCCAACCGAGCAACAGAATTCCACTCTCGGATCTTGCCGTTGCTTGCCACGACCGTCGCGACGTCGGGAACCAACGTCTCGATCAGGTGCCACTCCCCCATTTTTCTCCCTCACGTGTGAACCGGCCGCCCCCGACAGGCGGTTAAGCGGATCACAGGATAGAGAGCTTCGGGA
>NZ_JBAQEO010000916.1:0-57734 GCF_049286785.1 Rhodococcus sp. (in: high G+C Gram-positive bacteria) | reverse complement strand
GTCCCGACATCGACCGGGACCGGCCGCTCGGGCTCGGGTGCGGGCTGCGGTGGGTAGCCGTACTGCGGCGCACCGTCCTGCTGATGACCGTATTGCTGATGACCGGGCGCCTGGTCCGGCGGGGACGGTGGCCACTGCTCGGTCACAGCCATCCCGCCACTTCGGCGGCCCAGTAGGTCAGCACGATGTCCGCGCCCGCCCGCCGGATACTCGTCAAGGATTCGAGGATCGCGGCGTCACGGTCGATCCAGCCGTTCTGCGCGGCAGCGGTGATCATCGAGTACTCGCCCGAGATCTGGTACGCCGCGACCGGCACCGGTGACCGGTCGGCCACCTCACGTAGGACGTCGAGATACGACATCGCAGGCTTCACCATCACGACGTCGGCACCTTCGTCGAGGTCCAGATCCACTTCCCGCAGAGATTCCCGCCGGTTCGCCGAATCCTGTTGGTAGGTGCGCCGATCGCCCTGCAGAGACGAACCGACAGCCTCCCGGAAGGGGCCGTAGAACGCGGACGCGTACTTCGCCGAATACGCCAGCTGTCCGACATCCGTGTGCCCGGCATCGTCCAGTGCACGGCGAATCGCCGCCACCTGACCGTCCATCATTCCGCTCGGACCGAGCAGGTGCGCGCCCGCGTCGGCCTGCGCCACCGCCATCTCCACGTACCGCTTCAGCGTGCGATCGTTGTCCACCGCACCGGTGTCGTCGAGCACTCCGCAGTGACCGTGAGAGGTGAACTCGTCCAGGCAGGTATCGGCCATGATCACGGTAGCGTCACCCAGTTCGTCTGCCAGTAAACGCAATCCGACGTTCAGTATGCCCTCGGGATCGGTGGCACCCGAACCCTCGACGTCCTTGTCGTCGGGACGAGGCACGCCGAACAACATCAGTCCGCCGACCCCTGCCTCCACGGCCTCGTCTGCGGTGCGCCGCAACGAATCGAGGGTGTGCTGGAAGACGCCGGGCATCGACGAGATCTCCCGCGGCTCGTCGATGCCGTCCGCAACGAACATCGGCAGCACGAGATGCCGTGGCTCGAGCGAAGTCTCGGCAACCAGCCTGCGCAGGGCAGGCGTTCGACGAAGCCGTCGCGGTCGATGGGTCGGAAACACTGTTGCGCTCTCCTTCGTCGGGTCGACAGCGCTCAGCGGCGGGCGCGAGACTTCTTGCGCGGCGGGGGCAGTGCGCCCTCGGCACGCAGACGCGCGGCGTGCTCGGCGAGAGCCTCCACCAGCGGGCCCACCTGGGCTGTCTCAGGCTGCACGTCGACACGGAGCCCGAACTCGACCGCGGTCTCGGCGGTCTTGGGACCGATGCAGGCCACCAGGGTCCGCGCGTGCGGCTTCCCGGCGATACCGACGAGGTTGCGGACCGTCGAGGACGAGGTGAAGCAGACGGCGTCGAATCCACCGGTCTTGATCATCTCGCGGGTCTCGGCCGGCGGCGGCGCTGCCCGGACGGTGCGGTAGGCGGTCACGTCGTCGATCTCCCAGCCACGTTCGCGCAGGCCCTCCGCAAGGGTCTCGGTAGCGATGTCGGCCCGCGGCAGCAGCACCCGGTTGACCGGGTCGAAGACGTCGTCGTACGGAGCGAACTCGGCGAGCAGGCCTTCGCTGGACTGTTCACCGGTGGGCACCAGCTCGGGGTTGATGCCGAACGAGCGCACCTTGTCCGCGGTGGCCTGACCGATGCAGGCGATCTTGACGCCGGAGAACGCCCGGGCGTCGAGCCCGAACTCCTCGAACTTCTCCCACACGGCACGCACCGCGTTGGTGGAGGTGAAGACCACCCACTGGTAGCGGCCATCGACGAGTCCCTTGACGGAGCGCTCCATCTGAGCCGGGCTACGCGGCGGCTCGACAGCGATGGTGGGCACCTCGATGGGGATGGCGCCGTGGGTGACGAGACGATCGCTCATCTCCCCCGCCTGGTCCTTGGTGCGCGGCACCAGAACCTTCCAGCCGTACAGTGCGCGCGACTCCCACCAGGACATCTTGCTGCGCTGGGAGACCACCTTGCCTATCGTCACGATGAGCGAGCCGACCAGTTCGGAGCCTGCGTCGTTGAGAGTCGCGAGAGTGGCCTCGACGGTCCGCTGCTGACGGGTGGTGCCCCGAACGGTGATAGCTGCCGGCGTCTGCGGCGCCAGACCGTGCTCGACGAGCGCGCTCGCCGTCTCGGCCAGATGGCCCGAGGTGGCGTGCAGCACCAGGGGGCCCGGGGCGGCTGCGAGAGCGGCCCAGTCGACCTCACCGCGGACGTCGGCCTCGGTATGTTCCGATCCCAGTGCCATGCCGGCGTACGACGGGACTGCCGACGCGGCGGGCAGGCCGGGCAGCACCTCGAAGTGGACCTGGGTGCGGGCGACGGCAGTGACCTCTGCGATCACCGAGTCGGTGGTCAGCGGGTCACCGGAGACCAGCCGCACAACGTCGTGGCCGTTCTTCGCTTCGTGCACAAGGGTTTTCGCGACCTCGGCGGGCTCGCCCAGCGCGGGACGGACCTCGGCGAGCGGCTCACCGGTCTCCGGGTCGTCGCCCAGGCTGGTGCCCACCAGCGCCGTCACGCCCTTGTCGACGTCGGGGTCGGTGAACGCCAGTGTCGCCGAGGCGAGCACGTCTCGTGCGTGCACGGTGAGCAGGGCCGGGTCGCCCGGTCCCGATCCCACGAACAGGATCCGTCCGGGGGTGTTCTTACGGACTCGGCTCATCGGTAATTCTCCAGTGCGATCAGGGGTGGTGACAGGTACAGGTGGCGGACTGGCCATGGGGTCGGCCTTCGCACGTCAAACATCGGCATCACCGGCCTCGGTGACGTTCATCAGCCCGCGGGCGCCGAGTTCGAGGAGTTCTCGCGCCACGGAACGACCGAGAGCTTCGGCATCGTCCGGGGAGCCCACCGCCCCGGTGCGGATGACATCGGAACCGTCGATGGCCGCGGCGCAGCCTCGGACGGACAGTTCGTCGAACACCCGGCCGTCGTCGTCGAGCGACTCGACGACTTCGGCGATCGCACCGACAGGTGCCGTGCAGCCCGCCTCCAGTTCGGCGAGCAGGGCGCGTTCGGCGGTGACGGCTGCTCTCGTGTTCGGATCGTCGAGCTCTGCCAGGGTCTCGACGAGCGCGGTGTTCCCCGATAGGCATTCGACGGCCAGCGCACCCTGTGCGGGCGCGGGCAGCATCTGCACGGGCTCGATCGACTCGGTGATCAGATCGGTCCGTCCGATGCGGGACAGGCCTGCCCGGGCCAGGACGACGGCATCGAGCTCACCGGACTCCACCTTACCGAGACGGCGTTGCAGGTTGCCGCGCAGCGGCACGATCTCCAGTCCGAGACCGAGCGCACGCAGCTGGGACGCGCGGCGCGGCGCGGAGGTACCGACCTTCGAGCCGGGGGGCAGTTCCCCGAGAACAAGACCGTCACGGGCCACCAGGGCATCCCTGGGGTCTTCGCGCGGAGGGATCGCGGCGATGGTGAAACGTTCGTCTCGGGCCGTGGGGAGATCCTTGTACGAGTGCACCGCCACGTCGACCCGGCCATCGACGAGGGCCTCCCGCAGCTCGGCGGTGAACACCCCCACGCCGATCTTCTGCACCGACTCCATGGACTGGTCGCCCTTGGTCTTGATGATGACGAGTTCGGCGTCGTGGCCTGCGGAGATCAGCGCGTCGCGCACCGTCCCGGCCTGGGTGGTGGCGAGTTCGCTGCCACGGGTTCCGATCCGCAGGGTGCGGGTACCTACGGCCCTCATGCCTGCGGTTCCTTCCCTTGGTTGTCGTCGGTGACGAAACGGCGGATGCGCGGATCCTGGCCGGCGATGAATGCGTCACTGATGTCGATGGCGGTGAGGTCGGTGGGCTGGGCAACGGCTTCCACCGAACCGGGGCTGAGTTCGAACAGCTCGCGCAGCGCGGCGGCGTAGGAATCGCCGCCGGGGGCGGAGGCCAATTGCTTCACCCTTACGGTGGGCGCGTGGAGAAGCTTGTCCACCACACGCCGGACGGTCCGTGCCACCTCGTCACGCTCCGGGTCGGCGAGGCTCGGCAACCGCGAATCCAGGCGCAGCAGTTCGGCTTCGACCACGTCGGCGGCGCGCTGGCGCAGCGCGGTGACGGTGGGAGTGACCTCCGCGAGACGCTGACCGGTGAGATACGTGGCCAGCTCGCTCGCCACGATGGCCTTGGCCGCGTCTGCGTCGGAAGCGGCGGCACCCGCGGCGGGGTCGCGCTGCAGCGACTCCATGTCCAGAACGGTGACGCCCGGCAGTCCCGCGACGGCGGGTTCGACGTCGCGAGGCAGACCGAGGTCGCAGATGACGAGCGGGCGGTCGGGGGCGCGGTCGGGCTGGGCCAGTGCGCGGTGTGTGTCCGCGAGGGTGACGACGGCACCGACCGCGCCGGTACAGGTGACCAGCACATCGGCCTGCGCCATGGCACCGGGGAGGCCGTCGAGCTCGAAAGCGTGCGCCTCGACACCTCCGGAACGGGCTGTGTCGGCGAGATGCTCGGCGCGCTCCAGAGTGCGGTTCACCAAGATGATGCGGTCGATACCGCCCCTCGTCAGATGCGCGACGGAAAGTCCGCCCATCGAACCGGCACCCACGACCACCGCGGTGCGCCCGACGAGACCACCGGCGCCGATGATTCCCGCGGCCCGGTCGAGAGCGACGGACACGACAGAGGCACCGGCCGAGTCGATTCCCGTTTCCGAGTGCACCCGCTTACCGACCCGAAGCGCCTGCTGCGCAAGTTCGTGGAGCGTGCGGCCGGCCGCCTGCTGCGCGTCCGAGGACGCGTATGCGGCCCGGATCTGGCCGAGGATCTGCTGCTCACCGATCACCATCGAATCGAGACCGCTGGCCACCGCGAACAGGTGCTCGGCGGCGGCTTCGCTGTATCGCACATAGGCGTGCCGGTGCAGGTCGGTCAGACCGAGCCCGGAGTGGTCTGCCAAAAGTTCGCCGACCTCGGTGAGCGCACCGTGGAACGCGTCGACAACCGCATAGATCTCCACCCGGTTGCAGGTGGAGACGATCATGGCCTCCGAGATGTGCGCGGAGGACAGAAGCTTGTCCGTCAGCTTCGGTCGGTCGGTTTCGGTGACCGCCACACGCTCGAGAACCGGCACGGGGGCTGTTCGATGCGAGATCCCGACAAGCAGAACACTCACGGCGCAATCACTGATCCGTTTCTTGGTGCGGTGGGCGAGACAGCAGTGTGTCCGATGCGGACACGGGGAGACGAATCCGTGGTTCCGGCCGACTCGGTACTACTACCAGTCGACTGCGTGTTGCGAGCGCTGTTGAAGGAGAGAACCTGCATTTCGACAGCGAGGTCGACACGACGCATCTCGACATGGCCGGGCACGTCGAGAGAGGCCGACGAGAAGCTGAGGATGCAGTTCAGTCCGGCGCCGACGAGCCGATCGCATACTTCCTGCGCGGCATCGTCGGGTGTCGAGATGACTCCGATGGTGGCCTCGAGTTCGGCGCAGGCGTGTTCGAGTTCGTCGACGTGCCGGACGGTCAGGTCACCCACCCGGGAACCGACCCGCGTGCGATCGGCGTCGAACAGACCCACCATCGAGAATCCGCGACGCCCGAATCCGCTGTATCCAGCGAGCGCCTGGCCGAGGTTCCCGACACCGACGAGGACAACCCTGTGTCCCCGGTCGAGGCCGAGGGCCCGCTCGATGCGCGCACGCAGCCGGGTCACGTCGTAACCGACGCCACGCACGCCGTTGGGCCCGAGGAAGGAGAGGTCTTTGCGGAGTTTGGCGGATCCGACCCCGGACGCAGCGGCGAGTTCCTCGCTCGAGACGATGATCGTGCCGCGCTCGGCCAGCACTCCGAGGACCCGCAGGTACGTGGCCAACCGCGTCACCGTAGCCTGGGGGATATCCCGCGATCCGGAAGCCGCGGACGCGCCTTCCCCGGCGTCGGGGGTCTGTGACTGCATAGCAGAACGCCCGACAGCACCTGTGACGGCAGGGGTCACGGACCCGCGCGTCTGGGGCTGTTCGGTCACGTCGTAGGCTCCTGGTCCGACCGGCGTGGGACGCCGCTCTTGACGATGCTCCGGGAAATTGTTCACACCACGGTAACCGCTTGTGAACCCATGCACAAAGTCGCTGCGACTGCGTGGCATGCGCTCCGACCTGCACAGCATCCGCGCCATGCAATTTTAGGATGCCCTTACTTGCATAAATCCGCGCGGAGCCGCTCTTCGTCGACGTCCCAGTAGCTGTGCTCACGTCCGTCGAGGAGGACGACGGGCAATCTGTCCCCGTATTCGGCCCGCAAGTCAGGGTCCGTCGCAGCAGCTTCGTCGACGTCTACGCACGTCAGTTCCAGCCCGAACTCCTCGCACACGGCCAGCAGCCGCTCACGTGCCGGTGCGCACGCACCACACCCGGCACGCGTGAGCAGCGTCACCTCATGTCCGCCCATACTCATTGCCCAGGTCATCCCTTCGCTCGTCGCCGATGCCGTCCTGTGCCGATTCCGAGGCGGAAGCGGCGAATCACTCCGGAGATGAACGTCACACCGGTGCACCTCGCCGCCATCCGACCATCCGGTGTCCGATCCGGAGGATAGGCTGCTCCCAGAGGCTTCTGCGATACGGGAGGTGCGAGTGCCTGCACGATCACTACCGAACGGCTCGGGATTCGGCTCGGGATTCGGCTCGGGTCTGGCAGGGATCATCCTTCCCGGCCGCCGCCAGTTCAGGAATCCACTGGGTCCCAGCGAAGCCGAGGTACGTGCAAACGTTGCGGGTGAGGCCAGCGCCGACGCTGCCCTCGCACTCCACGAGGCCGCCCCCGAAGCCGAGGAACACAACGTTCCGCTCGACCTCACCGCCGCCGCCTTCTTCGATGTCGACAACACCATGGTGCAGGGGGCGTCGATCATCCATTTCGCCCGCGGACTCGCCGCACGGAAGTACCTCAAGTCCTCCGACCTCGTCGACTTCGCCTGGAAGCAGATCAAATTCCGCGTCACCGGTAAGGAGAACAGCGACGACGTCGCCTCCGGCCGGGAGAAGGCGCTCTCGTTCGTTGCCGGACGGTCCACGGCGGAACTGGCACGGCTGGGCGAGGAAATCTACGACGAAGTGATCGCCGACAAGATCTGGCCCGGCACCCGCGCGCTCGCGCAGATGCACCTCGACGCCGGACAGCAGGTATGGCTCGTCACCGCGACCCCGGTAGAGCTGGCCCAGGTCATCGCCAAGAAACTCGGTCTGACGGGGGCACTCGGCACGGTGGCCGAGAGCGAGGACGGCGTGTTCACCGGACGCCTCGTCGGAGACATCCTCCACGGCCTGGGCAAGGCCCACGCAGTGCGGGCCCTGGCCGTCCGGGAGGGCCTCAACCTCAAGCGCTGCGCGGCGTACTCGGACAGCCACAACGACGTCCCGATGCTCTCGCTCGTGGGGACCGCCGTCGCGATCAATCCCGACACCGATCTCCGTGAGGTCGCGAAGAACCGGGGCTGGGAGATCCGCGACTTCCGCACCGGCCGCAAAGCCGCGAAGATCGGCGTTCCCACGGCACTGCTCTTCGGTGCCGCGGGGGGTGCACTGGCCGCGGTCGTCGCACGCCGCCGCGAACACCCCGTGGGCTGAGCCGAGGCTCAGCCCAGGAACACTCAGCCCAGGAACACGTTGCGTCGCCTCGCGAGCAGCCGGTACAGCGTCTGCTGAATAGTCTCGCGGACGTGGTCGGTGACCTCGAACAACTCCATCGGATCGTCGGCAGCCGACGCGTCGAACGTGTCGGTGACGATGGGCTTGCCGAACTCGATGTACCACTTGGACGGCAGAGGAACGAGTCCGAGTGGGCCGAGGTGCGGGAACAGCGGAGTCACCGGAAAATAGGGCATGCCGAGCAGTCGGGCCAGGGTGCCGAGGTCGCCGATCTTCGGATAGATCTCCTCGGAGCCGACGATCGAGCACGGAATGATCGGCGCTCCGGTGCGCATCGCGGCCGACACGAAACCTCCGCGACCGAAGCGCTGCAACTTGTAGCGCTCACTGAACGGTTTACCGATGCCCTTGTAACCCTCCGGGAACACGGCGGCCACCTGCCCCTCCTGCAATAGCCGGATGGCATCCGGGTGGCAGGCGAGAGTATGCCCGGCCTTGCGTGCGATCCCGCCGACGACGGGCAGTTCGAACGCCAGGTCCGCGGCCAGCATCCGCAGCGGCCGATGCCGGGGGTGGTGGTCGTGGACGGCGACCGAGGTCATCAGAGCATCGATCGGTATGACACCGGCATGGTTGGCGACCACCAGTGCTCCGCCGGTGGCGGGGATGTTCTCGATCCCGCTGACCTCGACACGGAACCACTTGTCGAACAGCGGCCTCAGAATCGGGAGCCACACGTTCTCCGCGAAGTGCGGGTCGTATCCGAAGTCGTCGACCTGATAGTCGCCCGACAGCCGCTTGCGCAGGAATTCGGCGGTGCTCACGATCTGATCAGCGACGGCCTGCCGTACGACGTCGACCGACGACGGCTCCGCGGGCGGCTCGGGCGGGATGACGACCGGAGGCGGGGGCATGGCGGACGGATGTCGGCTCTCGCTCTGCTCGCGGCTGTATTGACTTTTCCACCGTCCGGGCGCGGTCCCGCGCGTGGCGCCCGTGCCGCGCAACGGAATGACCTTGGCCACTTCGTTCACCTCTCCCCTTTCGCCGTGCCGGTCAGAGCGAGCAACATATTCTCCGCCGCGTCCACCCATTCACTCTTGATGATCGGTCTGACTCCGGCGGCCCGCGCGAAGTCGTCGAGGGCCTGCATCGTCGTCCACCGGGGCTCGAACAGCAGCTCGGTGCGCATCCGGGTGGTGTCGAGCCCGCATCCGAACCGGAAGTACTCGAGCTGTTCGGTCGTGAACGAACGCATGGCCGAGCCCATCAGGGCGCGGCCGACGCTGCGGAACAGCCCGAACGGCATCGGCGCCTCGATGCACCCGGACCGGCGGATGGCCTGCGACATCATGACGACACCGTCGCCGGCCACATTGAATGTTCCCGCCGGACCCGACACCGTTGCTCGTTCCAGCGCCGCCAGCGCGTCTTCCTCGTGGAGTACCTGCAGACGTGCGTCGCGCCCGAGGATGGTGGGCACCACCGGGGATGTCAGGTACTGGGCCATACTCGCGCTGATCCGCGGCCCGACCATCGGCGCCAGCCGGAGAATCGAGACGGCGATGTCGGGGCGACGGCGGCCCATGCCGCGCACATACCCTTCCACCTCGATGCTGTCCCGGGCGTACGCGCCGGCGGGCCGCCGCCTAGCACTCATCTCCTCGGTGAACTTCGCCGGATCCTTGGCGCTGCTGCCGTAGACCACCGACGCCGACTGCAGCACTACCTTCCGGACGCTCGGGGCCTTCTGGCACACCGCGAACAGCTGCATCGCGCCGATGACGTTCATGTCTTTCATCGCCGCCCGGCTCCCCGATTTGGGCGGCCGGGAAAGCGTGGCGGCGTGGACAACCGTGTCGACTTCGGCGTTGCGAACAGCCTTGCCGATCAAGGGGTTCCGAATGTCGGCGCGCACGAATTCGGCGCGGCCCATCCGGCGCAACATGTCCTTGCTGGGCGACACCGCATCCACTGCGATGATTCGTTCGATATCGGGATTCTGGGCGAGTCTCGTCACCAGATAACCACCGAGGAACTTGCTCGCCCCAGTGACCAGCACAACACGAGGAACGGCACTTCGCGTAGCACTGCCGTTGTCACTCACAACCACCAGAACCCCCGATCACGTAGCGAGTGACGTCCACCATACGTGCAGGCAGACGATGCCGCTGCCCACTGCACCAACTGGTCGTGCGTCCATCTTCGCGTCGCCCGAACGGCCCCCCCGGACACGACGAAAGCCCGCCACCGGAAGGTGACGGGCATTCGTGTGCGACTGGCTACTTGCCGAGTTTCCTACGCTGCACTCGTGTGCGGCGAAGCAACTTGCGGTGCTTCTTCTTCGACATGCGCTTCCGTCGCTTCTTGATCACTGAACCCATAGCGGGTGTTCCTCACGTTCTTCTCTAGCGTTCCTGCGCACGCCGGTCACGTACGCCTGCGCCCTAGTGGCGCCTGGCCTCGATCTAACTAGCTCAGCGCCTTACGACACCAGCTGGCTGGTACGACAGTCGCTAATCGTACCGGTGCGGGTCTGCTCGGGAGAAACCGAGGTCGCCCTCTTCGCGCCGATCGGTCAACCGGCGTCGAAGTACGAGGTCTCGAGGTAGTCGTGCACCGCTTTCGCGTGCACTCTGAACGAACGGCCCACTCGAACAGCAGGGAGTTCGCCGCTGTGCACCAACCGATACACAGTCATCTTGGACACTCTCATCAGCGCCGCTACCTCGGCGACGGTGAGAAATTGCGTTCCGGCCAAAGCCGGTTGTCCGTCTGGGGCTGAGCCCTTCGACGGCTTCTTTGCAGACGTCATCAACCACTTACCTCCGGCACGTCTCGCGCCGCCGGCTTCCCCTCCGGCGGAACAGACACGCACGTGCTACTCCGAGCTTAGCGGGGCGGATGGGGTTACTGCGACGGGTGTGGGGAATTGAATATCAATCGAATATCATTCGGGGGCCGCGCCGAGCTCGGACGAGCGGAGTTTCGCGGCTTCGAGAGCGTCGAAGAATGCCGATCGGAGACCGTTCTTCTCCAGGTGACGGACGGCCGATGCGGTGGTTCCGCCCGGGGATGTGACGGCAGCGCGCAACTCGGTTGCGCTCTCTCCGGAGCGATCCAGCATCGCCGCCGAACCCACCATCGTCTGGACCACCAGCTCGGATGCCGTGGCCCGGGTGAGTCCCAGCCCGACACCGGCATCGATCATCGCCTCGGCAACCAGGAAGAAATAGGCCGGACCCGAGCCCGAGACCGCCGTGACCGCGTCGATCTGCGATTCGCGGACCGTCACCACCTTGCCCACCGACGACAGGATACCGCGAACCAGATCGAGGTGATCCTTCTTGACGTGCCGTCCGGGTGCCAACACGCTCACCCCCTCGCCGACGAGCATCGGCGTGTTGGACATGACCCGTACCACGGGGAATCCCGCGGGCAGCCTCGCCTCGTAGAACGTGGTCGGAATGCCCGCTGCCAGCGACACGACAAGTTGTTCGCGCTCACCGTCCAGGTCCGCCTTGGCCACCTCGGTGACGGCCACTTCGACGTCACTCGGCTTGACGGCGATCACGATGACGTCGGCACCCTCGGCGGCATCGGCGGTGGTGGTGACGCGCACCGAGTACTCGGCGGCCAGTTCGTCCGCACGCTCCGGGTACTGCTCGGCGACCACGAGATCTTTGACGGCGTGACCCGCCTGCAGAAGCCCCGAGATAAGGGCCTCGCCGATCTTGCCGCCTCCGATTACTGCAATTCTCGTCATGTCGAACAGCCTGCCACGCCGCTGCTCGTACGGTTTCTAGCGGGGGATCATCGCCAGCTGCCGGCTCTGGACCACGACCGACCCGGTGGAGTCGAGCACCGTGTGATCCTCCTCGAACCACGCACCGCCGAGCACGGTACTGCTCGCCATCACCCGTAGCCACCCCGCCGCAGGCTGCTTGCGAAGGTAGGTGGTGAGTTGCACCGTCGGCGCCCAGCCGAACATGCCCCGGTTCATCGTTACGGGGGCGCTGATGTCACCGGTCATGATCGCGAACAGCGCGGCGGTGTCGGGGTCGCTTTCGTCGCCCTCCCGTGGTCGCACCCACATGCGCACCTCGGGTTCACCCTGATTACCGGTCAGGAAGTGCGCGGACGTCCCGTCGACGCGCATGTCGCATCCCTGTGCCACGTGAACGATCTGTCCCATCGGATGGTCGGGCGTCAGGATCACGGCATCGGCGGGTGGTTCAACGGGAAGCCCCGCGAGCGCGTGATCCCCGCTGTAGAGCGGCTCCCCCGCGTCGGGAACACCGAGGGTGACGGCTGCGTGGACCGCGACCCGCTCGCCCTGGCTCAGTTCCACGTCGACGAAGGACACCTGCTTGCCCTGCTTGCGCACGGTCGTGGAGAGAATCACCTCGCCGGGGTCGGGGGCGGCCAGATAGTTGGCCCCTACCGCAAGCGGCTGCACGTGGACGAGATCGATCCCGCCCGGCCGGTCGAGAAGGCTCCGGCGAGCCGCGGCCGCACACAGCGACATCATGGAACCGCCGTGCACCTTCGGGCCGATCGTCCAGATCGGATCGATGGACGCCAGGTAGGACCCCTCCCCGATGGGCGTGAGGACATTGAGGTCGTGAAACGGGGTTGAGCTCACTGCTGATCCTGCCCATCGGTGGAGTGGAGAAACTTCTGCGCGGCGAGGTCCTGGTGCGCGAGGCGTCGCATGGCGGCGATCACCGGTTCATAGATCGCCGTGCCCAGCACCGCGTAGCGGATGACGTCCTCGGCGGGGGCGGTGGGCATGAGCCCGATATCGATCTCGGCCAGGCCGCGGATGTGACGGCCGTAGGCGTCGAGTCGTTGGTCGGTCATCGGGATCCCTGCTTCCTCGAGTGCTTCGAGGGCACGTTCGAGTTGCCCGACCGCGGCGTACCGCGGGTCGTACACCTGCCCGAGTCGCTCGAGGACGGCCCGGGCGCGGGGATAGTCTTCGCCCTCGACCGGCTCGAGGTATGGCGGTAGCTGGGCGATCGCCTTGCCGAGCACCTCGAACAACGGGCCCTGCGGGTCGTCGACGAGCCGGAGGATCTCCCTGATGCGCGGAATGGGCAGTCCAGCGCTCGCCAGCGCCTTGATCAGGCCGAGCCGGCGAACATGTTCCTCGCCGTAGCGCGCCTGAGTGGCACTCGTGGCCTCGCCCGGCATGAGAAGGCCTTCGCGCAGGTAGTACTTCACTGTCGCCAGGGGAACGCCGGAACGCGCCACCAGTTCGGACACGCGCATGGTTCCTCCTCACCCTTCCGGCACAGCATGCTCGGTTTCGGATATCGCACTTATTGGATATCGCAGCTATCCAAACGTGTGCGACTCTACCGCAGGAGGAAATCTTTCGCGAACGGGGACCTCAGCCGGTGCCGGGTAGGACCTCAGGCGTCGTCGTGATCGCCACCGGAGTGGCCGCGACCGGTGCCGGAAGCCGCCTGCCGCGGCTCGAGATGTTCCCGCGCGAAGGACAGGGCCTGAACCAGCATCGACGACCGCTCACGCCGGGTTCGCGCATTCTGGGTGTTGATCTCGATCACGGCCTGTCCGCCGAAGCCGGTATCGAGAAGGTGCCGGCACAGTTCGGCGCACGGCTGCGCCCCATGACCCGGGATGAGATGTTCGTCCATGGAGGCACCCCTGCCGTCCGCAAGATGAAGATGCGCCAGTCCGGACCCCATTCGCCCGGCGAGCTTCATCGCGTCCATACCCGCGGTCGCGGTGTGCGAGAGGTCGAGCGTGTAGTGGGCGTGTCCCGAATCGGTGGGGTCGTAGGACGGGCTGAACGCGGACAGCGCACGTCCCGGACCACCGCGCCTGCGCAGTCGCTCGGCCGACTTCTCCCGGCTACCGAAGAATCCGTCCGCGCGCATGGGAAACATGTTCTCCACCGCCACGATCACGTCGCTGCGCTCCTCGAGTTCGGCCACCTGGTCCGAGAAGCTGTCCGCGTACCGACGTTGCCACCGGAACGGCGGATGCACCACCACGCTGGTGGCACCGAGCGTCTCGGCGGCACGGACCGTACGTTCGAGTTTCGCCGCCGGGTCGGCGCCCCAGACCCGCTGGGAGATCAGCAGGCACGGCGCGTGAATCGCCTGCACCGGAATCGCGTACTTGCGGACCAGAGCAGCCACGGCGCCGAGATCCTGGCTGACCGATTCAGCCCAGACCATCAGTTCGACACCGTCGTACCCCAGATCGGCCGCATACCGGAACGCGGCCTCCGTGTTCTCCGGATACACGGAGGCCGTCGAGAGGCCCACGAGCACCTTCCGTGCACGCGGCCGGCCGAATCCGGACTGCCCACTGTCCCCGGTCATGACGTCAGCCCGACGCAAGCATGAACGCGAGCGGCCCGAGCGTGACGATCATTCCGACCACGACCGCGATCACGAAACTCGTGATGTCGTCGGTGCGGCGCAGAATCCGGACCATCGCCACGAGGCCCACGATGACGAGCACCGCCAGAATCAGCGCCACCCACGGGAACACGTCCCACAGCTTCTCGAAACCCTTGAACAGCAGCGCACCCGCGATGACGGCCACGACACCCTGGCCGGCGAGGACAGCCCATTCACGGACCGAATCGTCGGGCGAGCCTTCGCTGCCGGCCGCCTTCTCCGCTTCGGCCTTCGTCTCCCTGCGAGAACGCCGGGGTTTCCCGGCCTGCCCGGCCTCCCCCGTCTCCGTATGCTCCTCGGTGCCGGGTTCGTCGGCGGCAGCCTCGATGAGGTCGGTTTCCTCTGCTGCGTTCGCAGCCTTCCTGTCGCGGGACTGACGCATCAGGTCGCCCGCGAGCGTCGATCCGGACAGCAACTGGGGCTCCACCCGAGGTTCGGGCTTCCTGTCGGGAGCCTTCGTCTCCGGAGTCTTCTTCGCGGCGTCCTTGTTCGCGGCCCCATTCCGCTTCGGCTCGGGGCTCGCCGACGACCCCGCCGGGGCGAAGGGTCTCGGGGCAGGCTTCACGCGCGGCGCGGCAACCGTCGCAGCCGGCGCGGCTACGGTCGGTGCCGGCGCGGCTACGGTCGGTGCCGCCTGGGGTGCGGGCTTCTCCTCGGCGACGGCGCGAGTGACCCAGGCGCCCTGCTGATCGCGTGACGTTCCGCCGGCCGTCGGGGCGCGTCGACGGCCCGAAGGACGACTGGCGATGGGTTCGTCGTCGTCATCGTCGAAGGGAGCCCTGAATGCGGCAGTGTGCTCGTCGGCGGGCACGGATCTGCGGGACGCCGCGCGGCCCTGAACCTTCTTGGGTTCGGACGCCGGAGTCGGTTCGGACGCCGGAGTCGGTTCGGGCGCGGAAGTCGGTTCGGGTTCACGATCCGCATCGGCAGTGTGCGACTGGGACGCATCCCGGAACACCGGGATCTCGCCGGTGAGTTCGGCCACCGAGATTCCGCCCGTGACACCACGCCGGCGGCGACCACCGCGGGATTCCACCTGCTGGCCATTGCGTTTGAGCAGTTCCGAAACCGAAATCTGCTGACTGTCCTCGCTCATCGCGCACCCACCATCAATTCACCGCCCATTTCCGTATCGAGCTTGCGAAGGATAAGTCCCTCACGCAGAGCCCAGGGGCAGATTTCCAGTACCTCCACACCCAGAGCTCTCATGCTGGCCTCCGCAACGAGCGCTCCGGCAACGATCTGCTGTGCCCTGTCGGAGCTGACCCCCTCCAATTCTGCACGGTCTGCTGTCGTCATTCGCGAAATGAAAGCTATGAGTTGTCTGAGACCTGCCGCGGTGAGAGTCCGTCGCACGCGTGGCCCGGCGCCGGACGGAGCGGCGCCGGTGAGGCGGGCCAAGGACCGGAAGGTCTTCGAGGTGCCCACGGCGCGGTCCCATTCGCCTGCGGCGCGCAGTTCCTTGGCCGGGGTGGCGAGCTCGGCGTCGAGCCAGTCCCGCAACACGGCCACCCGTCGCTTGCCGGGCGGATCGGCCCCGAGCCAATCCCGGGTGAGGCGGCCGGCACCGAGCTGCAACGAGAACGCGACATCGGGGTCTTCGTCGCCGCCTGCCGTCAGCTCGAGAGAACCGCCTCCGATATCGAGGTTCAGGATTCGTCCGGCGCTCCACCCGAACCAGCGGCGGACCGCAAGGAACGTCAGACGCGCCTCGTCGACACCGGAAAGCACCTCGAGATTGACACCGGTCTCGGCATACACTCGGGCCAGGACTGCGTCCGAGTTGTTGGCGTCGCGCACGGCCGAGGTGGCGAACGCCATCAGTTCGCCGCACCCCGACGTCTTCGCGATGGAGGCGAAGTCGCCCACAGCCGCCACCAGTCGATCTGCGCCCTGGGAGGTGATGTCACCTCGATCGTCGATGTTCTCCGCCAACCGCAGAGTCGACTTGGTCGAGCTCATCGGTGTGGGGTGGCCACCCCTGTGGGCGTCCACTACGAGCAGATGGACGGTATTGCTTCCGACGTCGAGTACCCCTAGTCGCACATTCACACGGTACTGGGTCTACGGTCGGGCTTTGTGACCGCAGGTAAAGCAGGGCGCTCCCACAAGATGGCACCCAGCCCGGAAGTTCCTCTCGACTTCGCTCGCGAATGGGTCGAATTCCTCGACCCCGACAACGCCGAGCACCTCATCGCCGCCGACATGACGTGGTTGCTCTCCCATTGGACCTGCGTGTTCGGCACGCCGGCCTGCCAGGGCATCCTCGGCGACCGCCCGGACGACGGCTGTTGTTCACACGGCGCCTTCCTCTCCGACGACGAGGATCTGGAGAAACTGAACAATTCAGTGAAGATGCTCACATCCGCGGACTGGCAGTTCATGGAGAAGGGTCTCGGCAAGAAGGGCTACCTCGAGGAGGACGATCTCGAGGACGAACCGGCGTTGCGCACACGGCGCTACAAAGGTGCCTGCATCTTTCTCAATCGACCGGGTTTCGAGGGCGGCGTGGGCTGCGCACTGCACTCGATGGCACTCGAACGCGGTATCGAACCGCTCGAGGTGAAGCCTGACGTGTGCTGGCAGCTGCCGATCCGGCGCACCCAGGAATGGGTCGAGCGGCCGGACGGCGAGCAGATCCTCAAGACGACGATCACCGAATACGACCGACGGGGCTGGGGTGAGGGTGGAACCGACCTCGACTGGTACTGCTCCGGCTCCCCGGACGCCCACGTGGGCGTGAAGGCGGTGTGGCAGTCGTATGCGCCCGAACTCACCGAACTGCTGGGCAAGGCCGCCTACGCGGAACTGGCGAAGCTCTGCGCCCGCCGGGCCGGACTCGGCCTGATCGCAGTGCATCCCGCCACCACCATTGCCGGCACCGACGTGACCTGAGTAACACAACGGACCGACCGGTCGATTTCCCAGGTACAGCCCCGATGTTCCGGGTACAGCCACATTGAGGAGAGGCCATGCTCGCTCGAATCCTGTCCGGCACCCTGCTGACCGCTGCCGCAGCGCTTGCGCTCGCGCCGGTCGCGCACGCACAACCGGCCGACGACGATCCCTATGGGTGGAACACCTTCCACGACAAGACCAGCAGCTTCGTCGCCCCGCTGGATCCGGGCGCGTTCGGTGACAAGGCGGACCGGTCGCTCGTGCTGAGCCCGTTCGGCACCTCGCGGATGATCGAATGCAAGGGCGACGGCCACTACGTCGCCGTCTATTGCCGCCAGTTCGACAACCAGGACCGCGAGCACGCCGTCACCCAGGTCATGTTCGCGCCGTTCCGGCCCCTGTACATCTACAACCCGTTCTGACCAGCACACGGCCACAAACAAACAGCCGGATGGGTCATGTGCACACGGAATCCTCGTGTGCACATGACCATTCGGCATGCATGTATGGCGGTGGAGTGACTCCTCACGCCTCGAGCTTGTACCCCAGGCCCCGGACGGTCACGAGATGCTCGGGCTTGGCGGGATCGGTCTCGATCTTCGAGCGGAGCCGCTTCACGTGGACGTCCAGGGTCTTCGTGTCCCCCACGTAGTCCGCTCCCCACACCCGATCGATCAGCTGTCCGCGAGTGAGCACCCGGCCGGAGTTCCGCAGGAGGTATTCGAGCAGGTCGAACTCCTTCAGAGGCAGCGTGATCGACGAGCCGTTCACCTGGACGACGTGGCGTTCGACATCCATCCGGACGGGACCCGCCTCGAGGACCGCGGAATCCTGGGTGGCGTCGAGATCGTTGTCGACCCCCCGTCGCAGAACCGCCCGGATCCTCGCTATCAGTTCGCGCGCCGAGTAAGGCTTGGTGACGTAGTCGTCGGCACCGAGTTCGAGCCCCACCACCTTGTCGATCTCGCTGTCCCGCGCGGTCACCATGATCACCGGGACACCGGAGCGGCTGCGGAGTTGCTTGCAGACGTCGGTACCGCTCATCCCGGGCAGCATCAGGTCGAGCAGCACGATGTCCGCCCCCGAGCGATCGAACTCGGCGAGAGCGGACGGTCCGTCGCCGACGATGGTCGTCTCGAATCCCTCCTTGCGCAGCAGGAAGGCCAACGGATCGGCCAGTGACTCCTCGTCCTCCACGATCAGCACACTTGTCATCGCTTGACCTCCATACCGATTTCTCTCTTCCCCAGGTGTCCGCCGGCGGTGTCCCCGCCCGTAACGTCGTCTGTCTCGATGTGTGCAGGAATCTGCAGGGTAAAGGTCGAACCCGTGCCGGGTTTGCTCCACAGTTCGATCGAACCGTTGTGGTTGGCGGCGACGTGCTTGACGATGGCGAGGCCCAGACCGGTGCCGCCGGTCGCCCGCGACCGGGCCTTGTCGACACGGAAGAAGCGCTCGAAGACGCGCTCCTGATCTTCCTTGGCGATCCCCTCGCCGCGGTCCGTCACGGAGATGGCCACGTTGTCCCCGCGTCTCGATCGACTCACCGAGACCGGGCTTCCCTTCGGGGAGTACGCGATCGCGTTCTGCACCAGATTGGTGAGCGCGGTGACCAGCAACGCCTGATCGCCGAGCATTTCCAGCCCACTCGGATGGTCGGTGGTGACGGTGATCTCGGCAGCCTCCGCCGAGAGCTTGCAGCGTTGCAGGGCCTCGTCCACCACCTCGTCCACGTCGACGGCCTCGAGGTCGGGGAGCTTCTCGGCGCCCTGGAGCCGGGACAGCGCGATCAGTTCGGTGACCATCTTGCCGAGGCGGACGGATTCGTTCAGCACCCGCTCACCGAAATGCCGTACCGAGTCGGGATCGTCCGCGGATTCGAGGAGTGCCTCGGCCAGCAGGCCGATCGCCCCGACCGGGGTCTTCAGTTCGTGACTGACGTTGGCGACGAAATCGCGCCGGGTCGCCTCCATCCGAACCTGCTCGGAATCGTCGTCGGCGAACAACACGACGAAGTTGTCCTCCTTCCTGCTGAGGAGGCGAGCGGTTCCGCGTACCGCGATCCGGTCGCGGCCACGTGACGGGTTCTTGGCGCTGATGTCGAATTCGACGGGTTCGGCTGATTCCAGCACTCGCTGAGCCGCCGACCAGGCGCGGTCGTCGACGAGGCGGTTGCGGACCAGGCCGAGTTCCTCTGCCCTCGGATTGAAGAGCACGACATCGTGGAACTGGTCGACGACGGCGATGCCGCTCTCGGACGCCAGCACGATGAGGTCCAGCACCTGCGACATCGTCAGCCCGGACTGTTCCTCCAGGCGCTGCGAATGACGGGTGGACAACATGGGGATCAGCACTCCGCCGACCAAATAGCCGACGAAGCCTCCCATGAGGGCAAGCAGGACGGCCTGAACAACACTCACGCCTGAATCGTACGTTCGCGCGGCCGGTTGGTTACGCAGGGCCGGGGCATTTCCGCGCACGTCACACCGGTGGACCTCACTCTTCGCCGGACGTTCACCTGCCGTTGGCCGGGCGCCCCGCGAGGAAGCGCCCGGCCGGCTCTCGAACTACTTGCCGCCCTGACCGGCCACTGCGGCAGCGCCCGCGGCGGCGGCCTCCGGGTCGAGATATGTTCCGCCCGGATTGAGCGGCTTCAGGTTCTCGTCCAGGTCGTACCGCAACGGGATACCCGTCGGGATGTTCAGTCCCGCGATGTCTTCGTCGGAGATGCCGTCGAGATGCTTGACCAGGGCTCGGAGCGAGTTGCCGTGTGCGGTGACCAAAACGGTCTTGCCCGCCAGCAGGTCGGCCGAGATCGTCTCCTCCCAGTACGGGATCAGTCTTTTCACGACGTCGAGGAGGCACTCGGTGAGCGGAACCTCGGCGAGTCCGGTGTAGCGGACGTCGGTGTCCTGGCTGTACTCGCTGCCGGCCTCGATCGGCGGCGGCGGCGTGTCGTAGCTACGACGCCACAGCATGAACTGCTCGTCGCCGTACTTCTCCTTGACCTGGGCCTTGTTCCGTCCCTGCAGGGCTCCGTAGTGCCGTTCGTTGAGCCGCCAGTCGCGGATCACGGGAATCCAGTGCCGGTCGGCGGTGTCGAGCGCAATGTTCGCGGTGCTGATCGCACGACGCAGGAGCGACGTGTAGAGGACGTCGGGCAACACGTTGTGTTCGAGCAGTAGCTCGCCGGCGCGCTTGCCCTCGGCGATGCCCTTGTCGGTCAGGTGGACGTCCACCCAACCGGTGAACAAGTTGAGCGCATTCCATTCACTCTCGCCGTGGCGGAGCAGCACAAGGGTTCCGGTACTCATGCCGTTCATCCTGACATGCGCCCCGGAACCCCTGTGCCGTGAACCCCTGGGTCGCCCCCGGCTCGCGCCTACTTGGCCGCGGTTTCGCCCGCCTCTGCCGCCCGCAGATCCTTGCGGAGAATCTTGCCGGCGGCGGACTTCGGGACCAGGTCGATGAATTCGACCTTGCGCACCTTCTTGTGCGGCGAGACGCGTTCGGCCACGAATGCCATCACCGCGGCCTCGTCGAGTTCGGCACCGGGCTGCCGGACGACGAACGCCTTGGGCACTTCCTCGCGGTCTTCGTCGAGGACGCCGATGACGGCGGCGTCGGCGATCTGCGGGTGCGTCAGCAGCAGCGCCTCGAGTTCGGCGGGCGGCACCTGGTAGCCCTTGTACTTGATGAGCTCCTTCATCCGGTCGACGATCGTCACGACACCTTCGGCGTCGACGGTCGCGATGTCACCGGTGTGCAGGTAGCCGTCCCCGTCGAGCGTTTCTGCGGTGGCCTCGTCGTTGCCGAGGTACCCCGCCATGATGTTCGGGCCCTTGCACCACAGCTCACCGGGCTCGCTGACACCCTCGGCCGGGTACGCGACCTCTTCGCCGGTGGCGGGATCGACGAGCTTGCACTCCATGTTGGCAACGGCCGGACCGACGGAATCAAGGGCGATGTCGTCCCGATCGAACGGGATGGCATGGCTGACCGGGCTCATCTCCGACATGCCGTAACCCTGCCGGACGCGGCAGCCGAGCCGGGCCGCGACGGCTTTGCCCAGTTCCTGATCGAGCGGTGCCGCTCCGGAGAAGATCGTGTGCACCGACGACAAGTCGTACTGGTCGATGAGCGGGTGCTTCGCGAGCGCCACCGCGACCGGCGGCGCGATGAACACGTAGGTGCACTTCTGCCCGGACACGATCCGGAGGAACTCGACGAGGTCGAACTTCGGCATGGTCACCAGGCTCGCCCGATTGCGCAGCGCCGCGTTGAGTAGCACCGTCATTCCATAGATGTGGAAGAACGGCAGCACGGCGAGCAGTTTGTCGTCGGGCCCGATGCCCATCCGCGGGTTGATCTGGCAGACGTTCGCCACCAGATTGCGATGCGTCAGCATGACGCCCTTGGGCCGGCCGGTGGTACCCGAGGAGTAGGGCAGCACGGCCAGCTGGGCCGCCGGATCGAACGACACCTCGGGCGCCGGCGCGCCCTCGGCCAGCAGATCGCGCAGCGACGGGTGCCCCTCGGCACCGTCCAGGACGATCAGGTTCTCGTCGGGGATCCCGACCTGGGCGGCAGCGGCTTTGGCCTGGGCCAGCAGCGGGGAGACCGTGAACAGGAACTTGGCCCCGGAATCGGTGAGCTGCTTCGCGATGTCTTCGGCTGTGTACAGCGCGTTGATCGTGGTCGCGACGCCCCCGGCACGCAAGATGCCGTGGAAGGCCGCGGCGAACGCGGGCACGTTGGGAGAGTGCAGTCCCACGACCTCCCCTACCCGCAGACCACGGGCGGCGAGTGCACCTGCCACACCGTCTATCTGAGCGACGAGGCTCCTGTACGTGGTGACCGCGCCCGACGCACCGTCGATAAGCGCGGGCCTGTCGAGGTCGGCCGACGCGATCTCGCCGAAGAGAAATTCGTAGACACTGAGGTTCGGAATCTCGACGTCCGGAAACGGGCTCTTGAAGCTCACTGGGGCCTCTCCCTCGATATGTTGCAGCAGTAGTGGTCCGCACAAGTTTCTGTGATTACCAGATACATGTACCGAGTTGTGACAGCAGTCACAACTCGGACGCGACTCTACCCGGGGAGGTTCAGTCGTCGATGAGGTGCTCGAACGCCTGCAGATTCGCGAGAGACTCTCCCCGCGACACCCGCCACGCCCATTCACGTCTGATGGAACTCGCGAACCCGAGTTCGAGCAGCGTGTTGAAGTCGCCGTCGGCGGCCTCGAGCACCTGACCGAGCACGCGGTCGAGTTCGTCGGCGGTGACCGCATGTTCGGAAAGCTGGCCGACCAGGTAGATGTCGCCGATCTTGTCGAGCGTGTACGCCACCGAATACAGCCGCCTGTTGCGCCTGAGCAGAAATTTGTAGACGCCTTCGAAGTTCTCGTCGGGCTTGCGGCACACGAATGCCTCAACCCTGAGCCCGTGAGTACCGACGGTCAGCAGCGTGGTGGTCTTCAGCTTGCGTTCACCAGGCAACTCGACGAGGAAATGCGTGTCGTCCTTGCGGGTGAAGTCCAGTTCCCTTTCGGTCAGAGCGGACTCGATCACTTCGGTCAGGTCACTCATGCTCGGACCCCTTCGGCCCTGCGCAACTTCCACGATGCGCGTCCCCGACGCGGCGAGAACTCGCTCAGGCCGTTTTCGTGGTTGTAGTTGACTGCGGCCCTTCGATAACTCTCGAGCAGACCGTCTGCGGTGTGCTCCCACGAGAAGTTCGCGGCGTGCCGCGGCGCCTCCGCGGCCAGCGATTCCAGCCGCGCCGGATCCGAGACCAGCGACTGCAGTGCACTCGCCCAGTCCTCCGTGCGGTGCCCGTCGACCAGGAGTCCGGTCTCGCCGCTTCGGACCGCGACCCCGAGTCCGCCCACGTTCGCCGCGATCACCGGCGTCCCGCAGGCCTGGGCCTCGAGGGCCACCAGCCCGAATGATTCCGAATAACTCGGCACCGCAACGAGATCCGATGCGCGATACACCTCGACCAGTCGTTCGGGCGCCTGCGGCGGAAGGAACGTGACACGGGCGGCGATACCCAGGGACGATGCGAGTTCGATCAGGGCGTCGGGGCGTGCCAGCCCGGATCCCGACGGACCACCGACCACGAGGATCCGGAGAGTCGAGTCCGGCTCGCGGGCAACGAGTTCCGCTGCGGCCCGCAACAATACGTCGGGCGCCTTGAGCGGTTGGATACGTCCGACGAAGGTCACGACGGTTTCGCGCGGGTCGAGCCCGAGCGTGGCTCGCGCGGCGGCACGGTCGCCCGGCCGGTACCGCGCCAGGTCGGCTCCCGGTGCCACCACGTCGATGCGATCCGGGTCCGCCCCGTAGTGGCGCACGAGTTCGTCCGCCTCGTCACCGGTGTTGGCCACCAGCCGATCGGACTCGGCCACCACCTGCTGTTCGCCGATCTGCCGCGCTGCGGGTTCGGGCGTGTCACCCTCGGCCAGAGACGCGTTCTTGACCGCGGCCAGCGTGTGCGCGGTATGTACGAGAGGTGCGCCCCAGCGGTCGCGGGCCAGCCAGCCCACCTGACCGGAGAGCCAGTAATGCGAATGCACGAGGTTGTAGTAACCCGGTTCGTGCCGCGCTTCCTCACGAAGCACGCCGGCCACGAACGCGCACAGTTGGGTGGGCAGATCCCACTTGTCCAACCCTTCGAACGGGCCGGCCACCACGTTGCGGACGAGCACACCGGGCGCCGCTTCCTGCACGGGAGCGTCGGCCGACGACGTGGCCCGGGTGAAGATCTCCACTTCGACCCCGCGACGAGCCATCTGGATCGCGGTCTGCAGCACGTAGACGTTCATCCCACCGGCGTCACCGGTACCCGGCTGTGCCAACGGCGAAGTGTGAACCGACAGGACTGCCACCCTGCGGGGGCGCGCACCGCGGCCGAATCCGCCGAGGCCGCCGAGGTCATTGTGCTTGGGCGTCACGACTCCATACTGCCCTCTCGCACGCGAACGCCTGAACCGAGGTTGTCGGCGAACTCGCCGACCTCCTTCACGAAGCGCGCCGGGTCCTCCACGAACGGCCCGTGACCACATCCTTCCCAGAAGGAGGCCTGGGCCTTCGGGATCAGCTCTGCGGCATGCCTGCCGGCAGTGATGTCGACCACCGAGTCCTCGGTCCCGTGGAGGATCAGAGCCGGAACGTCGAGCGACCGCAACAGCTCGTCGTGGCTCGCCACGCGTTCGAACAACGCCGCCCGAACCCGCGGCGGCGTGCCGAGGCTGGCACCGAAGAGTGCCTGCGACTGCGCCCCCTTGCCTTCCGGCGGCCCGGTCAGCGCGGTCCCGAACGCACCCAGTGCCCGGATCGCCACGCGCGGTTCCTCCGACATCGCATCGGGAATCGCGACGCGCATGGCCGTCCCCACCTTGCCGCCCTTCTCCCCCTTCCCGATGCTGGTGATCGCGCCGACGAGAACGACACCGTCGACGGCGTCCGTTCCATGGGCTTCGAGGTAGTCGCAGATCACCAGCCCGCCGTACGACCAGCCGAGCAGAACCGCACCGGACGTGACGCCCTCGGCAGCGAGGACGGCGTCGACGTCCCCAGCCCAGATCGCCGAATCCTCGTAGCCCGAGTCCGGGGCGCCGGAATATCCGTGGCCCCGCAGATCGACGGCGATGACGCGGTAACGCGCCGCCAGTTCTTCCAGTACCCGCTCACCCCAGCACTTCGAGGACTGCGCCCAACCGTGCACCAACACCAGTGCTCGCGCGTCCGGAGAACCTGTCACGGAGTAGACGAGGGACGTTCCGTCGACGCCGACCGTTTCACGAATAGCCATGGGGCCACCATAGAGGCCAGGACCGCAGCCACCACCGCCACCGCGAATCCGGCGGTGGTGCCGTGGTCGTCGATCATCCGGCCGGCCAGGGCCGAACCGGCCGCGACACCCACACCGAGCCCGGTGACCGTCCAGGTGATCCCTTCGGTGAGGGCAGCGGCCGGGACGATCTGCTGGACCAGGGCCATGGCGATGATCATGGTCGGCGAGACGGTCATCCCCGCCACCACGTAGGCGAACGCGAGGGCAGGAACACTGTCGACCAAGAGCAGTGGCCACAGCAGAACCATGACGGCGGTCACCGCGATCACCAGTTGCGTGCGCAGCGACGCCGTCGGCTTCATGGCGCCGAACACGAGCCCGGTTGCCGCCGAACCGGTGGCGAAGAGTGCGAGCACCACGGTGGCCGACGCGGGTGCGTCGTGGTCTCTCGTGAAGGCGATGGCGACGACGTCGATCACGCCGAAGAGCGTCCCCATCGACGCCATGACCGCTACGAGGATCCACAGCGCCGGTTCCCGGGCGATCGACGGTGCCTTGCCGCCCCGAGCCGGATGTACGGGTGGTTCGGTGCCTCGCTGCGCGACGAGCGCGAGGGTGCCCACCACCAACAGGATGAGGCCCGCCAGCGGACCCGCCTCCGGGAACACCGCGACCGACAGTCCGACGGACACGACCGGTCCGGCGATGAAGCACACTTCGTCCACCACGGCCTCGAACGCGAAGGCGGTCCGGAGAGATGCGGTGCCGCCGTACAGCTCGGTCCAGCGGGCGCGCACCATCGCGCCGATGGTCGGCATGCAACCCGCAGGCACGGCCCAGAGGAACAACACCCAGTCCGGTGTCTCCAACCGCACGCACAGCAACATCGCGGCAATCGCCGCGGCGCTGATTCCGGAGGCCAGAGGCAGGACCCTGGTCTGTCCGAAGCGGTCCACCGCCCGTGAGACCACCGGTGTGATGAACGCGTAGGCCAGAGCGAACACCGCCGCGAGTGCGCCGGCCAGCCCGTAGTCGCCGCGCAGTTCCGAGAGCATGGTGACGATACCGATCCCGACCATCGCGACCGGCACGCGCGCAACGAAGCCGGCGAGGGAGAAGGCCGCGGAACCGCGAGCCGCGAAGATCCGGCGATAGGTATCGAGCACGGATGAAGCGTCACAGAACATGGCCGCAACTTCCAACCGCGTGCCAGTATGGGCCCATGAGTGTCCTGGTGTGTTTCCACGCCCATCCCGACGACGAGGTATTCACCACCGGCGGGGTGATGCGTCAGGCTGCCGACGCCGGCCACCGGGTGGTGGTGGTCACGGCCACGGACGGCGCGCTGGGCGAAGCACCCGAAGGCCTGCTGGACGAAGGCGAGTCGCTCGCCGAACGCCGCAGACGAGAACTCGAGACGTCGACGTCGCTGCTCGGCGCCCACCGACTGGTGATGTTCCACTATGCCGACTCGGGCATGGCGGGGACACCCGACAACGGGAATCCCTCGGCCTTCTGCAACATCCCGGTGGACGAAGCCGCTGCCCGCCTGGCCGAGGTGCTGCTCGAAGAGTCTGCCGATGTTCTCACCGTCTACGACCCCAACGGCAACTACGGTCATCCCGATCACGTCCAGGTACATCACGTCGGCATCCGTGCCGCTGAGATCGCCGCGGTCCAGCACGTGTACGAGGCTGCGGTGAACCGCGACCACATCCGCAGGTTGATGGCTGCGAACCCGGAGTGGTCCGAGGATGCGCAACCTCCCGACCTCGATTCGTTCGGACTCCCGGAATCGGAACTCACCACCGTCGTGGACGTCAGCACCACCCTCGACGCGAAGCGGGCTGCGATGCACGCGCACGCGACGCAGATCGGCGACTTCGGCCCGTTCCTGCAGATGCCCGACGAGCATTTACGTGCCGCGTTCGGGCAGGAGTGGTTCCGCCGCCGTGGAGCGCCGCGAGGGCTGACCGAATCCTCACTGCCCCTGTGACGGCAGGCGAAGTGCTACGCCAAAACACACGAAACATGTTGTAGATCAACCCAATTATCACACCTTACAAGTGGCGCCAACCCTCACCCCAGGTCGCCGGCACACAGCTCTACCCCCTCGTCACCCCGTGCCGAACGAGATCGGCTTCCACGAGGGATGCGCACTGCACCGCAGGCGTGCAGAATAGATACCAGGAGGTCATCATGCGACCACTACAGGGCTTGCTCAATGCGGTGCTGGGAATCCTCACGGCTGTGCTTGGCACTGTGCTGGGGATCCTCGCGGGCCTGCTCTGGCTCGTCGGTTTGGTGCTATGTGTGACAATCCTCCTGATCCCGCTGGGCCTTCCCGTCATGAGGCTCGCCCGCCGTCTGTTCACCCTCGCCGGGCAACTGATGCACCTCCCCTGAAGGATCTACTGCGCACAGGCCCTGGGAGGCCGTCATGATCATTATCTTCGGACTCGTCGTCCTGCTCGCCGCTGTGATCCTCGGGCTCACGGGCGTCCTGACCAACAGCGGAGACGGACACTCCCTGACCGACGATTTCGCCGTATTCGGATACCACGTCACCGGCTCCACCGGAGCACTGTTCCTCTATGGCATCGTCGTCGGAGCGGTGGGCATGCTCGGACTGAGTGTTCTGCTGGCCGGTGCCCGCCGCACCTCCCGACGCGGCCGCCTCGCCCGTCACGACCTGAAAGAAGCCCGCCACGAAACCGACGTCGTGAGCCAGGACCGCGACCACCTCGCCGAACAACAACGTGGTGACGTCAACGCCGATCCCAACCCTGCCGAGGGACGCGACTGGCGGCACCCGTTCGGTCACCGACCAGGCGGCACCGACGTCACCTCCTGACGCCATCCCAGGTCATCAGAGTTCGACATCACACACTGGGGACATATCATAACACCAGGTCACAGCCCCATCACACGCACAGGACTCGCCGGTGAGCTCGAGCGCACCCGCGTGCATTTTCACCATCTGCTCGAGGGAGCTTCCGAAGTCGCCTTGCGCCGCCGGTCAGCCGGAACGAAGTGGACCAACGAGCAACTGCTGTTCCACATGGTCTTCGGGTACATGGTGGTGCAGGCGTTGTTGCCGCTGGTGCGGGTGATCAGCCACCTCCCCGCCGGAATCGGACGAGGCTTCGCCCGGGTCCTCGACGCCGGCGCCCGGCCCTTCGACGTGGTGAATTATTACGGTTCCTGCGCCGCGGCGCTGGTGTTCAACCGAAAGCGGATGGGCGCGAAACTCGATCGGGTGATCGGTTCCCTGATCCGCCGCCAGAACCGCGAATCCGACGCCGCCCTGCGGCGAGGGATGCCGTTCCCAGTGCGGTGGGATCCGTTCTTCACCGACTTCATGACCATCGGTGAGCTGTACCGGTACCCCACCAGGCATTTCGACTTCCACGAACAACAACTCACCCTCGATGGTTCGCCCGGAATCGAGGGCGGTCCCTTCGAGGAATGAGCCGCAGGTACAACCACGGCCGGAAACCATCGACCGGACCACGCCATTGCACCCCCGGGACGTGCCATCCACCCAGGTCGGACGCTTCGACAGTGTTCGCCACAGCGCCTAGCATCGTCGGGTATGGTGCCACGACTGCTCCGGGCATACCGTGCGACGGGGGCAGATCTGCCTTTCGGCAACGTTCTCGCCGCACACGACGTCGCGATGGAGGGCTACTTCTGGCGATTTACCCAGCCGGCGACGGGGCAGGTGGTCATCGCGTTGGCCGGAATCAATCGAGCCCCTGATGGTCACTGGGCGACGCTCGGTCTCGCAGGGCACCCCACGAGGTTTCTTCGCACGGCTGCACATCCGGAGGGCTATGCGGATCCCGCCGAACTGGGGGCCCGCGCCGGTGACGCGTTCTCCGGTTCGTTCGACCGTCTGCAGGTGGATCTGGGACCGGACGCGCGCCTCGACGTCCGGATCAGCGGGCACGTGCCGTGGCCGCGCCGACGTCTCGGCGGCTCGAGTATCTTCCAGACCGTGCCCGCTCTGAACCAGTACTGGCATCCGTGGCTGCTCGGCGGTCGAGCCGAGGGAACCGCCGTGCTCGGCGGCAAGAAGATCCTCCTCGACGGCGCTCAGGTCTACGGCGAAAAGAACTGGGGAAAGGGCGGATTCCCGGATTCGTGGTGGTGGGGGCAGGCACAGGGTTTCGCCGACCGGCAGGCGTGCGTGGCGTTCGCCGGCGGCGAGATCACGGCGGGTCCGCTGCACACCGAGGTGACGGCTGTCGTCGTCGCCCTGCCCGATGGCAGAGTCTTCCGCCTCGGCAATCCCCTGACCTCCCCGGTAGAGGCGCACGTCACGGACGAGCGGTGGTCGCTGCGGGGGCGGAGTCGCACATGGAACGTCGAGATCGAGGGACGCTCCCCGATCGGGTCGGCATACGTGCTGCCGGTGCCCCTGCCTGCCGAACGCCGCAACATTCCGGGCGCGATCGAGCACCTCGCGGGTTCGCTGAGTGTGACCGTTCGCAGGCGGGGCACACTCGTCTGGGCCGACGAATCACCGCTCGCCGCTTTGGAACACGGTGGCGTCGACAGGGCGCGCGCGGAACTGCGACGCCGAGGCGCACCGCCGGTGATCTGACCGAAAACAGATGAAATCGTCAGCCGCACAGGCTATTACCTGTGCAGCTGACGAATCGCTGTGCGACCTACAGTGAAGTCCTGCGCATCGCCCCGACCGGATCCGAGAAGAGGGTGCTCAGCGACACCACGGTCGATGCGTATTCCTGAACCCGGTTTCCGAAACCCGTGATGCGAATATCCTTGCGCTCCAGAGACGAAGCCCGGCCGAATGCTTCCGCGACGTGGGGAATGCCGGCCGGGTACTCGGTGAACGCCTGCCCACCGAGGATCACCCGATCCGGATTGAACAAATCGCGTAGCATCGCCACGGTCTTGCCGAGCACCTCCGCCCGCTGGACCAGAAGCTCGTGTGCGGCAGCCGAACCCGAGGATGCAGCCTTGTAGAGGGCACTCATCGCGGGCAGTGACGTCGACTTCGTCAGTATGCCTGCGTCCACCGCGGATGCGAGGACCGCACGGTCACTGATGGTCGCCTCGAGGCACCCACGGGAGCCGCAGGAGCACAGCGCCGACGAACCGGTCGGCAGATGGGCAATCGACCCCGGACCGCTCGACGGTGTGTGCACGCGCCCGTCGATCGTGATGGCGATTCCGGCGGTCTCGCGGGCGTAGAAGTACAGGCCCGTTTCACCTTGCGCGGCAACTCCTTCCGATTCGGGGGTCAGCAACAACTCCGACGCGGCCATGGCCTCGACGTGGGCGGCGACGGACACCGGCAGGCCGAGACCTGCGGTGACGATGGCGCCGACGCGAGCCGACTTCCATCCCAGTCGAGGATGATCGACCACACCCGTCTGGGCGTCGACGCGTCCACCGAGGGCAACTCCGGCCCACAGTGGACTGCGACGATGCCATCGGGAGGCGAAGGCCCGGGCACTGCGGGCGATCGTGGCCAGCGCCTCGGCGGAGGGCCCCTGGGGGGTAGGGACCTCGACTGCGCCGAGAACCTTTCCGCGCAGATCACTGGCGATGATGCTGGTGACGACGGCACCGATGTGGATGCCGATGGTCAGGTAGGGCTCGTGGTTGACCTCGAACGGCACACGGGGCCGGCCGATGGCGCCCGAGGGCGTGAGATCGCCTCGCTCGCGTAGCAATCCGAGGTCGAGCAGGGTCGACACCTGACGATTGACGGTGGCGATGCTCAGGCCGGTGGCCTTCGCGGCGACATCGCGGGACAGTGGTCCGCGGGTGCGGGCCACCCGCATCACCCCGGCTGCGGGGCCGTCGCCGATCCGCAGATCGGGCGGGATGATGCCGAGGCGTGGACGCGCTTTCGGGCGCTGGACTCGGGTTGCGGAACCGAGAGGGCGGGGGGTGGAAAGAGCAGGGGCAGACACGTGGGTCCTCGAGATCGGGAGGTGGTGCGCACCTTCATCCGAACGCGGCAGGCACCCGTCGAGATCGGGTGCCGTGCGGGGGCGAAATCAGGAGAAGTCTGCGCAGATCAACTGTGGTTGCGGTGACAGCGACAACACAGTTCCCTCGCCAACGGCAGCCGTGAGCCGAGCGCGGCGGTCACGTAGGTGACCCGCGGGGCTTGGAGCTGACTCGAGGACATGACACGAAAATAGCAGCTTCGGCCGGTTCCACCAATCGGGCGCACCGAAACGCTTGCGATCAGGGTGACGCAAATGCTTCCGACGGGCCGGATGCGGTGGTTCGGTTACGGCAATCCCCCAAGCCCTGCCAATCGAAAGGTCCCCGATGTCTGTCGATTTCGCGCCTCATACGACGCACGATGCACACATTCCCACCGACGTAGTGAAACTCGGTGCTCACATCGGTGCCCGAATCGACGGTGTCCGGCTCGGGGGCGATCTGGACCCCGCCACGGTGTCGCTCATCCGGACGGCACTGCTCGAGCACAAGGTGATCTTCTTCCGCGGCCAGGAGCACCTCACGGACGACTCGCAGTACGCGTTCGCCGAACTGCTCGGCTCCCCCACCACGCCGCATCCCACGGTCACCTCGCGCGGCACGAAGGTGCTGCCGATCGATTCCGACTACGGCAAGGCCAACAGCTGGCACACCGACGTCACCTTCGTCGACCGGATCCCGAAGGCATCGATCCTGCGCGCCGTGCAACTCCCCACCTACGGCGGATCCACCACGTGGGCGTCCGGTGTCGCTGCCTACAGTTCACTCCCGGAGCCGCTGAAGGCGCTGGCCGAGAACCTGTGGGCGACACATACCAACGTCTACGACTACGCCGCGACCAGCGCCGAGCGCGCACAGGACGAGAAGGACCGGGAGTACCGCGCCGAGTTCGAGTCCACCTACTTCGAGACCGAACACCCCGTGGTGCGGGTCCACCCCGAAACCGGGGAACGCACCCTTCTCCTCGGGCATTTCGTCAAGAGCTTCGTGGGACTGAGCAGTTCGCAGTCGCAGGCGCTGTTCCGGGTTCTGCAGGACCACGCCATCTCGCTCGAGTACACGACCCGGTGGAACTGGCAGCAGGGTGACGTCGCGATCTGGGACAACCGCGCCACCCAGCATTATGCCGTCGCCGATTACGACGACCAGTACCGTCGGCTCAACCGGATCACCCTGGCCGGGGACGTCCCGGTGAACGTTCGCGGCGAGCGCAGCCGGGCCGTCGCCGGTGATGCCAGTGGCTACTCCGTCATCGACGAACCGGTCACGGTGCGACCCTGATCCCGAGTGGCCCCGATCTCGAGTGGCCCCGATCTCGAATGGCCCCGACACGGCCTGGTCCTAACATGGCGTCATGACCATCTCACCTGATGCCCGCGTAGCCGTCGTCACCGGAGCAAGTTCCGGTATCGGAGAAGCCACTGCTCGAACCCTCGCGGACCAGGGGTTCCATGTGGTCGTCGGGGCCAGGCGATTGGATCGACTGCAGAAGGTCGCCGACGATATCGGCGGCACCGCGTTGGAGCTCGACGTCACCGATCAGGACTCGGTGGACGCGTTCACCGCGGTGCTGCCGCGGGTCGAGGTACTCGTCAACAACGCGGGTGGCGCCAAGGGCCTGGCCCCTGTAGCGGAGGCCGATCTGGACGATTGGCGGTGGATGTGGGAGACGAATGTCCTGGGCACGCTGCGTGTCACCAAGGCGCTGCTTCCGAAGTTGATCGAGTCGGGCAATGGCCTGGTGGTTACCATCACGTCCGTGGCCGCCTTCGAGGCCTACGACAACGGCGCGGGTTACACCTCGGCCAAGCATGCGCAGGCCGTCCTGCATCGCACGTTACGCGGTGAATTGCTGGGCAAGCCGGTCCGCTTCACCGAGATCGCGCCGGGCGCGGTGGAAACGGAGTTCTCACTCGTGCGGTTCGAGGGCGACCGGGAGCGCGCCGACAAGGTGTACGAGGGCATCACGCCGCTGGTGGCCGCCGACATCGCCGACATCATCGGGTTCGTGGCGTCACGTCCCTCGCACGTGAACCTCGACCAGATCATCGTCAAGCCCCGAGATCAGGCTTCCGCCGGTCGTTTTCACCGCCTCGTATAGTCGCTCGCGCGGCGTTGCGCCTGTCCTGATGCTCCAGTGACAGGATCACACTCCACATGCCCGCGACGATCACCGCGAACGAACAGAGCAGTATCCATCCCGCCATCTCTCATCCTCCTGGGTCGACGATGCGCACTCACACGGGTAGACGCGCCATGCCCGGATTCGGTTCCACCTTTCGGTCGAGCAGGGAACACCGGGGGAGGCACGTCACGGAGCGGAGCGGCATGTCCGAGCGCGGAGCGGCGCAAGGCGATTCCGAGTACCGGCGCCTGAGAGGGTACGGCTAGGCGAGGGCGGACATCGACTGCCAGGTGGGCCAGTCGATTGCCCAGTCGTACACGTCGCCATCGGCGGCGGACAGCTCGATAGAGGTGCCCGTCACTTCGACGGGGTCGCCGTACACTGCGGTACCGAAATACTGCTGGGCGTCCGTGAGGGACAGGTTTATGCAGCCGTTGGTGACGTTCGACGAGCCCTGGACACCGATGGTCTCCGGGTTCGCGTGGATGAATTCACCGTTGTTGGAGATGCGGACCGCCCACCGTTCACGCACGTTCTCGTAGAACGGCGGATTCGACATGAGGAAGTCCTCGTGCTTCTCGGTCACCATGTGGATGCCGCTGCGGGTGACGTTGCGAGCCTCGTTGCCCTCGCCGTAACTCACCGGGATGTCCATGATGGTCCGGCCGTCACGCACCACCTGCATGCGGTGGCTGGGAGCGTTCGCGATCACGATCTGGCTGCGTCCGATGGTGAAGTCGAGCGACAGGTCTTCGGCGCCGTACCCGCCGTCGCCGTAGTCGAGGCCGTAGAGCTTCGCGTCGAGGTTCACGGCGGTGCCGGGCGCCCAGTAGTTCTGCGGACGCCAGTGTGCGCGTGAGCCGTTGTCGTCGGGAAGCCACGCCCACGATCCCGGAGTGGGCGGTGTGGTGGTCACCTTCATCGTCTTCTCGACGGCCGCCTTGTCCTCGACGGTGTCGTGGAACTGCACGATGATCGGAGCGGCGATGCCCACTTCCTGTCCGTCGCCTATGTTGAGTGTGGCCGAGACCTCCGAATCCGGCTCGAGTGTCGAGAAGCTGCCTTCGACCTCGACGGTTCTGCCGTCCGTCCCCGCCGCCGTGCCACGCCAGGTGTACGTGGAGCCGTAGCCGAGTGGCTCGGACACCGTGAACGTGGCGCGGTCCTGCGAGAGGACTCCCTGCACCGGCAGGCCCGCCGCATTGACGAGGGAGATGTTCGTGAACGTCCCGCCTTCTGCGGCGGCCGAGATCGGCGAGACCGGATTGACGTCTTCCGTACCCGACGCCGGGCTCTGAACCACCTCGACCGCCGGCTCGCTCTGCCCCGCGGGAGTGCCACTCCCGGTGTTCGCCGTGCACCCGGTCAGGACGACGAGAAGGCCGATCACCGCTGCCGCGAGGAGAACGAGCGTCGACCGGCCTGCCCGAGATCGTGATTCATGCACATGCGCCAGGCTACCTACCCGGCGGGGCCCTCAGAGCGAGCAGCCGACTGTGACGGGCTCGGGGTGGAGCCGCACACCGAACGCGGATTCGACACCGTCGCGCACGTCGCGGGCCAGCGCGAGCAGGTCTTCGGACTTGGCGCCGCCACGATTGGTCAGCGCCAGGGTGTGCTTGGTGGACAGACGCGCGACGGCACCCTCCCCCGGGTAACCCTTCGAGTAACCGGCCCGCTCGATCAGCCAGCCGGCCGACAACTTGATGCCGTGCTCGGCCGGATACCGGGGCACGTCCACCTCGCCCAGCCGGGCCTCGATCGCGGCGAGTACACGCGGTAACTCGTCGGCCGGCACCACCGGATTGGTGAAGAAGGAGCCTGCACTCCAGGTGTCGTGATCGGAGGGATCCAGCACCATCCCCTTACTTCGCCGCAAACCCAGTACCGCCTCACGGACCTGCGCCGACGGCAGTCGATCACCCTCGGACGCCCCCACCGCCGACACGAGTTCGCGGTAGCGCAGCGGCTCACTGAGACCGTCCTGGTGCACGGTCAACTCCACCTCGAGAACCAGCGCGGCGTCGGAGTGTTTCAGCACGCTCGTGCGGTAGCCGAGACCGAGGGCCTCGGGCCCCACCCAGCGCACCTCCCCGCTCCGACGATCGAGCAACCGGACCCGCCGGAGCATCGACCCGACTTCCACGCCGTACGCCCCCACGTTCTGCACGGGCGTCGCTCCGGTGGAACCGGGAATCCCGGACAGGCATTCGAGCCCGCCGAGGTCGGCGGCGACGGTCAGCGCCACCACCTGATCCCACTCGGCTCCGGCCTCCGCGGTGACGAATCCCTCTTCCACACCGACTGTGGCGTTGGACACACGCACCACGACGCCATCGAATCCGTCGTCGCCGATCACTAGATTGGAACCGCCCGCGAGAACGAGGGTCGGAATGTGGGCGGAATCGAGTAACCGCACTACGTCGACCAGAATTGATGTGGCCGGGCACTCCGCCACGATCCGGGCCGGTCCCCCGACCCGAAGTGTCGTGAGTCCCGACAGTTCGAGGTTCTCGGTCGCGATGGCGCCCGAATCGACGAGTTGACCGACAATGCTCACGTCCCACACAAGCGCAAACGGTAGCGTGACCGATCGTGAGCCGCCGCATCGAGTATTCGTCGTCCTACTCCCTCCCTGTCGACCGAGTCCATGACGGCCTGGTCACCGAGCAGTACTGGCACGACCGTTTGGCGCAGGTCGGCGGACCGGGCGCCACCCTCGACGACATCACGACGGGCCCCGGCACCATTTCCGTGGCAATGACACAGACGATCCCCGCCGAGCACCTGCCGGCCATCGTGACGAAGATCCGTCCCGGCGACCTCCACATCAAGCGCACCGAGACGTGGGGTGTACTCGACGGCGACAAGGCGGCAGGCACCTTCACCGCCGCGGTCGAGGGGACGCCCGCCAAGGTCTCCGGAATCCAGACGCTCACCGCCGGCATTTCCGGATCGAGAGTGGAGATCAGCGGCGAGACCGAGGTCAACATTCCGTTCTTCGGCGGCAAGATCGAAAGCGCCATCACCGAAGAGGTGCTGAGTTTGATCGACAAGGAACAGGCCTTCACCGAGCAGTGGCTCCAGGCCTGACCTCGGAGAGGTGCGCGCCCGGTGTGCACGGCGCCGGGTCACGATCCGGTAACCTTGCACATCATGGCTCGCCGTATCGACTACTCCGCCCGCTACAAGTACACCCCCGAAGAGGTGTACAGCGCCTTCACCAGCCGTGAGTACTGGGATGCGCGCATCGAAGAGATGCGGAAGTACTCCGAGAACCACATCGAGCACTTCGAGGTCCACGACAACGGGATCGACATCGTGCTGCATCACATCCTTCCGCGGTCGGAGCTTCCCGACGTTGCGCAGGCCGTGATGAAGAAAGACATGATCATCACCCGCAAAGAGTCGTATACGGCGTTCGGCGAGCCCGTCACCGGTACGTACGAGGCGTCGATTCCCGCGGGTCCCGGCAGCCTTACGGGCAACATGAAGCTGTTCGCGACCGAGAACGGGTGCACGTTCCGCACCTCGTCGGAGGCGAAGGTGTACCTACCGTTCATCGGCGGCAAGCTCGAGCAGTTGATGCTCGTGAACCTGATCGACCTGTTCCGCGCCGAGGCCGAGATCACCGAAAACTGGTTGTCGCAGCACTAACAACCCCGGCATACATTCTCATGACTTCAGCAACCCTGAAGCGGCCCCTCGGTGTCATCACCCGGGGCACGACGGGCATCAATCGGCTTCGCCGCAGCGATCGCTGGCTCGTGCACGACGCACTGGTGCGCCGGACGCTGCACGATTCCCTCGACCCCCTCGTCGTCGATCTCGGTTACGGTGCCCGGCCCCACACCACCTTCGAACTCGCCGACAGGCTGCGCACTGTCCGCGATGACCGCCGCGTGATCGGGCTCGAGATCGATCCCGAACGGGTGGTCGAGAGCAGGCACGGCGTGAGCTTCGCCCGCGGCGGATTCGAACTCTCCGGCCTTCGCCCCGCCCTCGTCCGGGCCTTCAACGTGCTCCGGCAGTATCCCGAGGACGCTGTTGCGCCGGCGTGGGCCCGCATGCAGTCCGGGCTGGCACCGGGCGGCCTGATCATCGAGGGAACCTGCGACGAACTGGGCCGGCGTTGCGCTTGGGTGCTCCTCGATGCCACCGGTCCGTTGTCCCTGACGCTTGCGTGGGATCCGTTCGACGTCGACAAACCCTCGGACATCGCCGAGCGGTTACCCAAGGCGCTGATCCACCGCAACGTTCCGGGTGAGCCGATCCACGCCCTGCTCACCGCTGCCGACCGAGCCTGGGCCACCGCAGCGCCGCACGGTTCGTTCGGTCCCCGCGTGCGGTGGCGGGCAGCGCTCGAACTCATGCGCACCGAAGGCCTTCCGGTGCAGACCCAGCGGCGCCGGCTGCGCGACAACGTGCTGACCGTCCCGTGGTCTCTGGTCGCCCCCAGGCAGCTGCCGAATTAATTCACGCCATCCGCGAGGGGGTTCCTGCTGCCCTGTCAGGTGCAGGTGGACAGTGCATGTTCGACGCGCTTCGCCACCTGCACCGGCAGGGACCCGCACTTCCCCTTCACCTCGGCCACGTCCAGTCTTCTGATCGCCACGCCGTCCGAGACCACCTCGTCGAGCAGTTCCTGGGAAATCCCGCTCGACGCCAGATCGAGCACCGTACAGGTGGGAGTAGTGATGCGGAGGGCACCCACCTGTTCGCAGTCCTCGTCTCGCAGCGACCGGCGGTGTAGGGCGAGTTGCTGCGTGGGAGATGGTGGCGACATCACGGTGGAAAGGTGGATGAAACGCGGGTAGAGGTGTCCGAGCCCGTGCAGTTCTGCGGCGCTTTGATGGGAGACGGCCGCAGCCGCACCGAACCACGTGCACCACTTCGCGAACTCTTCGAGATCCGAGTGCGGGCAGTCCTTCACCCGGAACAGGTCTCGCTCCACCTTGGTCCACGACCCGTCCAGCACATTCTCGCCGATCTCCTCGGCGGTGAAGCCGAGTCGCAGCGCCTGCGCGGTCGTGAAAAAGCCGGCCTGTGCCGTGGCGAGACGTGTCAGCTCTTCACCGACACCATCCCGTTCCGGGCCACCGGGACGAGGAGCCAACCATCCGGTCATTTTCCCAGATTACCCAGCAAATGTGGTCCGCATCACACTTTCGAGTGGATCCCGCGACGCGCGACCGCATTCACAGAATTCGTTCAGAGTCGTCGGGAACAATACGTGCGATGACAGCCCCAACGAACTCCGCTCCCCGAAGTAATCGTGTGCTCGTCATCTCACTGGTGGTCATCGCCGCACTGGTGGCGGTACTCGTCGGAGGCGAACTCTATGTTCGCCACAGCGTGAAGACCTGCATGGCAGACCAGTTCGAGACCCAGCTCGGCTCCCAGGTAGACGTGGGCCTGAGCTGGAAGCCGGTTCTTCTGCAGTCGGTCGACAAGAACGTCCCGTACATCACGATCGACAGCGACGACACGAAGTTCGGTCCCGCCCAGGGAATGCAGGTGCACGCCCAGGTCAACGACGTGCGCATCGAGAACACTCCCGACAGCAGCGGCACGATCGGCAGCTCGGACGCCCACGTCACCTGGTCGACCACCGGGATTCTCGCCACCCTGCAGCAGCAGGCGTTCGGCTCGCTCGTCAGCGCTGTCACGTCCGATTCCGACCAGGGAACATTGACATTCACCGTCGGGCCTTTCGGACTCGCGGACCTCACGGTGCGACCCGAGGTCGTAGCCGGCACCGTCGAGGTGAAGACCGTGAACGCCGAGATCCTCGGCTTCGGACTGCCGACCGACCTGGTCGACGGCATCGTCTCGACCCTGACCTCCAGCCTGCAAACCTACCCACTGGGCATGCAGCCGACTTCTTTCGAGGTCACCGACGACGCCATCGAGATCACCCTCGAGGGCGGCGAATACACGATGCCCGCGGCAGGCACCCAGGAGCAGCAGCAGGCGCAGGAAAGCAGCTGCGGCATCCTCGTGTGATCAGCCGGGCAAGCCCTCCGAGCCGTCAGTCGGGCAAGCCCTCGAGAACACCCCGCGTGCCCGACAGGCCCAGTCGTGTGGCCCCGGCCTCGATCATGTCGAGCGCCGCCTGAGTGGTGCGGATGCCTCCGCTCGCCTTGACGCCGATCCGTCCACCGACGGTCTGCGCCATCAGACGCACCGCCTCCACGGTGGCGCCGCCGGCCGGGTGGAATCCGGTGGAGGTCTTCACGAAGTTCGCGCCGGCGCGTTCCGCGGCACGGCACGACTCCACGATCGCGTGATCGGTGAGCACCGCGGTTTCGAGGATCACCTTGAGCACCGGACCGTCGCCGATGGCCTCCCGGACGGTGAGGACGTCGGCGAGTACGGCGTTGAAGTCGCCGGCCACGGCGGCACCGATATCGATCACCATGTCGATCTCCTGCGCACCCTGGTCCACCGCCAGCCGGGCCTCGGCCCCCTTGACGAGCGAATGATGCTTGCCGGAGGGGAACCCGACCACTGCTGCGGTCACCAGTCCGGGTGCGCGGACGGGCAGCATCGACGGTGAGACGCAGACCGCGAGAACACCGAGCGCACGCGCCTCGTCTATCAGAGCGCGCACGTCGTCCGCGGTGGCTTCCGGCTTGAGGAGCGTGTGGTCGACCATGTCGGCGACCTGGGAACGGGTCAGGGCAGCGGCGGGCATACCTGTGAGCTTCGCACAACACCGTCGGCGGCCCCCGATACGGCCTAGCATTCCCCGTATGAGCGATCCGGGATCGGTGTTCAACGCTGCGCGGCGCGAATTCGACCGCCTGACCACGGCGGTGTGGGCACCCGCGGGACAGTCCCTCGTCTTCCAACTCGGCCTCGGCCCCGGCGACGCCGTTCTCGACGTGTGTTGCGGCGCCGGCTCTTCCGCCCTTCCGGCCGCGACGGCGGTGGGTCCGTCAGGGTTGGTCCATGCCATCGACCTGTCCGACGAACTGCTCGAGCTGGGACGGTTGACCGCGTCGGAGCGTGGTCTTCAGAACATCGAGTTCGTGTGCGCGGACGCCACCACCTGGGAGCCTCCGAGTACCGTGCCGGCCGACGGTTACGACGCGCTCGCCTGCTCCTACGGCGTCTTCTTCCTCCCCCATATGGATGCCGATTTCACCCGCCTCACCGGCTTGGTTCGTCCCGGCGGCAGAGTCGGGATCACGGTCTGGCGCCGGGGCGCCCTGCGTGATTTCGCGGGCGCGTTCTTCGACGCGGTCGGCCGCCATCGGACAGGGGAACCCGAACCACACACGGCCGCACCGTTCGATCCGCTCGAACACCTCGACACCCCGGACCGACTCCGCCACTGGCTGGGTGAACTGGGAACCCACTCGACCGAGGTACGGGAACTTTCCAACATCATCCCCGCGACACCGGAGTTCGCGTGGGACCTCGTACTGGGCGGGGCGATGCGCGGCGCTCTCGCACCATTCGATCCCGCGACGGTCGAGGCCATCCGACTCGATTTCCTCACGCTGATGACCGAGCGGGCGATACACCACATCGACGCCGGCACACTGGTGGGCACCGCCGTCGTCGAGGGGTTCTCGGCAACCTGAAAGACTGTCGGTATGAGCACCGCTTCACCCGAGGACCACAAGTACGTTCTGTCTCTCGGCTGCCCTGATCGCACCGGCATCGTGGCCCGGATCTCGACGTTCCTGGCCGACGTAGGCGGTTGGATCGTGGAGGCCGCGTACCACGCCGATGCCGACACCGGCTGGTTCTTCACCCGTCAGGCCGTGCGCGCCTCGTCGATCGACATGACGGTCGACGAACTCCGTGAACGGTTCGCCGTCGTGGCAGCGGAACTCGGGCCGGAGACGGAGTGGACGGTGTCGGACACCGGCGAACGCAAACGCGTCGTCCTGCTGGTCAGCAAGGAAGCGCACTGTCTGCACGATCTGCTCGGCCGCGCCGCGGGAGGTGAACTGCCGGCTGAGATCTGCGCGGTGATCGGCAATCACGCCGATCTCGAGCCGGTCACGCGCCGCCACGGGATCGACTTCCACCACGTGCCGTTCCCCAAGGATCCGGCGGAGCGGGGACCGGCGTTCGAACAGGTCCGCGAACTGGTGGACGCACACGACCCGCACGCGGTCGTGCTGGCCCGATTCATGCAGGTACTACCGTCGGAACTGTGTGAGCACTGGGCGGGGCGTGCCATCAACATCCACCACAGCTTCCTGCCGTCGTTCGTCGGCGCACGCCCCTACCATCAGGCGTTCGCGCGCGGCGTGAAGCTGATCGGCGCCACCTGCCACTACGTCACGGCCGAACTCGACGCAGGACCGATCATCGAGCAGGACGTCATCCGAGTCGACCACGCCGACGAGGTCGCGGACATGGTCCGGCAGGGCCGCGACATCGAGAAACTGGTGCTCTCGCGTGGCCTCCGCTGGCATCTCGAGGATCGCGTCCTCGTGCACGGTCGCAAGACAGTGGTTTTCAGCTAGCGGAGGCCGGCGCTCACAGATTGCGCAGCCGGACGATCTCCTTGTTGAATTCGTCGACGCTCTCGACCGAGGTCATGTGCCCGACTCCGGGCAGCACGATGAGACGCGCAAGATTTCCGGCCTCCTCGAGGACCCGCGCCAATTTGTGAGCGTGCACGGGCGGGGTCAGCCGGTCCATGGATCCCACCAGCACACTGCTCGGAACTTCCAGCTTGTCCAGAGCGTGGTTGATGTCGAGTGCGCTGAGCGCGGCTCCCCAACCGCCGCGCACACGCGGATGGCAGCCCCGGACGATGTTCTCGCAGAACTGCACTTCGGCCGGAGTCGCATTGGGCGACATCGACACGTACTGGATGGCCCTCGTGATCACCGGCGACGACACCAGCGGCATCGGTGTCTTCAGGATTGCGCGACCGACATTCACCGGGACCCGGGGAAAGCGATTCGGCAATGGGATGACGGTGGTCTCGGCGATGAGCCGGTCGCTGGCGGTGCTGGCGAGCAGCACCGCGGACGCGTACTTCTTCACATGGTGCGGGTACCTGCCCGCCCACGCCATGATGCTCATGCCGCCCATGCTGTGGCCGACGAGCACGGCCTTCCGGTCCTCACGCACGGTGACCTTCAGCACCTCGCCCAGATCGTGCGCGAGTACGTCGGGCCCCAGAGGAAGGGTGCCCACCGTGCTGCGCCCGTGACCGCGCTGGTCATAAGTGATAACCCGGTATTCGGAGGCAAGGGCGTTCACCTGGGGATGCCAGTACTCGATCGAGCACGTCCAGCCGTGACTGAACACGATGGGATGACCGTCCTCGGGCCCGTATGCGCGCACGTGCAGGGTGGCTCCGTCGTCGGTGACGATCTCGGTCACCTCGAAGTCATGGGTCGGCGTCTGCAGCAACTCGTTCGGCGGAACCTCGCTGGAGAGCGTCAATCCACGGGTGGCGCGCCGTCGTCGGAACGCCGCGCCCATGGCGAAGGCTGCGCCCACTCCGGTCACCCCGACGAGGGCCCCGAGAGCGGTGGTGCGCGAACTACTGGTCATGCTTACCCCTGACATATTCGGAAGAAGTGGTGTCAACTTGCGCGGTTCGTGTCGCCGCTGCGCTCGGCGGCGGTCTTCTCCCCGAGTTGCCGGGCGGCTGCGCTCAGAGCCTTCGAGATCTGCTCTTCCATCGCCGCCTCGAACATGGTCTCGACGACGTCGTGTGCGAGTGGTCGCATGCGGTCGACGAGCTTCGCGATCTCGGTGACCGTCGATTCGTCGAGATCGAGGGTCTCGCCCTCGGCGGCGAGATAACGTTCAGCTACCACCCCCACGAATCTCGCGGCGACGTCGGTGAGTCCCCGGTGAACCGCCTCGGTCTGTTCGAGGACGTCGTCGAGAGGGACACCCGCCTCGACGAGCACCCGCGCAGCCTCGACCAGATGCGGGTTGTCGACGGAGTAGTCATCCCCGGTGGGCGCGAGAACACCGAGGTCGGTTCCCCGCGCGATGTTTGCCGCCGTGGTCTGCGCGCCGAACATGCGCCGCAGTTCCGACAACGACACCCGGGCCGCCCGACGACGGTTTCGCCAGCGACTGCCGGGGTCGTCGGTCTCGAGTACGTCCTTGACCTGGAGTCCGTAGTGGGCTGCCGAGAGCAGTTCGCTGATGGTGGCGAAGGTATACCCGCGGTCGAGCATCCGTCCGATGAGGTGCAACCGCGCGAGATGCGCCTCATTGTACCAACCGGTGCGGCCCTGCTTCCGGGGGGGCGGCAGCAATCCGCGGTCCTGATACACGCGAACGTTGCGGACGCTCACTCGCGCTTCGCGGGCGAGGTCGTCTATCCGGTATTCCTTCATCAGACGATGTGGGCCCTTCGCGGAAGCAGACGGGACGGACCACCGACGAATCCCACCGCGTCGAGAACCACGACGGTCGTGGAACAACCCTTACGAATCATGTCGTGGTAGTGCCGATTCGACTTGGCAGCGCGCGTAGACATCTCAGCTCCTCGGTGATCCTCGCCGTGTTTCACACTATCATTGTCACAATGCTCATTGTCATCGTTTGGGCACGGAAACACCCGGACCCGTTCGGGGGTTACCGGGCTACCAGCGAGGACCGCGCTGAATGTCGTCGACACGCGGGCGGACGTCGACGAGATAGACACAGACCGCCACCACCGCGACGATGCCGAAGAGTTGCACAACGGGAAAGACCAGGAGCACGAGGAGCGCAACGGCCAGGATGCTCAGCCAGATCGGCTTGCTCAATTTATCGACCGCAGTGAAGGCGTCCTTGCGCTGGCGCGCTGCGTGAAACAGGGCGAATGCCGCCGCACCGAGGGCGACGATACGAATTACCCACAAGATCACCGAGACGATGCCGTCAACTTCAATCACAGCACCATCCTACGAGGTCGGCACGCGAACGGCCCCCGCACCGAACGTGCGGAGGCCGATACGACGCAGAAGATCAGGCCTTCTTCGGCGGAGCCTTCTTCGCGGGGGCCGCCTTGCCGGCGGGAGTTGCGGGAGCCGCGGCAGCAGCCTTCGCCGGAGCAGCCTTCGCCGGAGCGGCCTTGGCGGGCGCCTTCTTGGCCGGGGCGGCCTGCTGGTCAGCCGACTTCTTCGCTGTCTCGGCGCGAGCCTCCACTCCCGCAGCGGTGGCCTCTACGCGCTCGGCGGCTTCCTCGGACACTCCCTGAGCCTGATCACCCAGGTCGAGCACCCGGATGGCAGCCTCGTCGCCGGCGTCCGCGATGGCCTCGCCGAGCCCCTCTGCAGTGTCGGAGATACGACCCGAAGCGCGACCGGCCAACTTGGCGGCCTGCTCGCCCACGGCACGCGTCTGACGGGCTACCGTGCCGAGAGCTTCCTCGGTCAGTTCCACCGCTTCACCGAGTGCCGCCTCTGCGCGCTCGATCTGCTCGCCGACGACGGGTTGCTTCCGGATGCGCTCGACGGCGTCCTCGCCACGCTCCGCGAGGGAGGTGTACAGATCGGAGGCAACCTTCAGGTACGCCTCGGCCACCTTGCGCAGCTCGTCCGCGGTGAACTTCTCTCGCAGCTCGGCGAGTTCTTCGGGCAGCTCGGAAGGGAGACCGGCCAGTCGATCGCGCAGGCTCTCGACGCCCTCCTGGAGTTCTGCGAAACGTCCGCGGGCCTCGCCCACGCGACCTTCGACATCTCCCTGAGTCGCCTCGGCCCGCGAACGTACCTGGGCGACCACGTCGGCCACGGCCTGCACCACTACGTCGCCGGCACCCACTGCGGCGTAGAGCGAGGTCTTGACGCTGTCCTTGGTCTTCTCGTCAGTCATCGGCTTTCTCCTGTTCAACGATGAGGGGTTCCGGCGTCTGGGATTCAGAACGCTGGCGATCTTCTGCATGCATGTCGTCGGCACGGCGCTGCGCCGCCACCGTCGCTTCGTTCTCACGACAGAAGGATTCATAGATTTCGAGCAACACCTGCTTCTGCCGCTCGGTGATGGCCGTGTCCGTGAGCAGGGCGTCGCGGATCGGACCGTGGGGCCTTTGCTCGAGATACCCCGCCTGGACATACAGGACCTCCGAGGACACCCGGAGACCCTTGGCTATCTGCGCAAGGACTTCTGCCGAAGGCTTGCGCAACCCACGCTCGATCTGACTCAGATATGGATTGCTGACCCCGGCAAGCTGTGCCAACTGACGCATCGAGACCTGCGCAGCTTCACGTTGCGCACGAATGAAACCCCCGATGTCGTGGGCCGCATTCGTCACTACACGCGTCGCCAGATCGCCGGCACCGGCAGCATCACGATCTTCGCTTGCCATCGCTCCTCCGTTTGCTGGGCACCACCAAGCCTAGAACAGGGTGCTAGCAATTGCAAGCACTCTGTTAGCGCCCGGGAGGCGCCGCTGGAACGCTCAACCGAACAGGAGCGTCGACACCGTGTAGATCGCAAGTCCCGCGACCGATCCGACCACGGTGCCGTTGATGCGAATGAATTGCAGATCCCGGCCCACCTGGAGCTCGATCTTCTTGCTTGCTTCCTCTGCGTCCCACCGCTCGACGGTGTCGGAGATGACTCCGGTGATCTCGTCCGTGTAGTGGACGGCGACGTAGCGCGTTCCGGCCCGAAGCCACCCGTCGACCTTCGTCCGAAGCTCCACGTCGTCGCGCAATCTCTCACCGAGCCGCACGACATTTTCTGCGACCTTGGTTCGCAGTGTGCTGTTCGGGTCGTCGACGGATTCCATGATGAGCCGCTTCGCCACCGTCCACGTCGCGGCGGCGAGCCCCGTCACTTCCTCCCGGCCCATGATCTCGGCCTTGATCTTCTCGGCCTTCTCCTTGGTGGCCGGATCGTTCTGCAGATCGTCGGCGAAGTCCACCAGGAATCGATTTGCAGCCTGGCGTACCTCGTGTTCCGGATTGGACCGCACCTTCCAGGTGAACTCGACCAGCTCGCGATGGATCTTCTCGCCCAGCATCGCGTCGACGAATTTGGGTGACCAGGCCGGCGAATCCCGAGTGACGATGCGATCGATGGTTTCCTGACTTCCGAGCGCCCATTGATGCGCACGTTCGGCGAGGAGATCGAGGATGGGCAGCTGACGATTTTCTCGGAGCAGTTCACCGAGCACGCGTCCGATGGGCGGCCCCCATTCCGGTTCGGCGAGTCGGCGTACGAGGGTGCTGTCGATGATCTGCTGCACGTCCTCGTCCCGGAGCACCTCGACGACACCCCGCAGAATCGTGGCCGTCTCGGCTGCGACCCGCTCGGCGTGCGGCGGGTGCGCCATCCAGGTACCGAGCCGCAGTGGCACCTGCGCGGCCTCCACCTTCGCGGACACGACCTCGGGTGCCAGGAAGTTCTGGCCGACGAAGCTGCTCAGGCTGGCGCCGAGCTGGTCCTTCTTCCGCTTGATGATCGCGGTGTGAGGAATGGGGAGGCCCAGAGGATGGCGGAACAGCGCCGTCACCGCGAACCAGTCGGCGAGCGCGCCGACCATGCCCGCCTCGGACGCTGAGCGGACGTAGCCGACCCACTCCCCCGCCCCGCGCGATTCCTGCCACCGGCACAGGAGATAGACAACGGTCGCGAGAACGAGGAACCCCGTCGCCACGATCTTCATCTTGCGGAGGTCCCGGCGCTTTGCGGCGTCGTCTGCGGCGGAGAGGCTCAATTGGTCCACAGGAGCCATTCTGCCGAAGGCTACGAGTGGAGCACTAAGCTGACGTCAAGATCGAGAAGAAACGGATGTGACTACACGCAGTGGCGACCGACGAAGTGACAGTTTCCGAGCAAGGAATCGAGTCGACGACGAAAACGGACAAGGCGGCCAAGCCGGACGGGCGCAAGCGGCGCTGGCGCGAGCACAAGATCGCGCGCCGCGAGGAACTCGTCGACGGAACGATCGCTGCCGTCCGCCTCCGAGGCCGGGACATCGGCATGGACGAGATCGCATCCGAGATCGGCGTGTCCAAGACGGTGCTGTACCGCTATTTCGCGGACAAGAACGACTTGACGAATGCGACGATGGCACGCTACGTGGAGACCACCCTCGCACCGCGGATCTATGAGGCCATCGGCGGTGATCTCGACGAATTCGAACTGACCCGCGCCACGATCACCGCGTATGTGGAGACGGTGGCGTCGGACCCCGACGTGTACCTCTACATCACGGCCAACGGCGCGAGCCCCGGCCGCGATGCCGTGGCCGATTCCGAGCGGATGATCGCCGAGGTACTGGCCACCGTTCTCGGTGAGCGCCTACGTCTGATGGAGATGGACTCGGGCGGCGCGGTGCCGTGGGCGTACGGGATCGTCGGCGGAGTGCAACTGGCCACCCACTGGTGGATCTCGCACCGGTCGATGTCCGTCGAGGACCTCATCAACTACCTCACGATGATGACGTGGGGCGGTGTGGCGGGCATCGCCGCCGTCAACGGTTCTCCTGCACGCTTCAACTCGATTCCTCATCCCCTGCTTCCGCAGACCACCGACTAGAACGCCCGCATACTTGTGTAACTTTCGGTAACAGGTAAACTCGGGTTCGTGAACGACACCGAGGAAGAAGCCGGCTACCGAGGTCTCGCCGAGGTGGTCGTCGACGGTTCTCCGGCCGTGACCGTCCAGGTTCATCTCGCCGGACATTTCGAGCCGATCAGTGGACGCTACGTTTGGCACGGACGGGTACGTACCCTGACCGACGCGCTCGGTGCGGATGCCGACCTGACGCCCGGTACCGAACTGCGGATCACCGGACCCGAAGGCACAGCCCTCGCTCGCATTACCGAGGTGGACCTCTGGGGCAGCCACCTGGTGGACGGTGTGACATCGCCGCCGTTCGCGCGCGCGTAAAACTCGAACCCGGCCGTTCGCGCGCGCGTGAAGTCGAACCCACGGAACCGCCGGTGTGGCACTGTTTGGACATGGACGACAGCACAAGCGGAATCTGGAAGGTTCCCCCGGTGGAGGCGCTTCGCGCCCGCCCCGGACAGCCGATCTTCGAACTCGACCGGAGCGGCACGCCCGGGTTCGCGGGCAGCAAGGCCGATGGTGAGCGACTCCTCGAAGAACGGGGTGCAGTATTGTCCGCACTCCAGGAAAAGCTGTACGCCGTAGGCCGTTCCGGTGACAACCGCTCGGTCCTTCTCGTCCTGCAGGGCATGGACACCGCGGGCAAGGGCGGAATGGTCCGGCACGTCATCGGGCACGTCAATCCCCAGGGTGTCGACCACACATCGTTCGGTGTTCCGACTCCGGAGGAGAAACGGCACCACTACCTGTGGCGCGTCAACAAGGCCCTGCCCCGCAGCGGACAGCTCGGCGTGTTCGACCGGTCCCACTACGAGGACGTCCTGGTCGTCCGTGTCCACAATCTGGTTCCCGAAAGCGTGTGGAGCGCGCGATACGACGAGATCAACCAGTTCGAGAAAGAACTCGTCGCCGAAGGCATGACGCTGGTGAAGGTCGCCATGTTCGTGTCGCTGGACGAACAGAAGGCGCGACTGAAGGAAAGGCTCGACCGCCCGGACAAGTACTGGAAGTACAACCCCGGGGATGTCACCGAACGCAAGCTGTGGCCCGCATACCAGGAGGCCTACCAGGCGATGCTGGACAAGACGTCCACCGAGTACGCGCCCTGGTACGTCGTGCCGTGCGACCGGAAATGGTACAGCCGGATCGCCGTCACCGAACTCCTGATCGACGCCCTGGAGAAACTCGAACTCGACTGGCCACCCGCCGACTTCGATGTGGAAGTGGAGAAGCAGCGACTCGCCGAGTCCTGACGGTCACCGGCACTCGCGTCTCGCGAGAACGGCGTCAGAACATATGTGGTGTCGGGTGATGCACCCGGTGGTCGTGGCGGACGGTGCCACCGAACAGTGCCATTGCTCCACCGAGCGCCACAAGGCACAGGACACCGGAGACGATCGCCCATCCGGCGTTTCCCGACGCCGCGGCGAACAGAAACCCGCCGAGAGCAATCACGGCGCCCAGCACCAGTGTGAAGCTGACCCACGCAGCGAAGAGATTGAGCTTCATCGTCGCTCACCTGACCTTGTCGCTCATCCGGGAAGAACCTAGCCACGACGCTACCCTTGACCTGCATCGCCGACAAGGTGGACGGGCTCGGTCCCGCGTCCGTTTCGCAGTCGCGGCCTGGGGTAATCGGAGACCATGAACCTCGAGCCACTCTTCGGTAAGACAGAGGATGCCAGCTTCCTCGACGGCGGCAGCAGCGTTCTGCAGCAGCGGATCCGCGCGTCCCTCGGGAAGAGCGGCACCGGACCACTCCTGCGCGGATCCTGGCTCGGCCACCCCCTGCATCCCGTCCTGGTCACGGTGCCGATCGGGACGTGGGTCGGCGCCACCGTGTTCGATCTGGTACTTCGTGATCATGTCGCCGCCCGCCGGCTGATCGGCCTGGGTCTCGTGGCGACGCCTCCCACCTTGATGACCGGCTGGGCCGACTGGGCCGAGCGGAACACCCGTCAGCGACGCGTGGGCCAGATCCATGCCGGTGTGAACGCCGCCGGTATCAGCGCTCTGGCGGCGTCGTTCGTGCGCCGCAGGCGAGGCACCGATGCGCGTGCCATCGCGGCGAGCGTGGCCGGAGTCGTCGCCGTCGGACTGGGCGGCGCACTCGGCGGACATTTGACCTACGCCATGGGCGCAGGGGTAGACGAGGCCGAGAAGGGTCCCCGTGGGGGCTCGGTTCTCACCTCGGTGGGATGAGGAAACGAGGAAAATCATGATTATTCTCGGTTTGATCCTGCTCTTGATCGGGTGGCTCGCCGACATCTCGGTGTTGTGGACGATCGGCATCATCCTCGTCGTGATCGGAGCGATCCTGTGGCTTCTCGGTGCCACCGGCCGCGCCGTGGGCGGCCGCCGTCACTGGTATTGACGCGCGGCTATCCGTTCGCAATATCGAAGGCGCGGTGGCGACTCTTCCGTAACAGAGTCTGGGCCGGTCGGTTTACTTCCGCGGGGTTCGGGAATCCCCGATCCATGACCGCCACCCATCGCCCTACCAGGCCACCCGTCTGCGGAGCCCAGCCGATGAGAACGGCCACAGTCGGCACTTCTCGTCGATTGAAGATATCGATGGTCTCGGGAAATGCCGGACCTCTCGACACCATGCCTTCGGAAGACTCGGACGGAGCCGTCATCCGGGGACAGAACATCCATCTCGCCGAGCTCTCGGCCGCCCTCACACGAGCGGGTCACGACGTCACCGTCTATACCCGCCGTGAGAACCCCGACGTGCCCGACCGGGTCATCACACACGCCGGGTACACGGTGGTCCACGTTCCTGTGGGGCCACCGAGGAGGATGCCGGTGGAGGAAGTTCTGCCGCTGATGGGGGCGTTCGGCGGATTTCTCGAGACCGAATGGGAGAACGAACGCCCCGACATCGTGCACGCGCACTACTGGATGTCCGGGATCGCGGCCCAACTCGCGGCCCGCACGCTCGGGATCCCCGTGATCCAGACGTTCCACGCTCTCGGCGTTGTCGAACAGCGCTTCCAGAAACCGAAGCCCGTCCGGGCTCCCGATCGAGTCCATTTGGAACAGTTGATCGCCCGCGGAGCAACCCGCGTCGTTGCCACATGCAACGACGAGGTCTTCGAGCTCTCCCACCTCGGTCTGCCGCGCTCGCGAACATCGGTGGTCCCGTCGGGCGTGGACGTCACCGAGTTCACGCCGGACGGCGCGGTTGACGAGAAAGGGAAACGGCACCGTCTCGTGATGGTGGGCAAACTGTCTCCCACCGAGGGTTTCGACACCGCCATCGAGGCCCTGCGCCATTTCCCCGACACCGAACTCGTGATCGCCGGCGGCCCCGCGGCGGACGACCTGGACGCGCACCCCGAAGCCGTCCGCCTGCACGCGCTGGCCAAGGATGCCAGAGTACGTAGCCGCGTTCGTCTGGTGGGCCGGGTATCGCGGAAGAACATGCCGTCACTATTGAGATCCGCGGACGCGGTGGTATGCACACCGTGGTTCGAGCCGTTCGGGATGGTCCCGCTCGAGGCGATGGCCTGCGGCACACCGGTGGTGGCGTCCGCGGTCGGCGGGATGCGGGACACGGTGGTCGACGGAATCACCGGACGCCTGATCTCGCCGCGCAATCCGGAGCGGCTCACCGAAGCACTGAAACAGATCTTCGACGACGACGCATTGCGCGCAGGATTCGGCATGGCCGGCTGCGACCGCGCGCGGGCCCGGTACTCGTGGGACCGGGTCGCGATGGATACCCTGCGCGCCTACGGGCGTTGCGTCTCCGGACCTCCGAGGGCCGGCCGAACCGGTGCCCATTGAGAGAACCCGGTGCGCAGTGAGAACCGGTGCGCAGTGAGAACCGGTGCGCAGTGAACGTGCGCACCGGTTCTTTCGGCGATCCTTACCGGACGAAGCCGATCATGCAGTTCTTCCGTGCCAAGACCCCAGCGCGCTGTCCAGAGACTCGAAACACGGATAATTTCTCTCCCGACCGGCCGCGCGAAGCAACCGGGACACCGGCCTGCCGCAGATCAAAGCCCATACCCGTCCGTCTCGGAGGCTCGTGGAATTGACCGTATCGAGCACCGCCAACCCTGCGGTTCCGATGAAGTCGACCTTCGACATGTCGAGGATCAAATGAGATTCCGACGATATCCGGGCGCCCACGTATTCACGCAGCTCGGGCGCACTGCACAGATCGATTTCACCCCGAACCCCGACCAGCACCACACCGGAGCCGATCCTCTCGGAACTGAATCCGGCACTCGTACAGTGTGTCGTGGCGGAATCACTCGCCGCGAGCGGTACTCTCGACTTGCATTGAATACCCGTCACCCCGCCCGAAAAGGCCAGTGCAGGTTCTGGAACTACAGACATGTCTCACCCCATCTGGAACTCGACGGGAAAGCGGAGCACTCGCAGACCATCCGATCCCGGCCTCCGGCAACGTCTGCCGTCGCAGCGCTTTCCGAATCGGCTGTGTGCTCAACCTCGATACGAGGGTACCCCCGACCGTGATGTGTCACAAGGAAATAACAGAACCCTTGCCCCGTAATAGGCAGGTGAGCTATATATGACGACTCCGCTGAGCGTTTCGTCTCGCTACCGCGCGGACCGCTCTTTCGGCCACGACACGGAGTTTGACGTTTTCGTGCTGGGATCGTTCGACCAGGACGCGGAACGCTTCTTCCGCGTCGATGCCGCGCAACGCCATGACGATTCCCTTTGCCTGATCGATCACCGCACGCGAACGCAGCGCTACGCGAAGCCCTTCCACCAGGACCCGCGCCTCGCTGTACCGCCGTGCGCTGCGCAGAGCGCTGCCCGCCGAGACCACGTACAACTCGAGTAGCGATTCGTCCATCCTGTGGAATGCGTGCGGGAACTCCCCGTACAGGTTCAGTGCCCCCGAGTACTCCGCATCGATCAGCAACGGCACCGAAAGGTAACTGTGCATGTTCGCCTGCTGCGCAATAGCCGCGAACTCCGGCCACCGCTCACGCGCAGTCGCGATGTCGGCCCGAACGATGGCTCGCGACCGGGCCGCGGACAGGCACGGCGCGTCGTCGAAGCGCAGTTGTGCAGCTTCGACCGGCAGCACCTCCCGCGAGGTCGAGGCGACCGTGACGGGACCCGTGGGCCGGATAACTGTGATCGCGGCGTCCAGCGCCGCCGGGAACGCCTGGACCACCTGGCGGCACAGTCCGCCCAGGACCACGTTGATCTCGTCTTCGGTCTCGAAGAGATCGAGCACAGCTTCGAGCGAACCGGTCACCAGGTCGACCTGTTCGGGGTCGACCCGTTCGGGACTGTCGCCGCCCGTCTGGGCGTCGACGCCATATGCCAGCGTGTTCCGGTGAAATTCGTCAGGCATCCCGCATGTCTCCATCGACTCACACGGCCCGTCGAGGCCTCGAGAAGCCGGCCTTTCCGATCACCCTACCGCCCAAACGTACTGCTCGGACTGGTTTGACCTGTACCGTTCTGCGGTATTCCCCGTGAGGTGCCGGACCGCTGGCCTGACTTCTCGAACGCAGCGAGCCGACCCCGCCCCGCCCCACCAGGCACCGCCCGATCCGGAGGTCTCATGGCCATCGCCAAGACAATCGAACCCGATCAGGACCACACACATCCCGTCGTCGAGTTGCGCGTTCGAGCTACACCCGATCAGCTCTCCGTACTACGGGCCCTGGCCGCTACGATTGCCATCCACGAGGACTTCGATCTCGATGCCATTGCCGATATCAAGCTGGCGATGGACGAGATCTGCACCCAATTGATCGTCCGTGCGGCGGCCGACGCAGTCCTGGTGTGCCGACTCCAGTACTTCGACAGCACTCTGCGCGTCTCCGTCTCCACCACGACCACCGGTGTCGACTCACTCGGGGAACGGTCGTTCGGCTGGCACGTCCTCGCTGCGCTCACCGATTCGATCGACATGAGACACGAACCCGACCTCGCCGACCCCGGCTCGGCCCACGTCACCACCATGGAATTCACCAAGGTGAAGAACGGCTCGCTCTAGTGACCTCCCACGCTCACCGCGGTGGAAGCACGGCGCGTTGGCCGGACGAGTATCAGGATGTCGCAAAGCTCTTCGAGCAGATGGCGGCGCTCGGCGAGGACGATCCCCGGCGAAGTGTCCTGCGGGACGCCCTGGTGACCCGGTGCCTCCCCCTCGCAGAACACATTGCCCGGCGTTTCGACGGACGGGGCGAGGCGCATGACGATCTGGTTCAGGTCGCGCGACTGGGCCTGGTGAACTCGGTCGACCGCTTCGACGTGACCCGAGGTTCCGACTTCGTGTCGTTCGCGGTTCCCACCATCATGGGCGAGGTACGCAGGCACTTTCGGGACACGGGCTGGGCGGTGCGCGTCCCTCGCCGCATGAAGGAACTCCATCTGGCCCTGAGCTCGGCCGTGGCCGAGCTGTCCCAGAGCCTCGGCCACGCCCCCACCGTGAGCGAACTGGCACACTACCTGGACCTCGATCCCGAGGAAGTCGGCCAGGGGCTCCTCGCCGGCAATGCCTACCAGACCGTCTCGGTCGACAACACATCGTCCGACCGCAGCGGCGAGCTGTCCATGGTCGAAACCATCGGGGACTACGACGCCGCGATGGCCGATGTGGAGAACCACGAGACCCTGCGCCCACTGCTCGAATCACTACCGGACCGCGAGCGCACGGTGCTGATGCTCCGATTCTTCGGAAACATGACCCAGACCCAGATCGCGGATCGGGTAGGTATCTCGCAGATGCACGTGTCGAGGCTGCTGGCGAAGACGCTGTCATCCCTCCGAGATCAACTCGGCGAGGTGTGAACTCAGATCGTTGCCGTGTCGATTACGAATCGGTACCGCACGTCACCGGCCACCACCCTGTCGTAGGCGTCGTCGATCTCGCTCGCGGGGATAACCTCGATTTCGGCGCCGATGCCGTGCGCGGCGCAGAAGTTCAGCATTTCCTGCGTCTGCGCCAGTCCGCCCACGTTGGAGCCCGCGAGGCTGCGACGATTCGCCGCGAGGCTGAATGCACGGACCTCGATCGGCTTCTGGGGCAATCCGAGTTCCACCAGGGTGCCGTTGACGGCGAGCAGCGACATGTATGCGTCGATGTCGACGTTCACCGACACCGTGTTGAGGATCAGGTCGAATTTCGACCGCAACTCCTTGAACGTCGCGGGGTCCGAGGTGGCGTAATATCGGTCGGCTCCGAACTTCTCACCGTCGGCCTTCTTGCTCAGCGACTGACTCAGCACGGTTACCTCCGCCCCCATGGCGTGTGCGATCTTCACGCCCACATGACCGAGGCCGCCCATGCCGATGATGGCAACCTTTTTGCCGGGGCCTGCGTCCCAGTGCACAAGCGGTGAGTACAGCGTGATGCCGGCGCACAACAGCGGCGCTGCGATGTCCAGGGCGAGCCCGTCGGGTATCGACACCACGAAACGCTCGGTGACGACGATATGCGTCGAGTACCCGCCCTGCGTCCATTCGCCGTCGCGACCTCGGGAATTGTAGGTGCCGGTCACCCGGTTGAAGCAGTACTGCTCGTCGTCGGCGCGGCACGCGTCGCATTCTCCGCAGGAATCGACGAAACACCCGACGCCTACCCGGGCACCCACCCGGTGACGGGTCACGCCGGAGCCGACCGCGGTCACCACACCCGCGATCTCGTGCCCGGGCACCACCGGGTAGTGGGGGGTGCCCCATTCGCCGCGCGCGGTGTGGATGTCGGAGTGGCAGATACCCGCGTACCTGATCTCGATGAGCACGTCGAGAGGGCCGAGTTCCCGGCGCTCGATCGTGATCTTCTCGAATGGACTCGTGCTGGATGTAACTGCGTATGCAGCGGCGGTAACCATGCGTATATGACTACCTGTTCGCACCGCTACACACACGCCGGGGGCCGCGCTCGTGCGCGACCCGCGGCGTGTGTTCGGTATCAGGCGTCCGATTCTTCCTTCTCCGCCCGGCGCCGGAGGCGATGGGCTGCGGCCACCATGTTGCGCAGAGAGGGTTCGAGCTGCCAGTAGTGACGCGTCTTGAGCCCACCGTCCGGATTGGCCCACAGCCGTTCCAACGAGATGGACTTGCTCGCCTCGGTGAGGAGTTCGTCCAATTCGTCGATGTCGGGGATGCGCGCCGAACGGCTCTCGTACACACCGGGTCCGACGCCGTGCGTGAGTGCCCGCTCCTTGAGGGCGTCCAACACCCAGGTGATGGATCGGGTGGCCACGATGGCAGTGACATCCGCGTCCAGCCGTTCGATGGCGTCGACCACCGCCGCCCGGCTCGTGTACGTCAGATGCGTGTGGATCTGCGTCTCCGGCTTGGCAGCACCCGTGGCGAGACGGAACGCGTCGACCGCCCACTCCAGGTACGCCTCGCGACCGTCCTCGCGCGCCGGCAGCAACTCACGAATCGCCGGCTCGTCCACCTGGATGATCGCGATTCCCGCGGCCTCGAGGTCGGCGATCTCGTCGCGAACCACGAGCGCCAACTGGTCCGCCGTCTCGTGCAGCGGCTGGTCCTGGCGGACGAACGAACGCGCGATCATCGTGACCGGGCCCGTCAATATCGCCTTCACCGGCTTGTCCGTCAGCGACTGCGCGTAGGCGATCCACTCGACGCTCATCGGTTTGGGCCGCGCGACGTCACCGTACAGAATCGGCGGACGGGTGCAGCGCGAGCCGTACGCCTGCACCCAGCCGTTGTGGGTGAACGCGTACCCCTCGAGAAGTTCCGCGAAGTACTGGACCATGTCGTTGCGCTCGTGCTCACCGTGCACGAGAACGTCGAGTCCGATGTCCTCCTGCAGCCGGATGGTGCTCTCGATCTCCGCCTGGATGCGCTTGTAGTAGTCCTCCCACTCCACGCGGCCCTCGCCCAGCTCGTACCGCGCCTGGCGGATCTCGCTGGTCTGCGGAAACGATCCGAGCGTGGTCGTGGGCACCAGGGGCAGGTTCAGCCGCTCCTGCTGGGCGACCCGCCGCTCCTCGTACGGAACCCGGACACGGTCGGACTGCTTGACGGCGTTCACCCGGGCGCGCACCGCGTGCTTGAGCTTGAAGTGCACCGAGGTGGGACGTTTGCGCCACTTCTCCGACGGCCCCTCGGTCAGCGCCCTCGCCAGCGACACCACTTCGCCGACCTTCTGCTTGGCGAACGCGAGGCGATCTGCGACGTCGCCCGGAATGTCGTATTCCGACAGCACGTCGTACGGCACGTGCAGCAGCGACGTCGAGGTGGACACCACAAGGTCCGGCACGATGTCCTTGATCGTGTTGAGGTAGGTGAGCGTGACGTACCGGTCCACCCGCCACACGTTCCGGCCGTCCACCACGCCGGCGTAGATGCGCTTGCGCCGCAGACCCGGGATCTTCGCGAGCTCGTCGGCACTCATCCGATGGCTCACCAGATCGAGACCGACAGCCTCCACCTTCGTTTCGGCGAGAATGGCGAGGGCCTCACCGAGGTGACCGTAGGGGCCGGTGACGAGAAGACGCGGGCGCAGCGGCGCGTGCGACAACTTTTCGTAGGCACGCTTCAGGGCGGCCAGTTCGTCGGGTGTGCGGTCTTCGGTGAACGACGGCTCGTCGAGCTGCACACAGGTGGCGCCGGCCTTCGCGAGCTGCTCGAACAGTCGCGCGTACTCGGGGAGAATCCTGTCCAGCAGGTCGAGCGTCGAGAAACCGCTCTGGTGGGAGGTCGGCCCCACCTTCGACAGCAGCAGGAGCGAGACGGGTCCGAGGACGACGGGACGCAGCTCGATTCCCCTGGCCTTGGCCCGCTCGAATTCGTCCAGCACCGTCTCGGAACGCAGGGAGAACGTGGTGTTCTCGTCCAGTTCGGGTTGGCGGTAGTGGTAATTGGTGCCGAAGAACCGCACCAGTTCGAGCGGCGGGAAGTCGGGACGGCCGCGGCACATCGTGAAGTAGAAATCCAGTGGGTCGAGCTCGTTCTCCAGCGGCCGGAAGCGTTCGGGCACCGCCCCGAAGAGCAGCGCGTTGTCGAGCACGTGGTCGTAGTACGAGAACGTGTTGCCCGGGACCTGCGTCAGACCCGTCGCGGCAAGTTCGCTCCAGGTCTCCTCCTGGAGTTCCCGGGCGACGGTGACGAGTTCCTTTTGTGTGCCCGTACCGTGCCAGTAGGCCTCGAGGGCGCGCTTGAGTTCGCGACGCGGTCCGATGCGGGGATACCCCAGGACGCTGGAGCCGAAAGTTGCGGTGCTGGACATGCGGTCGACCTTTCTGGTCTCAGTCCGCAGGACGCGGGACGCCTGCGGACTCGATGCACCTGTGCGCCCCTCACGACGTCGGTCGTGAAAGGCGCACAGGTGTGGTCACCTACCTAC
>NZ_JBAQEO010000915.1:0-12951 GCF_049286785.1 Rhodococcus sp. (in: high G+C Gram-positive bacteria) | reverse complement strand
CGTCGAAACGGTCAGTGCGAGCGGGTAGGCGAACACCGAACGAGCCCCGCCGGGCCGCCGGAGGGCGGGCGTCAGCCACCGAAGGCGGTCTGCGACGAACCGCTGGGACGGGGCGCTGGACTCCTGTCGGTCGGCATTGTGGGCGCGGCATCGGATCAGCGCGTCGCGAACCGCTGCGGAGCCGCACACGTGGGCGGCCCGACGATCGGCGACGAGCTCGATCAGGACCCGCACCCACGCCGACCCTTGTCGGCACACAGGCACGAACGGTAACGCCGCCGCGAGGGCGCCGGTCATCATCACCAGCAGGTGATGGCGCCCGCGGATGTGGGCATGCTCGTGGGCGAGCACCGCTCTCTGCTCGAGGGGATCGAGGACCGACAGGCCCTCGCTGGCGACTACGGTCCCGCTTCGGCCGCCGACGCTGTAGGCGGCGCAGGAACGCTCCCGCAGCCAGACGACCTCGCCGTACTGTTCCTCGTCGGTTCGGGTCTCGCCGAGGATCCGGATCAGATTCAGGTGTGCGGCGGTGTCGCGACGATGGCGCCGATACGAGCGGGCCACCACCGCGCCGATGCGCAGCAGCAACGCGCCGGTCACGACCCACAGCGTCGTCTCGGCGTAGGGCAGCCACGGCAGCAGCCCTTCGTCCCGGGCGGTGCGCACGCACGATGCCGCCGGCAGCGATACCTGCTCCCACCGCAGGCCGGGACGCGTCGCCACCGCGATCGGTCCACCGACCAGCGCCGCCACGAACAACACCTGGGCCGACACCCACGCCGCCAAGGCGAGGCGCGGATCCGTGCCCGGCGCGGCCAACCGGGCCAACCACCGCGGGGCCGCGAAGCCGAGCACCAGCGCTGCCGCGAACAATGCCCCGGCGACGATCACGACGACGTGTCCCGATCTCGACGCGGCTCGGTCCGGCGGGCGGCTCGGCGCAGGATCCGGGACTCGTCTTCGGTGGCCGAAGTGGCGAAATGCAGCATCACCCGCTCCGGGTCCCCACTCGACCGCAGGACCTGGCGGACGAGTTCGGCGGCGGTTTCCTCTCGGGTGTGCGCCGCCCGGTAGCGGTACCCGCGCCCGATGCGGCTGCGCGTCACCATGTCTTTGGTGTGCAGGTTGTCCAGCACTGTCATCACCGTGGTGTACGCAAGTGCCCGCGACGATTCCAGCCGCGCCATCACGTCGCGCACCCGCAACGGTTCTTCGGCCCGCCACAACACGTCCATGACGGCCGATTCCAGCTCACCGAGGCCCATCACGTCCGTGTCACCGCTCCCGTGTCGCTCCTGTCGCTCGAGCACGGGCTGCCGAGCCGGGCCCGTCCCACTGTACGACCAGTGCATGCACGCACGCACCGCAGGCAGTGCCGGGAACGGGGGCTTCCGCGGGTGTGCAACAACTCCGCCAGCTTTCCACCCGCGGCGGCCTCGAAGCCGTCGGTAAATCCCGGCGGTCGAGATGACCACGTCGTTGCCCAGCAGCAGGAGGGCCATCAGCAGTGGGGTGAACACGAATTCGTGTCAGGCGAAGACGCCGACGGTCAGCAAGATCGGCACTTCGAGTTTCTGGACGCTGACGTTGAGGGCGTAGGTCAGGGAACGCTGGTGGATGCGCCGGCTTTCCTCGATGAACCCGACGATGTCGCTGAGTCCCTCGCGGGTCAGGACCACCCCGGGCCCTGGACCTGGCCGAACCGCTCGAGCATGAGCGCATGGAGCGGCAGGTGCAGCGGGTGCGGCGATCGATGCGGGCGAGGCTCGAGGCGGAGGAGGCGGAGGAACCCGGCGACGAGGCCCGGGCCGGTGCGTTGTTCGACCACGTCCGCCGCGGTGCGCTGCGGGCCCAGCGGGAGGCCTTGATCGCTTCCCGTGACGCGGGCACCCTCGACGACGAGGTCATGCGTAGCGTGTTGGAGAGCCTCGACGTCGAGGAGGCTGCGGCGGAAGAACGGGTGCGGAGGAGACGTCGAGAATGAAGTATCGGAGGAACACGACGGCAGCGGCGATCACGTTGATCGCGGGTGTGGTGCTGGCCGGCTGCGGTACAGAGACGGCCGCGCCGTACGAGTCACCGGGCGCGTCGGCATCGGCACTTGCATCTGCCCGCGAAGACTCCCCGCCGGCCCCGACGGCGGCCGAGCGGGGCGCTGTGATCAGCCAGAGCCCGGTACCGGGCATCGACAACTCGATCACCGCACTCGGCGCGGCCGCCACCCGTGTGGTGTACCGGTCGACGTCGGGTGTGGACGGAAGTGGCACCGAGGTGGTGGCCACGGTGTTCACTCCCGCCGGGCAGCCCCCCGACGGCGGGTGGCCCGTCGTCACGGTCGGTCACGGTACGACGGGCGTCACCGACGAGTGCGCACCGTCCACGTCGCCCACCTTGCTGGGCACCATCGGAGTGGTGCGGCCGCTACTGCAACAGGGGTATGTGGTGGTGGTCAGCGACTACCAGGGTCTGGGCACCGACGGCCCGCACCCGTACCTCGAACCGGACACCGCGGCGTACGACGTGATCGACGCCGTCCGGGCGGCGCGCACCGTGGTTCCGGGCGCGTCGACGCGCTGGGCCGCGCTCGGGATTTCGCAGGGCGGTCAGGCGTCGTGGTCGGCGGCCGAGCACGCGGACGACTACGGCGACGGACTCGATTTCGTCGGTTCCGTGAATCTTTCTCCGGCGGCGGACCTCTCGGGGATCGCGGCGGACGGAGACATCGCCCCGCTCTCGCTGCCGCAGAAGTTGTTCCTGCCCTATCTACTCGAGGGTCTCGAGGTGGTGCATCCCGATCTCGAACCGGACGACTACATGCGGGGCGCCCTCGCCGACAATCCCGACGTCGTGCTGTCCTGCGTGACGGCGAAACTGTCCGAGAAGTGGACGGTGGCAAGCAAACTCACACCAGCCGACACCGGTCCACGCACCGAGGCGGACGCCGAGCGCATGCGGGAATGGCTCGACGAGATCGCCCTGCCCCGCGAACCGGCCGCCGGCCCGATGTTCGTGGTCGTCGGGGGGCGCGACAACCTCATTCTGCCGCAATGGACTTCGGAGGCCGTCGAAAAAGCGTGCGCCCTCGGTGACGTGATCGCGTTCGAATCCGATCCGGATCAGGGCCACGCCGACGGGCGCGCCGTTCCCGGTGCGGTGCAATGGATAGCCGACCGGTTCGCCGGGGTACCGCCGCCGAACACGTGTGGCCGGGGAGGGGGATCGTGACGGGTTCGCAGCTCGAACGACTGCGGGCACTGTGTCTCGCGCTGCCGGGGGCCACCGAGCGGGTCAGTCACGGTGAACCGGCGTGGTTCGTCCGTAAGTCGCCGCAGTTCGCGACGCTCGCGGACCGACACCACGACGACCGGGTCGCGTTCTGGGCGGCGGCGCCTGCAGGCGCGCAGGAAGACTGGGTGCGCCGCTATCCTGACAGGTTCTTCGTGCCGCCGTATGTCGGCGGCCGCGGTTGGATCGGGGTGTATCTCGACGTTCCGCAGGACTGGGACGAGATCGCGGACGTCGTGGAGGACGCGTACCGCGCGGTGGCCCCGAAGACTCTCATCGCGCGACTGGACGCCGGAGAATGAGCCGTCGCCACATGTTCCGGTGGTTGCGGGCCCGGCAAGAGCTCACCACCCCCACCGAACGGGCCGTCCACACGACGCTGCACACGGCGTCGCTGGCGGCCACCCCGCTGCGGCGGGGGCTGGACGAAACGTCGGCGGTCGAGGCCGCGCCGTACCTGCGTCAGCTGACGGGCGGCGAGGCTCTGGCGGTGTTCGACCGGGCCGGGGCGCTGCTCGCCTGGGACGGCCCGCACGAGGGTCTGACCGAACAACTACGCGACGCCGCGGTACGTGCGGTGGAAGGCGAGCGCCGGGTGCTCGTCGCGGACGGCAGCCTCGTCCGGGACACCGATGATCACGCGGTGCGGGCGCTCATCGCGCAGCCGCTGCTGATCGAATCCACCGGCGTGGTGGGGGTGCTGGGCATCGTCTCCACCGAGGATCCGGGCCCGGGCATGCTGGGCGCCATCACCGAGGTGGCTCGGTACGCGTGTGGCCAGATCGAACTCGCCGATCTCGACGCGTCCCGTGCCCGACTCGATCGCGCGGAGGTGCGTGCGCTGCGCGCCCAGATCAGCCCGCATTTCATCTACAACGCGTTGAACACGGTGGCGTCGTTCGTCCGTACCGACCCGGACCGCGCGCGGGAACTGATCCTCGAGTTCGCCGACTTCACGCGCTACTCGTTCCGTTCGGCGGGGGAGTACACACTGCTCGCCGACGAACTGCGCAACATCGACCGCTACCTCACCCTCGAACGTGCCCGGTTCGGTGATGCGCTCGCCGTCACATTGCAGGTGGCGCCCGAGGTGCTCAACGTGGTCCTGCCGTTCCTCGCGCTGCAACCGCTGGTGGAGAACGCGGTGCGGCACGGCATCGCCGCCAAACCGGACGGGGGAACGATCAGCATCGTGGCCGCCGACGAGGGCATCGACTGCGTGATCAGCGTCGAGGACGACGGGGTCGGCATGGATCCCGAACTGCTGCGGTCGGGCTCACTCGACTCCGTGGCCTCCGACCGGGCGGGAGTGAAGGAGTCCGCGCACGTCGGACTCGCCAATGTGGACGACCGGCTGCGGGCGGCGTTCGGCAACGACTACGGGCTGGTGGTGGAGACCGCACCGGGTGCGGGCACCAAGGTGAGCATGCGGGTCCCCAAGTTTCGGCAGGGGATCCGAGCGTGAACGTCCGGTGTCCGTGGGAACATTGCGTACGTTGTGAACCACACTGACGACCCTGCCCAGCGAGAGTCCAGCACGGACCTGCCCCTCACCGTGCTGGCCGTCGACGACGAGAAACCTGCCCTGAGTGAACTCGAGTTCCTGCTCCGCGCACAGGACGCTGTCGGGGACGTCCGCACCGCCGGCGATGCCACCACCGCATTGCGGATCCTCCGGGGCGGCGACATCGACGCCGTCTTCCTCGACATCAACATGCCCGGACTCGACGGCCTCGAGCTCGCCGGAATACTGTCGAACTTCGCGTCGCCGCCGGCGGTGGTGTTCGTGACCGCGCACGACGACCGGGCGGTCGCCGCGTTCGATCTCGGCGCCGTCGACTATCTCCTCAAACCCTTGCGCGAGGAACGTCTGGCGGAGTCGGTGCGCCGCATCGTCGAAGGACGTCGTCGCGCCCGCGAGATCAGTGCCCGGGACGAGAGGGCGGACGAGGTGATCCCCGTCGAACTCGGTGGTGTCACGACTCTGGTGAACCGGTCCTCGGTGGAATGGGTGGAGGCCGACGGCGACTACGCGCGACTCCACACCGCGGACAGTTCCCACCTCGTCCGGATCCCGATCTCGGCGCTGGAGTCGCGATGGGCCGACCACGGGTTCGTCCGGGTACACCGCTCGTACCTGGTGTCGTTGCCCTTGGTGACCGGAATCCGCACCGTCGGCACCGGCCTGGTGGTGTGCCTGCGTCCGAAGGGTGACAAGCCGCCCGTCGAACTGCCGGTCAGTCGCAGGCACACCCGCATGCTCAAGGACCGGCTCGTCCGGGCGCCCAAGCAGTCGTGGACAGCGCGATGAGTCCACCCGAACGCGTCCGAGTGGTGCTCGCGCAGCGCCGCGGCGCCCGGGTGGTCCGGACGCGGGTCGAGGTGCAGGAACAGACCGAGGTCGGCGAAGCCATGATCCGCGGCCTCGTCCGCACACAACTCGGGCTCGCGATCAGGCTGGCGCTGCTTGCCGTGGTCCTGTTGTGCTCGATTCCGCTGCTGTTTCTGTTCCCGGCGTTCTCCGAGGTCTCCATACTCGGAATCCGGCTGCCCTGGCTGGTTCTCGGTGTGCTCGTGTACCCGGTCCTTCTGCTCATCGGGTGGATCTACATTCGCCAGGCCGAGCGCAACGAGCAGGAATTCGCCGACTTGGTGGACGACTGAGCGCGCCGTGATCGACGATCAGCCGATTCCGTGGCTCACCCTCGCAGGCCTGGCAGTTGCGGCCGTCGCCACCGTGGCGATCGGCATCTACGGAGTGCGGTTGGCGCGCACGACATCCGACTTCCTGGTCGCCTCGCGCAGCGTGGGACCCCGCTGGAACGCCACTGCCATCTCGGGTGAGTATCTTTCCGCCGCATCCTTCCTCGGGGTGGCGGGCCTCATCGCCAAGTACGGTGCGGACGCCCTGTGGTATCCGATCGGATTCACCGCCGGGTACCTCGGGCTACTCCTCTTCGTGGCCGCGCCGCTGCGTCGCTCCGGGGCGTATACGGTGCCCGACTTCGCCGAGTTCCGGCTCGGTTCGGTGCGGTTGCGTACTCTCGCCATGCTCGTCGTGTCCATGGTGTGCGTGCTGTATCTCGTCCCTCAGTTTCAAGGAGCCGGGCTGACTCTCAACATCCTGCTCGGCGTCCCGACCTGGGTCGGGGCCGCCGTGGTCGGGGTCATCGTGATCGCGAACGTGGTGGGCGGCGGCATGCGGTCCATCACCTTCGTCCAGGCTTTCCAGTACTGGCTCAAACTCACCGCGGTCGCGATCCCGGCCATGGTGCTGTCGGTGTACTTCCTCGCCGACTCCGACGAGCTCGGCACACCGGCGCCGCCGACCGTGAGCGAGCGGACCAGCGTGGACATCACCACCGACGTCGTGGTGCAGGTGTCCGAACCCGTACGCGTGGGCGACCAGCTTCTCGGTCCGGGCGAGCATCGACTCGGTGAGGGCACAACGATGACACTCGAGGCGGGGGCACCCGTTCCCGTCGTCGCGGGCGCGCCTGCCGACAACTCCGACTGGATCGCACCCGGCTGGGGGCTCGGCGGTGAGCACCCGCTGTTCCAGGTGTATTCGCTGATCCTCGCCACCTTTCTCGGCACGCTCGGACTCCCTCACGTCCTGGTGCGGTTCTACACGAACCCCGATGGGCGGGCGGCGCGGTTGACGTCGCTGGCCGTCATCGGGCTGCTCGGGGTGTTCTACCTGTTCCCGACGCTGCTCGGGGTGTTCGCGCGACTGTATGTACCGCAGTTGCTGATCACCGGCACCTCGGACGCCGCCGTTCTGCTGCTGCCCGGGTCCGTGTTCACGGGCTGGGGTGGGCAACTGCTCGCCGCTCTCGTGGCATCCGGGGCCATCGCCGCATTCTTGTCCACCTCGTCCGGACTGCTCGTGAGCATCGCCGGGGTGCTCAGTACCGACGTGCTGCGTGGGCGGGTGCGCGACTTCCGGATCGCTGCCGTGCTGGCCGGCGCCGTCCCGCTGGCACTGTCGCTCGGAGTGACCTCGCTCGACCTGTCCCGCACGGTGGGGCTGGTATTCGCCGTCGCGGCGTCTACTCTCTGCCCCCTTCTGGTGCTCGGCATCTGGTGGCGGGGGCTCACCGCGGCCGGAGCGGCCGCCGGAATGATCGCGGGCGGGATCGTCGCGGGTTCCGCGGCTGCGGTCGCAGTGCTGGGCGGATTCACCGACACAGCGTGGGACGGCTGGCCCACCGCGATCGTCGCCTACCCGGCCGCGGTGAGCGTGCCGTTGGCCTTCGTGACGATGGTCCTGGTCAGCAAGGCAACGCGGCGGCAGGTCCCCGCCGACATCGGCCGCATCTTCACTCGTATGCACGCCCCCGAGCGTCTCGGTGTGGGATCGGATCGCGAAAGGCAACTACGTTCGCCATGAGCCGCTCGTCCCGGTAGCGCGACCGCTCGGCGCACACTCCGACAGCTCGGCGTGTGATTGCCGCCACAGACTATTTCTGTGACTCACCTCTCATTAACGTCGTCGTGTAGTTCACCTCGCACGCGACCAAGGAGTCCGAGTGACCACAGCCGACCTCACCGAGGGCACACCGCAACAGCGGCCTGCTCCCGATGCGCAAGCCTTCATCGATATGCAGGCCAGCCCGGAGTTTCAGGAGTTGCGACGCCGTCTGCGCAGTTTCGTCATCCCCATGACGGCGTTCTTCCTCGCCTGGTACGCGGTCTACGTCCTGCTGGCGACCTACGCCACCGACTTCATGGGCACCAAGGTGATCGGCAACATCAACCTCGGGATCATCCTGGGGCTCGGGCAGTTCGTGACGACGTTCGCGATTACCGCGATCTATGTCAGATTCGCGAACCGTGAACTCGACCCACGATCGGCAGCGATCCGCGAAGAACTGGAAGGACCCGTTCAGTGATCACCAACCTCGCTGTCGGCACCGACGTCGGCAATCCACTGCTCAACATCGCCATCTTCGTGGCGTTCGTCGTGATCACGATGACCATCGTGATCCGTGCGAGCCGCACCACGAAGAAGGCCTCGGACTTCTACACCGGAGGCGGTCAGTTCTCCGGCCCGCAGAACGGTTTCGCCATCGCAGGCGACTACCTGTCGGCGGCGTCGTTCCTCGGCATCGCCGGAGCCATCGCGGTGTACGGCTACGACGGCTTCCTGTACTCGGTCGGCTTCCTCGTCGCCTGGCTGGTGGCTCTACTGCTGGTCGCGGAACTGCTGCGCAACACCGGCCGGTTCACGATGGCGGACGTGCTCAGCTTCCGACTGAAGCAGCGTCCCGTGCGGATGGCGGCAGCGCTCTCGACTCTCGTCGTCTCCCTGTTCTACCTGCTCGCGCAGATGGCCGGCGCCGGCGGGCTCGTCGCGCTGCTGCTCAACATCGACGGCAAGGTGGGTCAGGCCATTGTCGTCTCCGTGGTCGGTGTGCTGATGATCGTGTACGTACTGGTCGGCGGCATGAAGGGCACCACCTACGTCCAGATGGTCAAGGCGGTGCTGCTCGTCGCCGGCGCCGGCATCATGTTCTTCCTCGTTCTGTTCGCGGTACGCGGCAACTTTTCCCAGCTGCTCGCCGACGCCCAGGCCACGGTCAGCAGCAGCACCAACGAGGCGATCGCAGGACGCGACATGCTCACCCCCGGTGCCAAGTACGGCATCAGTGCGATGAGCAAGCTCGACTTCATCTCGCTCGGCATCGCACTGGTGCTGGGCACCGCGGGCCTGCCGCACGTGCTGATGCGCTTCTACACCGTTCCCACCGCGAAGGAAGCCCGCCGCTCGGTCACCTGGGCGATCGGTCTGATCGGCGCGTTCTACCTGTTCACCCTGGTTCTCGGTTACGGTGCCGCCAAGATGGTCGGACCGGACGTCATCCTCGCAGCACCCGGTAAGGAGAACGCGGCGGCGCCGCTACTCGCCTTCGAACTCGGCGGCACCATCTTCCTCGCGATCATCTCCGCGGTCGCCTTCGCGACCATCCTCGCGGTGGTGGCCGGGCTGGCGATCACCGCCTCGGCCTCGTTCGCCCACGACATCTACGCCAGCGTCATCAAGCGCGGAAATGCCTCCGAGGAATCACAGGTGCGGGTCTCCCGGATCACCGTCGTCGTGATCGGCCTCGTGTCGATCGTCCTCGGCATCATGGCCATGGGCCAGAACATCGCGTTCCTGGTGGCGCTTGCTTTCGCGGTCGCGGCCTCGGCCAACCTGCCGACGTTGCTGTACTCGCTGTTCTGGAAGAAGTTCAACACCACCGGCGCCCTGTTCAGCATCTACGGTGGTCTGATCAGCTGCCTGCTGCTGATCGTGTTCTCGCCGGCGGTATCCGGCAAGCCGTCGTCGATGTTCCCGAACGCGGACTTCGATCTCTTCCCGCTGGCCAACCCGGGCATCGTCTCCATCCCGCTGGCCTTCGTGCTCGGCATCGTCGGCACCTACGTCGGGCGAGGCCGTACCGAGGATCCCGCCAAGCAGGCCGAGATGGAGGTTCGGTCGCTCACGGGTGTCGGTGTGGAGAAGGCCGTCTCGCACTGACCCCACGCGTGCGCCCTCTCGAGCGCCCGCCGACTCCCGCCCGATCGGTGGGAGTCGGCGGGCGCTCTGCGTTTGAAGACCATCGGTTCCTCTCCGAGACTGATAGTCTTCTTTTCGTTGTCCCCGACGTCTGGAATCCATATGCCGGTATCGACCACCACCCGCATGACCCCGGCCCAACTGTGGTTGCTGTTCGTCGCGTGCGCCTCTGCCTCGGTTGTGGTAGCCGCCATGGCGGCGCTCAACACCGCGCTCGTCGATATCGCGGTCGACACCGGCGCCACCCAAAGCCAGCTCACCTGGATCGTCGATGGGTACACCCTCACCCTGGCGGCGTTACTGCTGCCGGCAGGCGCGCTCGGTGACCGGTTCGGCCGGCGGGGCGTCCTTGTGGCCGGGTTGATCATTTTCGGTCTTGCCTCGGCGTTGCCACTGGTGGTGGCCACTCCGCTGTGGCTGATCATCAGCCGCGCCGTCGCGGGGGTCGGCGCCGCCCTCGTCATGCCCGCCACGTTGGCCATCATCACCGCGGGATTCCCGGAGGAACGGCGTGCCCACGCAGTCGGCATCTGGGCGGGCTTCGTGGGATCCGGCGGCATCGCGGGCCTGCTGGTGTCGGGTCTCATCCTCTCGTATGGGTCCTGGACGCTGATCTTCGTCGGCTTCGCCGCGTCGTCGGCGGTGATGGTGATCGCGGCACTGACCGTTGCGTCCTCCCGCGAGTACGAGCGCACACGGCCGGACGTGCGGGGAGCGGTGCTGTCGATCGCCGCGGTGGGTTTGGTGGTATTCGGCGTGATCGAGGCCCCGCACCGGGGGTGGACCGATCCGATCGTGCTCGCCTCGTTGGCCGGAGGCGTCGCCGCGGCCGCTGGTTTCGTCGCCGCCGAACTGCGTACCGCTGCCCCGATGCTGGACGTGCGCCTGTTCGGGAATCGCGCTTTCGGGTCGGGTGCCGCCGCACTGCTACTGCAGTTTCTCGCGGTCTTCGGCGTCTTCTTCGTCCTCATCCAGTACCTGCAGCTCGTTCTCGGCTATTCGCCGTTTCGGTCCGCGCTTGCGCTGACGCCTCTCGGAGTGGCCGTGCTGCTGTTGTCGGTGCTGGTGCCGCGGGTCTCGCACAGAATCGGCCTGCGCGCGTTGACGGCCGCGGGCCTGGCCGGGATCGGTATCGCCCTGGTATGGATCGGGAGTCTCGGGGAGGGCCTTTCCTACTGGCAGGTCATCGGGCCACTACTCGTCGCCGGTGTCGGGCTCGGCCTGTGCACCGCGCCGTCCACCCACGCGATCGTCGCAAACACACCCGCCGACAAGCAGGGTGTAGCATCCGCGGTGAACGACGCCACCCGGGAGATCGGTGCGGCGATCGGCGTCGCCCTCGCCGGCAGTGTGCTCGCGGCCGCGTATTCCCAGCGGATCGCACCCGTCGCTTCCGCGCTGCCCGAGCCCGTGCGCGGCGCGGTCGCCGGCTCGCTGGCGTCGGCCGTGCAAGTGGCCGACGCTGCCGGACCCCGCGGGGCGGAACTCGTCACGGTGGCACGCCAGGCCTTCCTCGACGGCATGCAGCAGGCGTCGTGGACCCTGGCCGCGGTGGTCCTGGTCGGCGCGATAATACTGCTGTGGTGGGCGCCCGGCCGAGACTGAGCACTAGTCTTCCCCCATGGCGAAACTCACGGTGAAGACCGACGTTCCCCTCGAGGCCCAGGACACCTGGGACAAGGCCTCGTACCTCCCCGACTTCGACAAGTGGCTCGTGGTGCACGACGGGTGGCGCAGCGAATTACCCGGTGAGCTGACCTCCGGTACCGTCATCACCTCGGTCGTCACGGTCAAGGGTCTGCGGAACCGGGTCACCTGGACGATCAAGGAGTACGACGCACCCCGGCGTCTGGTGCTGAAGGGTGACGGCAAGGGCGGTGTGAAGCTGGGGCTGGTCCTCGAGGTCGAGAGCAGCGGGGGCAGTTCGGTGGTGGCCTTCACGATCGAACTCGGTGGTGCACCCCTGTTCGGCCCCATCGGGTCGGGTGTGGCGAGGGCGCTGAAAGGCGACATCGAGAAGTCGCTGAGCACCTTCGTCGAGCTGTACAGCTGATATGTGGCGAGGTCTGTGGCATTCCTGGGGCAGGTGCGAGATCAGGTGAAGTCTTGGACCTTTGTTCCTCTTCTGGTGCGGGAAAGAATGATTCCGAAGCCGGGGAGCGGCAAGCTCAGGCGGCTCGGTATCCCCCACGGCGATGGACCGCACGGTGCAAGCGTCGCTGTTGCTGGTGTTGGAGCCGATCTTCGAGGCGGATTTCAAACCGGTCAGCTACGGTTTCCGCCCGAGGCGTCGCGCTCAGGACGCTCTCGGAACCCGGAATCACCACTGGGTGTTCGAGGCCGATATCGCGGCGTGTTTCGACGAATTGGACCATTCCGCGATCATGGAACAGGTCCGTACGCGGATCGTCGACAAGCGTGTTCTGACCCTGATCAAGGCGTTTGACGAAGGCAGGCATCATGTCCGGCGACGGAACGGTCAGGAACTCCGAAGCCGGCACACCCCAGGGCGGCATACTCTCACCGTTGCTCGCCAACACCGCTCTGTCGGTGTTGGATGTCTGTGCGAAATGGGATTCCCACGGGAATGCCTATCGGCGCGAGGTGCACCGCAAACGCGGCGGGGCCACCTATCGGATCGTGCGCCACGCGGACGATTTCTTCGATCATGGTGGTCGGGACCAAAGCGCATGCGGACGCACCCTGGGACGAAGTCGCGGATCGGTATGGCCTCTGCCTAGCGAGGGTGTGGCAAGCAGAGCGGAGAAGGTCTCGGGTTACTGAGCCGGTTTTTCGGCCACACCCACGTATTCGCCGAGGTAGCCGCCGCCAAGCCAGCGTCGTGGCTGCGTGTGCTCCAATCTCACGTCGCTGAGGTCGCGGTTGCGAATCGATTTCAGGACCGATAGCGGATCCAAGCGGTCCGCGTATTCGAGGCCAGCTAGGGCCGGCGTGCTGGGGTCGCCTTCTTTGGCCACCAGCTGGAAGTCGACGTCAGACATGAGCGCGAACAGAACAGTTCCTGCGGCTTCGGAAAGCGCAGGAAATCATGGATCGACTTGTGCATTCGGAAAACGAACAGTGGCCCGACGGTCACGAAC
>NZ_JBAQEO010000914.1:0-9855 GCF_049286785.1 Rhodococcus sp. (in: high G+C Gram-positive bacteria) | reverse complement strand
TCACCGAACGGGTTGGCGACGAAACCGGCCGCCGTCGATCCCGGACGCCGGTGATATCCCCGCGCCAGCCCCGCACCGATCACGTACAGCTCCCCGGGCGCGCCCACGGGCACCGGACGCAGCCAGTCATCGAGGACCACCACGTCGAAGCCGAGGGCGGGTCCGCCGAGAGTCACCGGCCCGTCGGGTTGGAGCGGACTGCTGATCGTGGCCTGGACGGTGGTTTCTGTCGGGCCGTAGGCGTTGAACAGGTGCCGGCCGGGTGCCCACCGTGCCGCCAGATCCGGCGGGCAGGCCTCACCGGCCAGAACCAGAACGCGCACCGAGTCCAGTACGTCCGGCTCGACTGTGGCCAGCTCGATTGTGGCCAGCTCGATTGTGGCCAGCTCGATTGTGGCCAGCGCGGACGGGGTGAGAAAGGCGTGCGTGACGTGCTCGGCGTCGAACAGTGCCGCCAGGGAGTCGCCGCCGTACACGTGGGGCGGGGCGATCACCAGCCTGGCACCGGCGCAGAACGCCATGACGAGTTCGTACACCGAGGCGTCGAAACTCGGTGATGCGATCTGGGAAACCCGGGCGTCCGGTGTCATCGCGAAGCGCTGCGCCTCCTCGGCAGCCAGGTTCGCGACACCGCTGTGCGTCACCACCACACCTTTCGGCTTGCCCGTGGACCCCGAGGTGTACATCAGGTACGCGGGGTGTTCCAGGTGCAACGGTGCGACCCGGTCGGCATCGGTGACCGGGTCGTCCGGGTAACGATCGAGACCCGGGTCGTCGAGCGGCAGACAGGTCACACCGCCGGGTAGTTGTGTCGCGCTGACGGTGACGCCGAGGACGGCACCGGAATCGGTGAGCATCTCGCTGATCCGCGATTCCGGAAGTTCGGGATCCACCGGCAGGAACGCGGCACCCGCCTTCGCCGTCGCCCATACCGCCACCACCCACTCGACCGAGCGCGCGAGCGCGAGCGCCACGAACATTTCCGGTCCGGCACCCCGGTCGATCAGCTTCCGTGCCAGGCGATTCGATCGCGCATCGAGTTCGCGATACGTCACCTCCGCCCCTTCGAAGCCCAGAGCCACGGCCTCCGGATTCCGTGCCGCCGCGGCCGACAGGATGTCGGGTAGCAGCCTGCCGGGTCCACCCGGTTCGCCGCGCGCCGGCACCAGAGACTGCCGCTCGAACCGAGAGAGCAGATCCCCACGCCCCACCGGAAGGTGCGGATCGGCGACGAAGGTGTCGAGGACACGCCGGAGGCGGTCGGCGATGCTCGACACCGTCTCGCGATCGAACAGGTCGGGGAGATAGTTCACGGTGAGGTGTAGTCGGTCGTCCACCGAGGCAGCGAGGGTCAGCGGATAGTGGGTGGCGTCGGCGCCGTCCAATCCGACAACGTGCATGCCGGCCAGGTCGGTTTCTTCCGTCAGGCCTCCGCGGTCCACCGGATACGACTCGAAGACGGTCACGGTGTCGAACCCGAACCGGGGACCCGCCTCGTGCGCGATGTCCGCGAGCCCGAGGTAGTGGTGGTCGATCAGTCCGGCCTGCTCTGCTTGTACCCGCGCGAGTAGCCGGCACGATGTTTCGTGCGCGCGCAGGGTGATCCGCGTGGGCACGGTGTTGACCAACAGCCCGATCATGGTCTCGACGCCGTGGATGTGCGGAGCACGTCCGGACACCGTGTTCCCGAACACCACGTCGCTGCGCGATGTCAGCGCACCGAGCAGGATGCCCCACGCCACCTGGACGACGGTGTTGAGGGTGACGTCCAGGCGACGTGCCAACCCGAGGAGATCCTCGGTCTGCCGTTCGGTCAGATCCATACGTATGTGTTCGGGAGTGCCCGACAGTTGCCGCGCGCGGCCGGGAGGCGTGAGCAGGGTCGGCCCGTCGAGGCCGCGCAATGCCTCTGCCCACACGGCGCGGGATCGGTCGACGTCCCGGGTCTTCAACCAGGTGAGGTAGTCGCGGTAGGGGCGGCTTTGCGGCAATATCGCGGCGCCGTCGGGACCGGCGACGTACAGCGCGAGGAGTTCCCTGATGAGCAGCGGCATCGACCATCCGTCGAGCAGGGTGTGGTGATGGGTCATCACCAGACGGCCCTCGCCGCGCGCGGTGGTCGCGAGCAGGAACCGAAGCAGGGGTGGGTGACTCATGTCGAACGGCCGAGCCCAGTCTGCCGCCCGTAGCGGCGCGAACTCGGTGGCGACGTCACCCAGGACCACCTCGTGGAAGGGCACCTCCACGCGCTCGGGTATCACCTGCACGAAGCGTCCGTCCGCATCGGGGACGAAGGCGGCACGAAGGTTCGCGTGCCGTTCCACCAATTGTACTGCAGCACAGCGCAATCGACGTGCATCGATCTTGCCTGTCAGGTGCAGCACCAGCTGGACCTTGTAGGCGTCCACCGACGTCTCGGCGAGCAGTGCGTGGAACAGCAGACCCGCCTGCAGTGGGGACGGTGGCCACACATCGCTCAGCCGGCCGAATCGGCGCTCCCACGTCTCGATGTCGGGTTGGCTCACCTCCAGCAGCGGAAGATCGGAGGGTGTCAGTCCGCCCACCTGCCGACTGCGCGCGTGGACGTCCATCGCCGACAGCACCCGGCGCCACAGCCCGGCCAGCTCCTCCACATCCGAACGGGGCAGCAGGGTTTCGGGATACACGAGGTTGGCGGTGAACCGGCCGTCGAGCACGATGGCGTTGATATCGACCGCCGCCGACGCCGGCATGTCCGCATCCGGGGCAGGCCGGGCATCCCCGAAGGCGTCGACAGGGGTCCAGCCCTGGCCGGTCTCGAATACCGAGCCCTGGCCGAGGTAGTTGAAGCTGATCTGTCCCGGTTCTGATCGGGGCAGCCGGGTCGCCGTGCCGGGATTCAGGTAGCGCAGCAGTCCGTATCCGAGGCCCGCGTCGGGCACAGTCCGCAACTGCTCCTTCACCGCCTTGATCGCCGCGCCCAGTGCCGGTCCGCCGGTGAGCGCGTCCTCGATGTCGACTCCGGTGAGGTCGAACCTGACGGGAAAGATCGTGGTGAACCAGCCGACGGTGCGCGAGAGATCGGCGCCCGGCACCACCTGCTGTTCGCGGCCGTGGCCCTCGAGCCGGATCAGGGTCGACGCCTGTGCGATACCACGGAGCGCTCGCCACTTCCTCACCGCGACAACCAGTGCCGCGAGCAGGGCATCCGAGACGCTGCCGCGGTAGAGCTGCGGAATGGTGGTGAGCAGCGCGGTCGTGTCCTCGGCGGAGAGTTCGATGCGCACGCTCTCCAGCGTCGACACCAGATCCACTCCGGAATCGAGCGAACGGTCTCCGAGCGGTGGGTCCGGCGTCGCCGCGACGTCCTGCCACCACGGCAGCTCGGCGACCCGGGTATCCCGGTGCGCCTCCTCGACGAGCGCGTGTGCCCATGTCCGCATCGACGTGCCCGGTTGCGGGAGCTCCGGTGGTCGGCCTGCGGCGACCTGCGCCCAGGCAGTCGCGAGGTCGGGTAACAGTATCCGCCAGGACACTCCGTCGACCGCGATGTGATGGGCCACCACGACGAGCCTGCCGGTACGTGTGGGTGCTGCCGGGTCGAGCCACACGAACTGCACCACCACCGCATCCGCCGGCGACAACCGGCTCACAGCCGAATCCCGTTCGGCTGCCGCAAGTTCGCCGAGTTCCCGATCGCCGAGGCCGGTGTCGAATTCCACCCGCTTCAGCAGTGCGGCGGCGTCCACGTGTTCGGACGGCAAGGCCTCCATCCGCCAGTCCGGGTTCCGGTACAACCGGGATCTCAGCATGTCGTGGCGGGCGAGCACCGCAGCCACGACGGCCACCAGGGACGCCCGGTCGATACCGAGAGGGAGGTCCACCATGATGCTCTGCTCGAAGCGGTCGATGTGACCACCGCGCTCGATCAGATAGCACACCACAGGGGTCGGTGGGAACACTCCGATCCCGCCGCCCTCGAGTTCGGCGAGCGGAACCGCTGTGTCGGACTCGGCTGTCTGCGCCGCCGCTGACAGTCCGGCGACCGTGCGTTCTTCGAATACCTGCTGCGGTGTGAAGAACAATCCGCGAGCCTTCGCGCGCGACACGAGACGGATCGACAGGATGCTGTCGCCCCCGAGCGCGAAGAACGAATCGTCGATCCCCACCCGCTCCACACCCAGTACCTCGGCAAACACCTCTGCCAGTGACTGTTCCGCGTCGCTGCGCGGTTCCCGGAGCGGGCTCGACGGGGCTGCCGGGGACGGTAAGGCTGCCGGGGACGGCAAGGCTGCCCGGTCGAGCTTGCCGTTCACCGTCAACGGCAGCGAGTCGAGAACGACGATCGCGGTGGGCACGAGATGGGCGGGCAGTGCCGAGCCGAGGTAGTCCGTCAGCTCGGCAGCGTCGAGGGTGGCGCCGGGATCCGGCACCGCGTACCCCACCAGACCGCCGCCCGCACCGAGATCCTTCCGAAGGACCACTACCGCCTGTGCAACTCCTGGCGACCGCAGCAGGCACGACTCGATCTCGCCGAGCTCGAGACGCTGTCCACGTAGCTTCACCTGCAAGTCATTGCGCCCGAGGTACTCCAGCCGGTGACTCGCGGTCCACCGCACCACGTCACCGGTCCGGTATGCCCGGGAGCCCGGCGATCCGAACGGATGCGCCACGAAACTTGCCGCGGTCGTTCCCGCGCGGTGATGATATCCGCGCGCCAGACCCGGTCCCGCTACGTAGAGTTCGCCGGGCGCGCCGACCGGAACCGGACGCAACCATCCGTCCAGGACCAGCAATTCGACGCCACAGGTGGGACCGCCGATGTCCACCGGTTCCCCGGGCAGCAGCGGCTCACTCACCGTCACCTGAACGGTGGCTTCCGTGGGCCCGTATGCGTTGAACAGCCTTCGTCCCGGCGCCCATCGCGTCACCAGCGCCGGTGGGCAGATCTCACCGGCCGCCACCACCACCCGAAGGACTTCCAATCCGTCCGGGTCGAGAGTTGCCAGCACCGACGGTGTCAGGAATGCATGGGTGACACCCTCCGCAGTGAGGAGATCGGCGAGTTCTTCTCCCCCGTAGATCTGCCGCGGAACGATGACGAGCGCGGCCCCGGCAGCAAAGGCCATGAGCTGTTCGTATACCGACGCATCGAAACCGGCCGAGGCACTGTGCGACACCCGGGAATGCGGATCGACGCCGAGGCGCCGCACCTCCTCGTCCGCGAGGTTCGCAAGTCCCGCGTGGGTGACCACGACGCCCTTGGGCGTCCCGGTGGATCCGGACGTGTACATCAGATACGCGGGATGCGCGCTGCGCAGCGGCAGTATGCGATCGGAATCAGTTATCGCACTGTCCCTTTCGGAGCCTGCCGGATCACGATCCGTGAGGTCCGTCCACTCCACGGTGTCGGGCAGAGTGCCGCGGCACTCCGGCACCGTCAATCCGCACACCGCGCCGGAGTCGGCAAGCATCTGCGCGATTCGGGCCGAAGGTAACCCCGGATCCACCGGAACGAACGCCGCCCCCGACTTCGCGACCGCCCATACGGCAAGCACACTGTCCATCGAACGCGGGATCGCCACTGCCACGAACCGTTCCGGTCCGACTCCGCGGCGGATCAGCAACCGGGCCAGCCGGTTCGACCGGGCCTCCATTTCCCGGTACGACCACTGCGCACCCCCGCACGTCACAGCCACAGCGCCCGGATTTACGGCCGCCGCCTCGCCGAGAATCTCCGGCAGCAATCGGGTCCGAACGGCCCGACGGCCTCGCAGCGGGACCAGCACACTCTGCTCCGCCGAACCGAGGACCGGGTGCCGCGCCAGGGGTCTTTCGGGCGCCGCCAGAAGGCTGTCGAGCAGTCGGACAACTCGCTGTGGAACACCGGCGGGACCGCGCACGTCGATCCGCCACGCACCGGGTTCTTCTGCCACGGTCGCGAGAATTTCGGCGGGCTCACCCCAGGTTCTCGCCCCGGTGACCGTGTTCCGTCCGATCCTCGTCAACGCAGGCGGCTCCGTTCCGCCCACCAGCGCCCACACCCGGCCGTCGGGTTCGGGCCACGGATCGTCGACGCCGCGCATGTAACGATGGCGGCGAGAACGCCGCAGTTCCAATCCCACTCGTGCGAGCAGTGTCTCGAAGGTGAGGTGGGGGCTGACGGTGATCGGCACAGGCACGATCGTCCCGCCGACGCGATGCCCCACCACCACCTCGCCCGCCTCGGCGCGTTCCATCCGGAAGACGCCGAGAGCCGCCAGTAGCACCGCCTCCGCACCGCCGCCGCGCCGGGCGAGTCGGCCGAGACCGGCCGAGACCGGTATCCGATGTTCCCGGTGCTCCGCCGCAGGTTCCGGCAAGGCCTCGGGTAGTGCGGTGCCGGCGAGTCGCGTCGCCCAGTACCGGCGGTCGTCCCGCCACACTTCGCTCTCGCGGTACCGGCGCTCCTCCTCCACCCGCGCAGAGGGCGAAACGAACGGCCAGACGGCCGGGACGGGCGGAACCTCACGGCCGCTGTCGACGAGGCAGTCGTAGATCTCGGCAACACGGCGGGTGATCTCCGCCATCGCCGTCTCGTCCGCCACCACCCGGGAGTACTGCTGACACCAGCCGTACCTTCGCCGAGGTAGCCGGAACACAGTGTGCCGGTACAGGGGTCCGTTCGCGGGGTCCATCGGCCGGCGTTCCCGCTCTATCCAGTCCCCCGGTTCCTCGTCCTCGCCGAGGTCGACCACCTCGGGTCCGACAGTCGGCGGCGGTCCGGGAACCTGGACACGTTCACCGCCATCGAACGGGAAGGTGCAGTGCAGCCCGCCGCATTCGGACAGCGCGCGCCGCACTGCCTCACCGAAGGCCGTCTCGTCGAGTGGGCCGCCGATCTCGAGATACTGACCGAACCCGGGGTTCGAATCACCCAGCGCGACGAGTTGATCGCCGACGAGCGGCAGGGAGTCAACGGTAGTCATGGAATCCCTGTCCCGTTTTGCGACCCAGCCGGCCCGCATCGACAAGCGCCGCAAGTGACGGCGGCACGGCATACCGGCCGTCACCCGTCAGTTCACGCAGGACGTTGATCGTGTCCGCAACATTGTCGAGACCGATGAGGTCTGCCGTCTTCAGGGGTCCCATCGGGTGCCCGAGACATTTCTCGAACACGGCGTCGGTGGTTTCCGCGTCGGCGAGCCCGGCGTCGAGGGAGGCCGCCGCTTCGGCGATGCACAGCATGAGGACCCTGTTCAGCACGAAGCCCGGTCCGTCCCCGACGACGATGGCCTCCTTGCCCATCGTCCGGAGCAGCCCCAGGGCACGGTCCATCGTCCGGGCCGACGTCTGCGGGCCCCGCACCACCTCGACCGCCTCCTCGAGCGGCGCAGGGTTCATGAAATGCAGGCCCAGCACCTGCGCCGGCCGGGTGGTGCCGGCGGCGAGTCGCGCGATCGGGATGGCTGAGGTGCACGAGGCGAAGATGGTGTCGGGCGGGCAGTGGCGATCGAGGTCCGTGAATATCTCCTCTTTGAGGTCGATCCGCTCGGGCACACATTCGATCACGAATCCCGCCTCGCTCAGTTCGCCGATCCGATCCGTCCACTGCACCCGCTCCATCACCTCCGCGGGTTTGGCAGTGACGGCGCCGCGACCGAGCAGAATCGCCAACCGAACGGCGTCGTGCATCATCATTCGAGCCCGGTCCCTCGCCTCGGCGTTCGGGTCTACCACGATCACCGCGTAACCGGACTGTGCCAGGCACTGGGCCACACCCGCGCCCATGGTGCCCGCGCCCACCACGCCGACCTGTCCCGAGATCATCGCGTCACCTCCACCGCCACCTCGTAGACCGGCTGATCCGGGTGATCCGCCAGGCCGGACAGCAACGCCCGCAGGTCCGCGGCCATGCCCGCGGCAGTGCTGTCGTCGAAGAGTTCGACGGCGTATGCCAGTTCGAGCACCAGGCCCGGTCCGTCGCGCAGCGACCACGACAGCGACAACTCGGCACCCGCTGCGGTCGACGCGGTGTTTCCGGCGCTAGTGCTGTTTCCGGCGTTTTCGCTGTTTCCGGCGTAGTGGACCGGCAAGCGGTCACCTGCAGGCAAATCCGAGGTTCGCATCCGGCGTATCCCGTCCATGAGCGACACGAAGTCCGGCTCGTCGAACAGGTCCACTACCAGCCGACCCGAGTCGCCATGTCCGATCGCCACCGCGTCCTGCCCCGAATACCAGGCGAGAAGGACGGTCCACCCGCCGAGTATCGCGGTATCGAGATCGTTGTCGGACAAGGACTCCAGGCGCCGCAGAAGGTCACCGTCAACCTTCTCGGACACGCTCGCGGTGGTGTACTCCCGGGCCGGGTTCCGTGGACGGTCCGCCGGCACCAGCAGTTCCGGCGCGGACACCACGGCCCTGTCCTTTGCTCGATCGAAGAACTCGGCGATCGGGTAGGAGCCCGGGACTGTGCTGATGGTCTTCAAGTGGGCGACGTACTCTTCGCACATCGCCGCGGCGGTGGCCTCGGTGAACAGTTCGGTGCTGAACTCGAGTCCGGCGGCTATGTCGTCCTCGCCGTCCCGCTCCGTCGTGATCAGGGTCAGATCGAACTTGGCTGTCCCGGCGGGTATCCCGCCGAACCGCACCGTCGACGGATGCTGCTGATCGAAGACCTTCTCGCTCACCGCCCCCAGCGTCTGCAGCCCCGGCAACTCCTGGTGCACGTGACAGACATCGAACAGCGGGCTCCTGGCGAGGTCCCGGTCGCCGCTGAGCGCGGTGACGACGCGATCGAACGGAATTTCCTGGTGCTCGAGCGCACCGAGCACCACCGCCTGGACGCGTCGGAAGAGTTCCGTGACGTCGGGTTCACCGGTCAGTTCCACCCGCAACGCCACCGTGCTGTTGAAGTAGCCGATCAGGCCGGCGAGTTCGGGTCGATTGCGTCCTGTGGTGGGTGTTCCCACCACGATGTCGTGCTGACCGCTGCGACCGGACATCAGCAGGAAGAACGCCGCGAGTAGTACGACGAAGAACGACACCGATTCTCGTCGCGCCACCGCCCGCAGATCCCGCGCGAGGTCCGGCGCGATCGTGAAGGAATGGAAGGCGCCGGTGAAATTCTTGCGCGCCGGCCGCGGGTGATCGGTGGGCAGACGCAACACCGGAGCGTCCGCCAGCTCGCGCTTCCAATAGTCGAGTTCATGGTCGAGGACCGCGCTGGCGACGAGGTCACGCTGCCACCGGGCGTAGTCCCGGTACCGGACGGGTAGCGGCTCGAGGTCCGCAGGTTCCCCGGCGACCCGGGCGGCGTAGAGCGCGGGAAGTTCGCGTTCGAAGATCCGCGGCGAGCTCCCGTCGTTGACGGAGTGGTGCGTGGTGACGTGCAGAACGTGATCGTCGGGACCGAGCTTGACCAGCAGTGCCCGGACGAGCGGATCGTGTTCGAGGTCGAAGGGCTCGGCCGCCGACTGCGCCGCCAGCGACCGCGCCGCGGCCACCGGGTCGGGTTTACCGGACACGTCGACGGTGGAGAAGAAGTCGCCGAGATCGTCTCGGATCCTCAGCGTCGGTTCGCCGTCCACCTCGACGTAGTTCGACCGCAGCGCTTCGTGCCGGGCCGCGAGGTCTTCCCACATTCCCCGGACGGCGCTCTCGTCGATCGCGCCCCGGAGTTCGCTGACCATCGGCAGGTTGTACAGCGTGGTGTCGGGCTCGAAATGATGGTGAAACCACATCCGGACCTGTCCGAACGACAGGACGTAGCCGTCCTGGCGGGTGACCGGCGGCAGACCGGCGGCGGCCGAGCCACCGGGCCGCAGGAGTTCGGCGAAGTCGGACACCCTGGGGTGCTCGTACAGATCGATCAGTGCGGGACGTGTTCCGTAGTGC
>NZ_JBAQEO010000913.1:0-13660 GCF_049286785.1 Rhodococcus sp. (in: high G+C Gram-positive bacteria) | reverse complement strand
CACCGGACCGCCGTCCACCTCGTACACCACCGCCCCCGCCCGCACCGCCGCGGACCCCCGAACCGATGCAGCGCCGGCCGAAGCGCAGACGGCACTGGGGGCGGCGCATCGGCATCCTCTTCCTGGTGCTGGTCCTGGCCCTTGCGGGTCTGACCTTCTACCTCGACACCTCGCTGAACCGCGTCGACGCCCTCCCCGACTATCCGGGTCGGATCGGCGACACCCCGGGAACGAACTGGTTGCTGGTCGGGTCGGACAGCCGTACCGGCCTCACCCCGGAGCAGGAAGAGGAACTGGCGACGGGCGGAGACACCGGCCCCGACCGCACCGACACGATCATGCTGGTGCACGTCCCGAGCAGTGGCGGTCCCGCCACGATGGTGAGCATCCCGCGCGACTCCTACGTGGCCATTCCCGGGTACGGCCAGGACAAGATCAACGCATCCTTCGCGTTCGGCGGGCCCGCACTGCTGGCGCAGACCGTGGAGGAGGCGACAGGTCTGCACATCGACCACTACGCGGAGATCGGATTCGGCGGTTTCGCCGGTATCGTCGACGCGATCGGTGGCGTCGACATGTGCCTCGCGACCGCCATCGACGATCCGCTCGCCGGTATCAACCTCGCACCGGGTTGCCAGGAACTGACCGGCGCGCAGGCACTGGGCCTCGTCCGCAGCAGGGCGACCGCGCTGGCCGACATCGACCGGATGAACAACCAGCGCATGTTCCTGTCGGCGTTGATGGCGAAGGCCACCAGTCCGTGGACGTTCCTCAATCCGTTCCGGCTGTGGCCGCTGGTGACGGACACGGCCGGTTCGCTGCGTGTCGACGAGGGCGATCACATCTGGAGCCTCGCCGGCCTGGCGTGGGCCGTGCGCGGCGACATGGTCACCACCACCGTTCCGGTCGCCGGGTTCGAGGACGTCGACGGGTCCGGAAACGTGCTGAGGTGGGACCGTGAACGTGCCTCCCAATTCTTCGACGCGCTTGCCGACGACCGACAGATTCCGGCCGAACTCGTCACCAACGGACCCTGACGGGACGTGAATTGCGGCACACGAACCTGGCGCCGAACATTTCTTTCGGTAATTTCCCCCAGTTTCCCGTCGTGAACGGGGTGGGACACGCCGGAGTCAGCGAGAATTACTTTGGAAAACCTAACCATCGTTAGGCGAAACTTGCCTGACAGTGCCTTTTGACCTGCGATACTGTCGATTCCATGATTTCTACGGACGCGCACAGGACGAAATTCCACGCCCTCCTTCACGACCAGATTCGTAACGAATTCACCGCGTCGCACCAATACATTTCAACGGCCGTGTATTTCGATAACTCTGATCTTCCGCAGCTGGCCAAGCATTTCTACAAGCAGGCTGTGGAAGAGCGCAATCACGCCATGATGATCGTGCAGTACTTCCTGGATCGCGACATTTCGGTGGAACTCACCGGGGTCGACGCGGCCAAGAATGATTTCGAGAACGCCCGTGAGGCGATCGCGCTCGCTTTGACGCAGGAGCAGACCGTCACCGGGCAGATCGTGCAGCTGGCGAGCACGGCGCGCGAGGAGGGCGACTACCTCGGCGAGCAGTTCATGCAGTGGTTCCTCAAGGAGCAGGTCGAGGAGGTCGCGCACATGACGACCCTCCTGACCATCGCCGACCGTGCGGGTGGCGACCTGTTCCACATCGAGGATTTCGTGGCCCGCGAGATGATTGCGGTCGCGGATTCCATCGGGGCTCCCCATGCCGCCGGCGGCCCGCTGTAAACGACTTCGGCGCCCGTGCGCCCGTCCGGTAGTCCCGCTACCGGACAGGCGTACGGGCGCGTAGCGCCTGACGCAGCTGACGCGTAGCGCCTAACGCAGGGTGACCTGGCGGCCGCGCAGACCGTCGCGTGCTCGTCGCTCCTCGGTGGTGAGCGGAGCGTCGACGGCCAGCGCCCGGTCGAGTCGCTCACCGAGTTCCACGACCCCGGGCGCCCACTCGTTCACGTGCTTCTCCCGATCCAGGTCGAACACCGGAACCAGAAGACCGTGAGTCCGGAACGAACCGGCGTAACGCGACCCCTCACCCAGATGCAGTCCGCCGGCGGCGTGGACGCGGGCCAGGGCGAGCATCAGGTCGTCTTCGTTCTCGGGGCGGACCCAGCGGATGTGCGCCTTCTCCCCCGCATCGACCCACCAGGCCGCCACGACGCCCTGGGCCTCTACGCGCGCCGAAGGCATGATCGCCGCGTTCGCGTGCTGCACGGTAGCGGCGACCTCGGGCGCGGGCTCCACACCTTCGGGGATCCACCAGTTGAAGTCCTGATGCACGGTGATGTCGAGCAGTGCGTCGGGGTCGATCACGTCGCGCAGGGCGGGGGTCTCGGACCCGGGCCCGGCGGATGCCAGCGATTCGCCTGCCGAGGCGTCGCGCGCCCACGCGACGGCCGCGGCCAGATCCGCACCCAGGTCGTCCGAATGCAGCTGGACCTGGACACCGACATAACCGGTCGCGGTGCCGTCCTCCTCACGCACGAGGGCTGCGACTGCACCGGGAAGGACGGTCGCCAGCGTGATCGGCCGCGACGAATCCTTCAGGGGAAGCGGCGCGGTGGCCGAGGGAACGAATTCGCGGAGGGCAACCAGATCGCATTCGGCTGCAAGGCCCTCGAACGGCCGGGTCACGACGGCGGCGGCGTTGTCGCGCTCGGCCTGACGCTGTGCGAGCTTCTCGGCGCGGGCACTACCGGGCTTCGGACTGTTTCTCTTGCTCTTCTTTGCCACGACGCCAAAACCTACACGCCGACGCGGGCGCGGTCAGGAAGCCAGCCATTTCTTGGTGCGCCCGGGGTGATTGGTGGCCACCCAGCTGACACCGAGTTCGCGGCACAGGGCGACGTCGTGGGGGTCGTCCACCGTCCAGCAGTAGGTGGCACGGCCTGCGGCGGCGGCCTTGTCGACCATGTCGGGATGCTCGTGCAGGGTCTTCACCGCCGGCCCGACGGCGGTGGCGCCGACGGTGGTGGCCGCCCCACCGCCGAGGTAGCGGGCGGATTCACCGAGCAGGACCGTGGGCAGGAGCGGAGCCGAGCGCCGGACCCGCCACACCGCGGCCGCCGAGAACGACATCACGACGGCGCGGGAATGATCCGCTGACGGTGGGGAGGCGATTCCGAAACGCTGAAGTTCGGCCAGCACCTTGCTCTCCACGAGGCCACCGAATCGCACGGGGTGCTTCGTTTCGATGAAGAGCTTGACCGGTCGCGCGGACCAGTCCAGCGCAAGTTCGATGAGCGCGCTCAACTCGAGCAGGGGCGCCGGCTCCTCTTCGGTTCCATAGTTGAACCCGGACAGCTCGTCGAGTGTCATCTCGCTGACCACTCCGACACCGGTGGACGTGCGGTCGATCGTGCGGTCGTGGACGCAGACCAGGTGGCCGTCGCGGGTGAGCCGCACGTCGCATTCGAGACCGTCCGCGCCTTCTTTCAGAGCCAATTCGTACGCGGAGAGGGTGTGCTCGGGCCTGGTTCCGGACGCACCGCGATGCGCGACGACGAGTGGTCCGCGCCGGTCTGGGCTCATGAGACGTGCACCTCCTGCTCACTCGGTTTCGGATCGGTGGCGATGACCCAGCGGGTGACGGCTCCCTGCGAACCGTTCAGCGTTCGCTCCTCGAGCCTGCGGATGACCAGCAACGCGAGCACCGCGCTACCGGACGCCACCGCGGCGGTGAACGCGGACAGCAGCACGCCGTCGGCCATCGCCTGCAACCCGGGCCGCGCCCGCCAGAACCAGTTGAAGACGACGAGGACAGCGCCGACGACCCAGCTGATCCACCACGCGCGGACCAGGGTGACCGCCCGAGGGTCTCGCCGGATCACTTCGAGCAGGAACACCCCGGGCATCACGAGGTTCAGCCCGGGCACGGCGCATCCGACGATCACGTCGGAGACCGTCCTCGGGTCCGAGGTTCTGGAGCGGGCGAAGGTGCGGCGACGGATTCGCAGCAACCAGCACACGCCACCGATGCCCGACAGCAGCGCGAAGAGCATTCCACCCGCCTGCGCGAAGAACACGGCGGCGTCGGATACGGCGAGCAGTGCGGGGTCGATCAGGCGGGTGCGGTTGTGGACCAGGATCGCGTACCGCACCAGTTCCGCCACCACGGCCAGCGTGTACAGCCCTGCGGTGAGGGTCAGGAACAGGGCGGCCTTGTCAGCGAGCAGTTCCGGCCAGTTCCGGCGCGCCGGCGCTGCGTCGACGTGGTCGTGAAGTCCCCATTGCGGAATTTCGGTGTACCGCGGAGTGGGACCGGGCGCCGGGGAGTCCGCGGCCAGCCCGCCTCGCCGGAGCGGGGGGCGCGCCACCCAGCGGAATCCCCGTCGCTCGGGCGGAAGCTGCTGCTCGGTCCGCACCGGTGCGAGCAGGACCCCGTGGCAGCGCGGACACCACTGCGTCGGAGTGCCGAGAACCGGCCACCGAGCAGCGCAGCGTGCGCACACCTGAACGAGGCTCACGACTTCCGCACCCACTTCACAACGCCGATTCTGTCACGACCCGCAAGTGCGGGCAGCTCATGGACCGAATCGTCCTTTTCGAGGAAAAGTGTGAGCTGCACCACCGGAATCGGCAAGTTATCCACAGTTTCCACAGGTTCATGCACAGTTAGCGAGGGTCTCCGGGCAACTTCTACACAGGTCAGGCGCGGTCCGGATGGATGTTTGTTGACAGCCATCGGGTGAACGGTCCACAGCCGTGGATGAATTTGACACCGCAGCTCAGTGAACGAGCGCGACGGCGCGGCCCGGAATTACCCCTCCTTGTCGAGCTGCCCGCGAAGCAACCCGAGAACTCCGGACCGGCCGTCGTCTTCCCTCCCCGTGTCGGGACGAAAAGCGTCCCGACAACTGTTCTGACGCAGCCCCACGCGTTCTGGTTCCACCCGATCTGTAATCTCGGGAACCGATGACGGACGACGTCGGATCGCGGTGGCTCCTGAGGTCTGCCCATGTGCCGCCGGTCGCCGCCGGTCTCATCGTCGTGCAGCTTCTCGTCCGTACCTGGGTGGCCGTCCACAGCGACTTCTACTGGGACGATCTGATCCTGGCCGGCCGCGGCGGCAGTCTGCCGCTTCTCTCCTCGGACCTGCTGCTGTACGACCACGACGGCCATCTGATGCCGGCCGCATTCCTGGTGGCCGGCATCGCGACGCGGCTGGCGCCGTATCAATGGCTTCTGCCGATGCTGACCATGATCGCGCTGCAGGCGTTCGCGTCGTTCGCGGTGCTGCGGCTGCTCCGCAAGATCCTCGGCACCCGTCCCGCGTTGCTGGTGCCGCTTGTGCTGTATCTCTTCTCCCCGCTCACAGTGCCGGCGTTCGCCTGGTGGTCGGCAGCGCTCAACGCTCTGCCGCTGCAGATCGCGCTGGCGTGGGTGGCCGGCGACGCCCTCGAGTTGTGCCGGACGCGGCGGCGACGCTATGCCGTCTCGGGGACCGTGGTGCTCGTCGTGTCGCTGTTGTTCTTCGAGAAGTCGGTGGTCGTTCCGCTCGTCGCGTTCGCGACGGTGGTCCTCCTGGCCCAGGTGACCGGACGGAAGCAGCCCGTTCGATCGACACTGCGCCGGGGCGCTCCCCTGTGGATCGCGAGTGCGGCTGTCCTGGCGATGTGGACGGCGGTGTACGTATCCACGGTGGCATCGCAGCTCGAGTGGGCGGGGACGTCCCGCGCGTTCGAACTGTTCCGCCACGGAACGTCTCGCGGACTCGTCCCGACACTGCTGGGTGGTCCGTGGTCGTGGGAACGCTGGATACCGAGTCCACCCTGGACCTCCCCGCCGACACTCCTGGTGATCGCAGGCTGGGTGGTCCTCGGCGCGACGGTGTGCACAACGGTCCGGCGCAAGCGCCGCGTCGGCTGGGTATGGGTACTGACCGCGACGTACTTCCTGCTGTCGCTGTCCGCGATGGTGGTCACCCGGTGGGGCGCCGACACCACCTACGAGCTGGCCCAGACCCTGCGCTACTTCACGGACACCGCGGTGATTCTCGCGATTGCCACCGCGCTGATTCTGCGCGCACCCCCTCGCAGGATCGTGCCGGTCGCCGACCGCACCAAGTCGTTGGTGGCCGTCACTGCCGTCGGCGCCTTCGTCGCCAGCAGCCTGTGGTCCACGTACACCTTCACCCGTAGCTGGGAGGAGAACCCGACCACCGCCTACCTCGCGACGGCGCGCACGTCCCTGGCGGAACGCGACGACGCCCCGATTCTCGAGCAACCCGTTTCGATCTGGGTGCTACTTCCGGTGGCGTACCCGAACAATTTGGTGAGTCATGTTCTCGGGGCGTTGCGGGATCGCCCCGAGTTCTCCGACAGCACCCCCGAACTTCGGATGGTCGACGACGACGGCAACGTGGTGGATGCGCAGGTCACCTGGGTGCGCGCCCTGCTGCCGGGATCGGTGCCGGAGTGCGGGCAGTTGGTGGATCAGCGCAGTTTCGTGTCCCTGCCGATGAACGGTCCGGTGACCGGTTGGGAGTGGACGGCGCAATTGAACTATCTGGCGAGTGCCGACGGCGAGATCGCGGTGGCCATGGAGGAGGGTGCCCCGGTGCGCGTGCCGGTGCGCGCGGGCCCGAATTCGGTGTTCGTCCGACTCACCGGGGGCGGTAGCGGATTGCGGGTCAGCACGCTGACCCCCGGCTTGTCGATGTGCATCGGCGTCGGGCCGGTGGGTGTCGTGGTTCCGAGATGACTTCTCCGCTGTAGCTACCGGCCGTATCGCGACCACGCGACTCGTGTGTGCAGGGCGCCGACGAACGCGTCGGCGGCAGCATCCCAGCCGACCGCGGGAAACCCGAGTTTCGCGAACAGGGATCGGCGCGGACCTGTCATCTCGAGGGTGGCGCCGGGGAACCGCTTTTCCAGCACCTCGCGCAGCGTGCCGATGCCGTCGACGACACCGAGTTCCACTGCGCGTCGGCCCAACCAGACGTCGCCGTTGAACAGGTCCGACTCCGGGGCTCTCAGTTTCTTTCCGCGCCGGGCGACCACCCAGTCACTGAACTCCTCGTGGATTCCCTCCTGGATCTGATTCAGCCACTGCACGTCCTCGGTCTTCTCCGCGAAGAACGGGTCGAGCCGGGCCTTCGCTTCGCCCGCCGAGTGCAGCCGCCGCTCGATGCCGAGACGATCGATCAACTCGGAGAAGCCGAAGCCGGCAGAGATGACACCCACGGAGCCGACCACCGAGGTGGCCGTCGCGTAGATCTCGTCGGCCGCGCAGGCCAGCCAGTAACCGCCGGACGCCACGACGTCCTCACAGAAGGCAAGCACCGGCAGTTCGTGTTCGGTCGCGAGCCGGCGGATGCGCGCGGCGATGTATTCACTCTGCGTCGGGGAGCCGCCCGGACTGTTGATGAGGAGTGCCACGGCCTTGGCGCGGTGTGCGGTGAACGCGCGATGGAGCGGTTCCTCGACCGACTCTGCGCTCAGGGTGCGTCCGAATCCCGAGCCCCCGGAGGCGATCACCCCCTGCAACCGCACCACCGGAACGACACCGGCCGCCGACGTTGCGACCGAGTCGGGCAGCTTGTCGGCCAGCGGCTTCGGAAGGGTGATCGGGATCTTCGCCATGAAATCAGACTACCGACGACGGATCGGGCAGACTGGCCCCCATGGAGTTGCGAATCTTCACCGAACCTCAGCAGGGCGCCACCTACGACGAGCTTCTGGCCGTGGCACAGGCCGCCGAGCGATTCGGTTACGGCGCTTTCTTCCGGTCCGATCACTACCTCGCGATGAATGCCGAAGGGCTGCCCGGTCCGACGGACGCTTGGATCACCCTCGCCGGCCTGGCCCGCGAGACGTCCACGATCCGTCTCGGCACGCTGGTCACGTCCGCGACCTTCCGTCATCCCGGCCCGCTGGCCGTCTCGGTGGCGCAGGTGGATCAGATGAGCGGGGGCCGTGTCGACTTCGGTATCGGCGCCGGCTGGTTCGAGAAAGAACACCTCGCCTACGGCATCCCGTTCCCCTCGCTGAAGGAGCGGTTCACACTTCTCGAGGAATCGCTCGACGTGATCACCGGCCTGTGGCGCACACCGGTGGGTGAGACGTTCTCCTACGATGGAACGCATCTGCGCCTTCAGGATTCGCCCGCACTCCCCAAACCCCGGCAACCACAGGGTCCGCCGATCCTGATCGGCGGCACCGGCAAGAAGAAGACGCCCGCGCTCGCGGCGAAGTATGCGGACGAGTTCAACGTCCCCTTCCAGTCTGTAGACGAGACGCGTGAGGTCTTCGAGCGGGTGCGGCTGGCGTGCAAGGCGATCGACCGCGACCCATCCGAGTTGGTGTACTCCAGCGCACTCGTATTGTGCTGCGGTTGCAGCGAGGAGGAGATCGCCCGGCGCGCCGCACGGATCGGGCGGGAGGTGGACGAACTTCGCGAGAACGGTCTCGCCGGTTCGCCGGCCGAACTGGTCGACAAGATCGGACGCTACGCCGAGGCCGGTGTGCAGCGCATCTACCTGCAGACCCTGGACCTGAGCGACCTGGATCAACTGGAACTGGTGGCGAGCGGGGTCATCCCTCAACTCGGATGACGCCCGTGAAACTGCTGCTCCTCGCCGACACCCACGTCCCCCAGCGGGGGCGGGATCTGCCCGGCCGGGTGTGGGACGAGGTCGACCGGGCCGATGTCGTGGTCCACGCGGGCGACTGGATCGACGTCTCGTTGTACGACACGCTGTCCGAGCGGGCAGCCCGCCTCGTGGCGTGCTGGGGCAACAACGACGGCGACGAATTGCGTGCGCGCATGACCGAGAGAGCCGACGTGACACTGGCGGGTGTGCGCTTCACCGTCGTTCACGAGACCGGCGCGGCGGCGGGGCGGGAGAGGCGGATGTCCGCCGCCTATCCGGATACCGACGTCCTCGTCTTCGGGCACAGCCACATCCCGTGGGGCACGACGACAGAAACAGGCCTGAGGCTTCTGAACCCGGGGTCACCCACGGACAGACGACGACAACCGTTCTGCACCTACATGACTGCGGCGGTCGAGGACGGGTCGTTGGGGCAGGTGGAACTGCACAGGCTGTGACGGTGGGCCGGTCAGTGCCGGGTGGTGGAATCGAAGAACCGGCGAAGGTCGCGATCCCACTGCGCATCCCGGGACCGGTTGAGGGAAACCTTCGCGATGAGGAACGCGGAGAAAGCGATCATCATGACCGCGAACCAGGTGAAGATTCCTGCGATCACACCGCCCACCCGCGCGGAGGCCGTCGACATCGGTGGCGCGGTGAGGTCGCCTTCACCGTCGACCCACACCTGCTCCCGCGTGCCCGCCGGAGTGGAGGGTGCGACGGTGATGTCGGCACGACGGATGTCGTCGCCCCACATCCACTTGGCCGGTGCGGTCTCGAGAGTGGACGGCGCGGTGTCCGCGGCCATGGTCACGGCGGCGGAGTCGGCGAGGGTGGTGGCGGTGACCGTTCGATACTCCTGCGCCTGTTGTTCGGCCAGTGCCACCTGGCTGTCGACGGTGCGGACGCCCACGAAGATCGCAATGGGCAGCATCGCGAAGGCCAGCACGATCACCGCAAGGATGAATAGATTCTCGATCCGGTCCGCGCGCCGCAGAAGGGGGTTGTGCCGGCTGTGGGCAGGCCGACGCCGCAGACGAGAACTCTTCCACATCTCGAATCCGGTCCTCTCGCCAACAGCCTTCGCTTCTATCCAGAGTCGTACTCTCCGCACTCGAGATCAAGTGGGACGGGGTGTGCGATCAAACACCGAGTATTTCAGATGGAGTGCGTCTCACGCGGCGGGCGGCGCGGCCGGGGACCATCCGGTGAACGGCGGCACCGACTGGCACGGCACCGGGCGCGGGTTGTCCGGATCGAGGGTGTTGAGCACGTATGCGGCGGCGATCGGGTCGTTCACTATGGCGACGTGCTCGGCCCAGTCCGCTTCACATCCGTCCTGGAGCACGATGTTGGTGGCGTTGGGTGCTTCCCGGTAGCCGCTGGTGTGGGGCAGGACGAGTTCGTCGTAGCGGGTAATGATGTTGGTGTAGTGCACCTCCGGCGCGTATACGCCGTCCACATGCAGGTCACGGAACCACTGGGAACCTGCCAGAACCTGCGGGCACGCGCCGCATCCGACCATGCGCACGAGTTGCTCGAGTTCGTCACGGAGACCGGCCTGCGCAAACACCGAGAAGGTGGCTTCGAGGAGGAACGCATGACTGCCGTCCCACAGCGGCGCAAGCGAGATGTGGTTGTTCACCTTGGTGTTTCCACCGAGATGGTTGATGTAGTAAGTCGGCATGATGGTGCCCTGCGAGTGACCGATGAGGTTCACCTTCTCGGCACCCGTCACGTCCAGGACCTGATCGACGAAGGTCGCGAGTTGCTGCGCACTCTGTTCCATCGGCGCGAGACCACCGAAGGCACTCAGCGGCCACGGAAGGTTCGGATAGTTGCCGTAGGTGAGCGCGAAGACGCAATAGCCTTCGTTCGCGAGCAACGGCGACAGATAGGCCCAGTTGTCCTGCCGATTGGCGGCCGTCCCGTGCACGAGCACCACCGGTTCCGGATGTTCCTCGGAGGGCACACAGGTCCAATCGTTGGAACCGGGTGCCGAACCTCCGGGATTCCCCAGTTCCATCCCGATTCCGTCCACGAACGTCGCCGGCAGCGGCTCCACAGGCGCAGGTGCGACAGGCTCCGCACCTGCCACCACCCCGTCGGTGAAAATCGTCACCGCGAATAACGCGGCCGTCACGACAGAAACCAGCAGACCTCGACGCATCCCTTTACCCCCCGTATGGCTCCGACGGAGAGAAAGTTAACAGCGATTCGCAGCGGCCGGGGTGGTTTCCGGGAATTCGCCCCGCTGGACCTACGTCGGCGGCAGGATGTCGGTCTGCGCGGGCACCTCGTCCTGCTTCAGGAGTCCGACCGGGCAGCTGACGCCGGTGGCGTGCACCGGGCAGTAGCCGCCGGGGTTCTTGGCCAGGTACTGCTGGTGATAGTCCTCCGCGTAGTAGAACTGGGTGAGCGGCGCGATCTCGGTGGTGATTGCGCCGTAGCCGGCCTCGGCGAGACGCTTCTCGAACGCCTCGGCGGTGGCCTCGGCAATCTCCACCTGCTCCTCGTTCAACGTGTAGATGGCCGAGCGGTACTGCGTCCCTTGATCGTTACCCTGCCGCATCCCCTGGGTGGGATCGTGGTTCTCCCAGAACTCCTTCAGGATCTCCGCGTACGAAATCACGCTCGGGTCGAACACCACGAGCACCACCTCGGTGTGGCCGGTGCGGCCGGAGCAGGTCTCCTCGTAAGTGGGGTTGGGGGTGTAGCCGCCCGCGTATCCCGCAGCGGTGGTGTACACGCCGTCGAGTTGCCAGAACTCCTTCTCGGCGCCCCAGAAACATCCCATGCCCAGGACTGCGGTCTGCATCCCTTCGGGAAATGGTGGTTGTAGCGGGTGACCGTTCACGAAGTGCGCGGCTGGCACGGGCATCGACTGCTCGCGGCCCGGAAGCGCATCCTCGGCGGTGACCATGACGGACTCAGCGGTTGCTCGACCCAGAAGCTCGTCGTACCAAGACATGATTCGATGCTACGCGCGAAGTGGCGGGCGCCTCCTGAGCGAGCGCCGAGGAGGTCCGCCGCATCCGCGCGGCGCGAGCGGCGACCCACCGCGTGGCCGGGAGTTCCACCCATCGGTACACGACTTCCGCCACCACGGCCGTCACCGCAAGAAATACCGTCACGGCACCGGTGGTCCCCAGATAACCGACGGCGTTCTCGTAGACCCGGTACAGGATCAGGGTGTGGACGAGATAGATCACGTAGCCTCGTTCGGCCGTCCACCGGACGACGGGCCAGCGCGTCGCGGGACCGTCGTAGCGGCCTATCAGCACCACGCAGGCGGTGACCACCGCAAATGTCCACAGGTAATGCTCGCCCGCCCAGTACACCCGGAAATCCGTGGCCAGCCGGATGACCTCGACCTGCGCCAGCGCCGCCACGACGATCCAGCGGACCTCGGCGAGCCGGGCCCAGCCGAGGTAGATGATCTGACCGAGGAAGACCGCGGGCAGTGTGGCCGCGATCTTGGAGAGCATCGGCACCGTGTACGGCTGCGGCACGTAGAGGTTGTACAGAAGGATCAACGAGCAGATCGCGGCGCCGGCGAGCGGCATCGCAATCGGGACCGTGCGCAGAACCGGCCGCGCAGCCACACAGGCGAAGTAGAAGAGAATCTGCACGGCCAGCGTCCAGGTGACACCGAGAACGGCCACCTCGGGTTTCAGGAAGAAACCTCCGAGCACGAAACTCAGGGCAGCCTCGGGGCCGGAGATCCCGTCCTGACCGCTGAACATGCCGTTGATGCCCAGTCGCACGAGAACGATCGCCGAGGCGATGGCCACCCAGAACGTGGGAAGAATGCGCCCGAGCCGGGTGAAGAGGAAATACCCGGACTCGTACCGAATGGCGGAACGAGTGATCAGGGCACCCGTCAGAGTCATGAAGACGGCGACACCGAGAAACGACAGATGCTGGTTGAGACCGCCGCGTGCGATGACAATTTCGTAGACGACGTCGATGAACCACCATCCGGTTCCGAGGTCGTCGATCAGATAGAAGGAGATGTGGGAATAAATGACGGCCAGTACTGCCATGAAGCGGAGCAGGTTCGCGCCCGTCAACTCCACGCGCGGCGCGGCCGCGCGGGAATCTGTAACAGATATCAGTGACGGCACCGCGCCAGCTTAAGGTTCCATTCACCCGTCGGACGAATTCTTGACATCTTCCGGCTCCTCTGTTCGGGACATTTTTCGGTTACCCGAACTTTATTCTGTGGGAATCACCCCCTGAGCTCAGATGTTGCGCACGGTGTACCAATGAGATTGGGTATATACCCGAAGAACGATTCGACAATGCGGGTGCATGTCGCGTGCTACGCGCGTTGTCACACCCGGAAAAACACCAGGGCTCACCAGCCCGCAAAGAAGGGACCCTCGTGTCTGTTTACACGCTGCCGGAACTCCCGTACGACTACGCAGCTCTCGAGCCGCACATCTCCGGCAAGATCATGGAGCTGCATCACGACAAGCACCACGCCGCTTATGTGACCGGCGCCAACACGGCGCTCGAGAAGCTGGCCGAGCTTCGCGAGTCCGACACCCTGCCTGCCGTGGTCAACCTGCACGAGAAGAATCTCGCTTTCCACCTCGGTGGCCACACCAACCACACCGTGTTCTGGAACAACCTGTCCCCCGAGGGTGGCGACAAGCCGACGGGTGAGCTCGGTGCCGCGATCGACGATCAGTTCGGCAGCTTCGACGCTTTCCGCAACCACTTCTCGGCCAACGCCAACGCTATCCAGGGTTCCGGCTGGTCCATCCTCGCCTGGGACTCCATCGGGCAGCGTCTCCTCATCGTCCAGCTGTACGACCAGCAGGGCAACATCCCGATCGGCCTCACGCCGCTGTTGCTTCTCGACATGTGGGAGCACGCCTTTTACCTCGACTACCAGAACGTCAAGGGCGACTACGTCAACGCCTTCTGGAACATCGTCAACTGGAACGACGTCTCCGCACGCTTCGACCGCGCCCGCACCCAGACCGCCGGCCTCATCGTCTAGATCCGCTCGCCGAGTGTGCAGC
>NZ_JBAQEO010000912.1:0-3088 GCF_049286785.1 Rhodococcus sp. (in: high G+C Gram-positive bacteria) | reverse complement strand
GAAACACCCTGGTCAGCAACCCTACCGACACTAGATCCGACAGCCGACGATCCGACTCCGGCTTCACCCATCCACTACGCGGCACGCCGACACGATACCGCACAACCCTCTAACTGAACGGTATTGGTTGTAGCCCTCGGTCCGAGCATTGGTGATTCCAGTGGTCACGAACGCGTGGATCTCCGGCCACCACGCATCGACGGTCTTCGCCAACGTGAGTAGTTCGGGGATGCGCGAATCGATACACCAGGTGAGGAACCGGTGCAGCCGGTGCCGGGTCAGATGGGGATCGCCGCCGGTCTTGACGGTCGACAGCAGCGTGCGGAGTTCTTACTTCGCGATGTACGCCGACAGAATCTGGGCGGTGGGGTCCTCGTCGACGATCACGTTCCACATCTTCGCGAAGTTCCTGTCCGAGAGTCGTTCTCGTGCGGTGAGCAATCGGCGCCGATTCGCCCATTCCGGATCCCGCTTTCCGCCTCGGCGGTCTTTGAGTTCCCAGGTGATGCGCCGGCGGACCTTGGTGACCGCGTCGTTCGCCAACTGAACCAGATGGAAATGATCGACCACCAGGGTCGCGTTCGGCAGCAGGCCCCTGGTTGCCGGACAGGTCGACGAAGCCGGTATCCCAGGGGTCGACCGAACCCACCTCTCGACGTTCTTGCAGTACTCCCACCTGGGCTTACCGCGGCGGTGGGGGTCCCTCCCTGGACGAAGTCCATGGGGGACTCATCGATCCCGAGGACCCGCACCGGCGCGGGTTCGGCCAGAAGGCGATCGGCGTGTTCGACGAACGCGCGGTGCGCGGTCGGCCAGGACACACCGTGGGCGGTGGCCACCTCGGATACCGATCTGGCGGCGTCACCCGATCGCCGTGCCGATCTGGGTGCGTAGTCGTACGGTGGTGCGGGCACGTCGTGGGATCTGCTCGATCGCTTCGGTGAACGATGTTCGGGTGCAGTAGTCCTCCCGGCAGCGCCACCTGGTTTTGCTCCATCGCAGCAGTATTCGGTCTTCTCCGTAGGGGATGTCCTTCGGCCTGGTGGACACGCGTTCCTTGACGGAAGTCGAGAAAACCCCGCAGCAGGGGCATGCCGCGGCGGTGTCCTCGTCGGTGGCCAGCTCCACTGGTCGTGTGCCGTCCGCGTCCTGGGACACGCTGAGTACGCGTACTCCTGGCAGCCCAAACAACAGTGTCGTACTCTCGGTCAAACCCTTGGTCCTTCTGCGGTCGGAATGTGTCGCAACATCCAGACTTCAGGAGACCAAGGGCTCTCAGCAGGTCGACGCGCCGAAAACCCTCAAATCCCAGGTTGCCCGCTCAAGATTGAAGAGCCACAATGAGTGTACCGATCTGAGGGGTGGGCCATGGCTACCGAGATCACCGAGTTGACCGAGCTTGCATTCGAAGGCGGGTCACCGTTGACGACAACACCGGTAGTGGGATCGAGACCGTCGGCTGGTGCTCCGGTCTTGACACCGAGTGCAGAGTCGGTGCCAGACGGACAGATCCGGGTCACCGTACTCGGCTCCGGAGACCCGTTCGTCAAACCCAGCCAGGCGTCGGCGTCGTTGCTGATCGAGGTGGGTAATCCCGAGCGGGACCGGTTCTTCTTCGACCTCGGTTCGGGGGCGCTGGCGAACTACAACGGACTCCGATTGCCGGTGACGGAGACGACGAAGGTGTTCCTGTCGCATCTGCACGCAGATCACGTCGGCGACATGCCGACGCTTGTGTGGAGTCTGGCCAAGGCAGGTCGGCGTGACCCGGTCGAGGTCTGGGGACCGGCAGGCGAGGTTCCCGAACTCGGAACCCGTGCCTACACGACGCATCTCGAGGCCGCGCACGCATGGGACATGCAGTCTCTGTGTGGGCACCCCGGTCAGTCCGGCGCCCACACCGAGACCACCGAGGTTCCCTGGGACCGGACCGCCACTGTGTACGACCGCAATGGTATTCAGGTCACCTCGTTTCCCGTGATCCACATCATCAACGGCGCGGTCGGCTACCGACTGGACTACAACGGCCGCAGTGTCGTCTTCTCAGGCGACACCCGGCCGTGCCGCCCCCTGGTGGCAGCGTGTGACGGTGCCGATCTGCTCGTCCACGAGACGTTCCCGTCGGCGTCGGTGTTCGCGCGGAAGGCAGGCGTTCCGCTGGAGTTCGCGGAGCGGGTCGTCAACGACTCGCATACCAGTCCGACGATGGCGGGAAGTGTTTTCGCCCGAGCCGGTGCGCGGATGTCGGTCATGTGGCACCTGGCAGTCGACCACGAGACGGTCGGTCCCGTGTATGCGGAGATGCGAGCCCGGTACGACGGTCCCGTCACAATTGCGCAGGACCTCACGGTTTTCGACATCGGGACGGACGCCGTGATCACCAGGCAGGCCATCGTCGATCCGGCGGCCTGGCCCGTCGTCGGCCCGACGAAGGTGACGGGTCCGCCCTTGTCCGCTCCGCCGCCTCCCCCGGCATGGTGGTCGGAGGCGCTAATCACCGACTGAGCAATTGATGCGCTCGACGACCGAAAGGTCTCTCGCGATGAGTTCCACCGCAGCCATAATCGGAGGACGTGGGGCCGATGATCATCCCGATGGTCTTCGCGGGATGGTGCGCAATGCACGGGCTCGCGGGCAGCGGCCGCGTCGACGCGTGTCATAACGATTCCGGATTCGCGGCTACCGACACTCCGATCGATCACCGGCCGTTGGCACCAACACGGAACGCAAACTGATCTCGGGGACCAGCGAACCTCCGTGTTGCAGGCGGACGTTAGGTGTGTCGTAGGCCTGTTCTACACTGCCCGAGCGACGAGAAAGAGGTCGCCACCCACTGCCATGGTCGACGGGGAGATTTCCCCGTCGCCCTGATCCGAGAAACCTTCTCGGATCGGCGGGGTGGCGACCTCTTTCTCTGTTCGGCGCCGCTGCCGGGCGGATCTAGACCGCGTGCGCGGTGTCTCGGCCGTGTTCGCGGTCGAGTTCCGGTTCCCGCTCGAAGGCGAGCTCGCTCTCTTCGTCGGGCCGTTGCTCGACGTTGAGGAGCTCCTTGATGGATCGGAGGTGGCTGGACATGGCCGCCTTCATC
>NZ_JBAQEO010000911.1:0-10080 GCF_049286785.1 Rhodococcus sp. (in: high G+C Gram-positive bacteria) | reverse complement strand
TCCGGCCTTGCTCCAGCCTGAATCAGTACTGGCCCGCTCGCGGTTGCCGTGATGATCGAGACCGCCGGAGCTTCGTGATTCGGTCTCGAATCCGCGATCGCGGCGGCGAGTTGGAGTGGGTGTGGGTGTGGGTGTGGGTACCGGTTCGACGTCGTTCTGCCCCGGACCGACGATCAATCCGACACACGATGATCGATCACTGCCCGCGATGATCGGGCGGCGTCATCGCGGTCCCATGTAGTGCTCACAGGGCTGCGCCAGTCCCGTTCGACTGATCGCCAAGTTTCGAACGGTCACCCGTACGCCGTGTTCGAGGGTGTCGGTGATTCCCCATCTTGACAACTCGACCCGCCGTCCTCGCATGGCGACTGCCTCGCTGCCGTGGTTCGTCGAAACAGCAGAAACACGTGAGACAGCTTGGTGAATACCAGCTGGTTGCTCGCGGTAACTTTGTTCGGCACATCGAACCAAGGAGCCCCACCCCACATGGCGAAGACGAACGCGACCCTGATCTGGAACATCGCGAACCTGCTGCGCGGCCCGTACCAGCCGAACCAGTACGGCGACGTGATCTTGCCGTTCACGATCCTGCGTCGCCTCGACGCCATCCTCGCCCCCACCAAGGACCAGGTGCTGGCCGAATACAGCAACATCCAGGGACTCGGTGTCGATCCCGGGATCGTGCTCAAATCCAAGTTCAACCTGCCGTTCTTCAACACCTCCAAGTGGGACTTCGCCAAGCTCGCCGCCGATCCGGAAGGGCTCGCCGACAACCTCGTCGACTACATCGAGCACTTCTCCCCCAACGTCCGCGACGTGTTCGAGGGCTTCGCGCTGCCGGCCCTGATCGCCGAGCTGGAGAAGAAGGACCGGCTGTACCTGATCGTCAAAGAATTTTCGAACGTCGACCTGCACCCGAACGTGGTGTCCGGGCACGACATGGGTTACATCTTCGAAGAACTCATCCGCAAGTTCGCCGAATCCAACAACGCCCAGGCCGGTGACCACTTCACCCCGCGTGAGGTGATCGCCCTCATGGTCGATGTCTTGTTCGCCGAAAAGGACCTCGAGCTCACCAAACCGGGCATCGTGCGGGAAATCTACGACCCCGCCGCCGGCACCGGCGGGATGCTCTCGGTAGCTTACGACCACCTCACCACGATGAACCCCGATGCCAAGCCTGTCCTGTATGGGCAGGAGATCAACGCCCGCTCCTACGCCATGTGTAAATCCGACATGATCGTCAAAGGTCAGGGCGTCGACAACATCTATCTCGGCGACACCCTCACCGACGACGGCTTCTCCGGCCGTCACTTCGACTTCCTGCTCTCCAACCCCCCGTTCGGGGTCGAATGGAAAACCCAGCAAAAAAGTGTCACTGACGAGCACGAGCAGCGCGGCCATGCCGGACGCTTCGGCCCCGGCCTGCCCCGGATATCCGACGGGTCACTGCTGTTCTTGATGCACCTGATCTCCAAGATGCGCCCCGTCCACGGGCCCAAGGACAAGGGCAGCCGCCTGGCGATGGTCCTCAACGGTTCGCCGCTGTTCACCGGCGGCGCCGGATCCGGTGAGTCGAACATTCGCCAGTGGATCATCGAGAACGACCTGCTCGACGCGATCATCGCCCTACCGACCGACATGTTCTACAACACCGGCATCTCGACCTACATCTGGATCCTCGACAACACCAAGCCCGCGCAGCGTAAGGGCAAGGTCCAGCTCGTCAACGCCGTCGATATGTTCGGTAAAATGCGCAAATCCCTCGGGGCCAAACGTAAGGAATTGCGCGAGCAGGACCTTGCGACAATTACCAAGCTGTATGACGACTTCATCGACGATGACGGTACGGATGAGGCGCCGTCGATCTCGAAGGTCTTCGATGGCAAGGAATTCGGCTACTCCACCATCACCGTCGAACGACCGCTGCAGCTGCGCTTCGAAATCACCTCAGACAAGATCGACGACATCCTCTCAGTGAAATCGATCGCGAAGTTGAAAGATGGAGAGCAGGCCGCTATCCGTAACGCGCTCACGTCGCTGATCGGGTGGGAGTGGAAGGACCGCGACGCATTCGTCGTCGAACTCAAGGACGCACTGCGCAACGCCGGGATCGTGAAGCCCCCGGCCGCCCTGGTTAAGACGGTCTGGTCGAGCATCGGCGAACACGACGACTCCGCAGTGATCTGCACCAATGCGCAGGGTGAGCCCGAGCCGGACCCGTCGCTGCGCGACACCGAGAACGTGCCGCTCACGCAGGACATCCAAGGGTACTTCGAACGCGAGGTCCTCCCCCACGTGCCGGATGCCTGGATCGACCATGACAAGACCAAGGTCGGCTACGAAATCCCGTTTACCCGGCACTTCTACCGGTACACCCCGCCCAGGCCACTCGACGAAATCCAGAGGGACCTACGTGTCTTAGTAGCGGAGATCCAGGCCATGCTTGGCGAGGTCGGCGCATGAACTGGCCTGCGTACCCGGCGTACACGGAGTCCACAACTGCTGAACTAGGCGACATCCCGCAGGAATGGCAGCCAGCGCGATTACGACACCACGTCAAGTTAAATCCAACGGCGCCTCCAGAAGTACGCGCGGCAGGGGCCACTGTAGTGCCGTTCCTGCCGATGGAGGCGATTGGAGAAGACTGGTCACTAGATCTAAGCCGATCACGCCCTGTCGAGGACCTACTTACCGGGTACACCTACTTTGAGGACGGGGATGTCCTCTTCGCGAAGGTCACACCATGTTTTGAAAATGGAAAGGGCGCACTGATCAATGAGCTCCCTACTGGGCACGGATTCGGAACCAGCGAAGTCACCACAATTCGACCCACCATGGCACTCAGCCAGCAATTCATCGGCTATCTAGTACAGAGCAATCGGTTCAAACAATCAGGCGTTGGTGCAATGACGGGCGCCGGAGGACTGAAACGAGTACCGGACGAATTTGTTCGAAACTTCTGGGTAGGGATCCCGTCTGCGGCTGAACAGCACACTATCGTGAATTTTCTCAATCACGAGACAGAGAAGCTCGATGCGCTGATCGGCAAGCATGAACAGCTCATCGTCACCCTCCGCGAGGACCGCACCGCCACCGTCACCCGTGCCGTCACCAAAGGCATCAACCCAAACGTCGAGCTGAAAGAGTCCGGAGTCGAATGGCTAGGTGCGATACCCGTTCACTGGTCCGTTGACCGTCTCAAACATTCGGTAGAGTCGGCCCGGAATGGTATCTGGGGCAGCGACCCGGACGGCAGCGAAGACGACATCCGCTGCGTTCGTGTGGCCGACTTTGATCGCCCACAGCTCGCGATTCACGACCGTAGCATCACATTCCGAAAAATCTCAGCCTCAGAACGCAACGGACGGCTCCTACGCCGGGGCAATCTTCTACTGGAGAAGTCCGGAGGCGGCGATAGAAACCCGGTCGGCTTCGTCGTAGTCTACGACTCCGATACGCCAGCCGTGTGCTCAAACTTCGTGGCACGAGTCGTTCTTTCTCCGGGCCAGCACCCGAAGTTCTGGACATACGTGCATCACTGTCTATACACGTCACGGCTGACTTACCCTTCGATTAAGCAGAACACGGGCATCCAGAACCTTGATCAGCAGAGCTATTTGGACGAACGGGCCGGCTTTCCCCCATCGCAGGAACAGGCTGAGATCGTTGACTTCCTTGACGATCGCTGCACCAAAATTGATGCACTAATCGCAAAGGCAGCCGAGGTAATCGAGACACTTCGCGAGTATCGCGCAGCCTTGATCACAGATGCCGTGACCGGCAAGATCGATGTTCGAGGGGCAGCCTAGGTTATGGCGCAGCACAACGAGATCGAATTCGAGAACGAGATCTGCCAGCACCTCACCGACCATGGCTGGCGGTACTCACCCACCGACACCGGTTATGACCGGGAACTGGCGCTGTTTCCGGAAGATGTGCTCGGCTGGCTGGCCGACACACAGCCCGACCAGCTGGCCAAACGCATTAGCCCAGAGGCCGACCCGGAGACTCGAAAGAAGGCCGCCCAGGGTCTTCTGAAGCGGATTGCGCAGGCGCTATCGGCAGATCTGAAGGCGGACGGTGGCACATTGGCGGTGTTGCGGCGGGGGTTCAAGGACTTCAACGCTCAGTTCTCGATGTGCCAGTTCAAACCGAACACGGGGCTCAATGCCACCACCGCCGGCAAGTACGAGGCGGTGCGATTGAGGGTGATGCGGCAGGTCCACTACTCGGTCACCGCGCCGAAGAAGTCTATCGACCTGGTGTTCTTCGTCAATGGGATCCCCGTCGCGACTGCGGAACTCAAGACCGATTTCACCCAGTCGGTCGCTGACGCGGTGCAACAGTACAAGACCGCCCGCTCACCTAAGGGTGAGCCGTTGCTGCAGTTCGGCACCCGCGCCCTGGTGCACTTCGCGGTCTCCAACGAACAGGTGCAGATGAGCACCAAACTCGCCGGCGACGACACCTACTTTCTGCCGTTCAACCGGGGCAATAACCACCATGCGGGCAACCCGCCCAACCCGGACGGATCACCGACCGCGTACCTGTGGGAAACGATCCTGCAGAAGGACACCTGGCTGGATATCCTCGGCCGGTTCATGCACCTCGAGGTCTCCGAGAGCGTCGACCCGCAGACGGGAAAAAGGACCCGCAAGCAGACGATGCTCTTCCCGCGTTATCACCAGTGGGAGGCGGTCACCCAGCTTGTCGAGTCCGCCCGCACCGAAGGCTCCGGCCACAAGTACCTGATCCAGCACTCCGCGGGTTCGGGGAAGACGAACAGCATTTCATGGCTGGCACAACGGTTGGCGAACCTGCACGACGACGTGGACAAGAAGGTGTTCGATTCGGTTATCGTCGTCACCGACCGCACCGTCCTCGACTCGCAGCTGCAGGAGTCGATCAACCAGATCGAGAAGCGTTCCGGGGTCGTCGCCCACATCGATGGTCTCGGCGGTTCGAAGTCTCAGCTGCTGGCGCAGGCCCTCGAGTCGGGCACCAACATCATCATCGTCACCATCCAAACCTTCCCCTATGCCCTGGACGCCATCAGCGACCGCAAGGCATTGAAGGGCAAGAGTTTCGCGATCATCGCCGACGAGGCCCATTCCTCGCAGGCCGGTGAGGCGTCGAAGAAACTCAAGGCCGTCTTGTCCGAGTCCGAACTCGCGGAACTGTCCGACGGCGGCACCGTGGACGCCGAGGACGTCCTGGCCGCCGAAACCAAGGCGCGGGCGTCGGCGTCGAACATCTCGTTCTTCGCGTTCACCGCCACCCCGAAGACGAAAACGATGGAGCTGTTCGGCCGGCCCGGCCCGGACGGCAAACCGGTGCCGTTCCACCTGTACTCGATGCAGCAGGCCATCGACGAGGGCTTCATCCTCGACGTGCTCCGCAACTACACCCCGTACAAGACCGCGTTCCGGCTCTCCCATGGCGGCAAGACCTATTCGACCGAGGAGACCCCCAACAGTGGGACCGTCGCGGTATCCGGTGGCTCCGGCGAGCCGGACCTGGTGGACAAGTCCGCCGCGATCAAGTCGGTGATGAACTGGGTGAAGCTGCATCCGACGAACATCGCCCAGAAGGTGCAGATCATCGTCGAGCACTTCCGCGACAACGTCGCCTGGCGGTTGGATGGTCAGGCCAAGGCGATGGTTGTCACCAGCTCCCGTAAGGCCGCGGTGCGGTACAAGAAAGCGTTCGACGCCTACGTCGCCGAGCACGGCTACACGAATGTCGCCGCCCTGGTCGCGTTCTCCGGGGAGGTCACCGACCTCGACTCCGGGCCGGATCCGTTCACCGAGAGCAATTCCAACCCCGGCCTGAAAGGCCGCGACCTGCGCGACGCGTTCGCCACCGATGAGTACCAGGTGATGCTGGTCGCCAACAAGTTCCAGACCGGGTTCGATCAACCGAAGCTGGTGGCGATGTACGTCGACAAGAAGCTCTCCGGGGTCGCCGCCGTGCAGACTCTCTCACGCCTGAACCGCATCTATCCGCCGAAGAAGGACCAGACGTTCGTCCTCGATTTCACCAACGATGTCGGTGACATCGTCGATGAGTTCTCCAAGTACTACGAAGTCACCACGCTCGCTGATGTGACCGACCCGAACATCGTCCACGCCACCGAACGCAAAATCTCCGTCGTCGGGATCTATGAAGCCTCCGAGGTCAATGCCCTGGTCGAGGATTACCTGGCGAAGAAGGGTCACAACGCCCTCGAACGCTGGATCAAACCCGCCGTCGACCGGCACGACGTCCGGCAACGCGAAGCCCTCGAGGCTGGGGACGCCGTGGCCGTCGAGGAGTTGGCGATGTTCCGCAAGGACGTCGGCACCTACATCAAGCAGTACGACTTCCTCTCCCAGCTCTTCGACTACGAAGATCCCTGGCTCGAGAAGCTGGCGATCTACCTCAAACACCTTGCGCCGCAGCTGACCGACCGTGTGCAGAAGGATCCGATCGACCTGTCCACGGTGCAGATCGACTACATCGGCCAGCACGAGAAGGCCACCATCGATGGCAAACTCACCGCCGGTGTGGAACTGCAGCCGTCCAAGGAAGCGGGCACCGGGGTCGTGCGGGATCCGGAGATGGTCGCGATGGCGGAGATCATCGACAAGATCAACGACCTGTTCTCCGGCGATCATTCCGAGGCCAGCGTCCGTAACGTCATCACCCATGTCCGTGACAAGCTCGAGGAGAGCGAAACCCTGAAACAGCAGGCGCAGGCCAACTCGCTGTCCCAGTTCTCCGCGTCCCCAGACCTACAGAACGAGTTTGTCAGCGCCGTCATCGGGGCCATGGAATCCTCCACCGACCTTTCGGCCCAAATCCTCAACAACCCCGACCTCGCCCAGAAACTCCTCGGAGAGCTGTTACCGGGGGTGTACCGCAGTCACAATTCAACCAGCACCTAATGAGCCCCGGGCGCTCCGAATCGGGCTGGGTCATCTGGTGAACCGACCGGGGTTTACGCGCCTACCGTTGCTCGCCGACTACCTGGACGCCCGCACCGAGGGCGGACCTCGAAGGTGACGACGAACCTTCATGTCTCGAGCTCGGGCGTGTCGAGGATGGCGAGAAGGTCGGCCAGGAGCCTGTCGGCCTCATCCTCGATGCCGTCGAGGATGTCGCTGACGTCCTCGAGGTGGGTATGGGCGTCGCGGCGCGCGTGGATGCCGCGGTCGTAGTACCCCTGGTCCAGCTCGATGTCGACGACGCCGGGGCCCGTGGCACTCTCGGCCTGTGCCGGTACGGTACGTCGCCGCGTCGACGGCCGCTTGTGATTGGGAGCCTGCCCGTTCAGGTGAGCGCGGGCGATGGTCGCGACGGACTGCCCGGACAACGCGGTCGGCGCAAGGGGGGTGTGTCCCCACCTGTCGATGGGGCTCAGCAGTGGCCGAGTGTCGTGGCGGGCCGACTTCGCGAAGGCGGACAGGTCCGCTTTCGTGTCGAGGCGGCCGGCGAGGAGCCGAGCGCTCGGGTAGCGGTCGAGGAAGCCGAGGATCTCGACCCAGTTCCGATACACCTCCACCGCAGACACGTCGCCAGTGGACGAAGCGGCCACACGAATCCACTGCCCCTCCACACCGATCACCAGCGCTTCTGCGTCGATTGCGACGTCGGCGCGGCGCAACCGGGCAATCTGCTCGAAACTCAGGCCGACGGCGACCAGGGCGAGGATGAGGGCGTCCCGGCGGCCGAACAACCCTCCCGGCCACCCTGTTACCGGGATCCGCGGGATCCGCTGCCAGGCAACGGCCGCGACCCTCGCCAGGCGTTCCGCTCGAGCCGCGCCCAACATCTGCCGGATGGTCTCGCTGCGTCCGGGCGACTGATGCCCGTTGGCCGCATGGACGGTGTTGATTGCGGTAATCCGGCGCCGCTGAGTGCTGTGGGCGGCCGGGTGGTCGGCGAGGAACTCCGCCACGGTGGCCGGGTGCGCCGGCAACATGCGGTAGTCGCAGGCCGAGCACCAGTCGGCGAAGAGCGCCCAATCGTGGGCGTACCGGCGGGCGACGGCTGGGCTGTTACCGGGCGGCGGGAAGCTTTCTGCGTCAATGCTCATGGAGTCGCTAAAGGCCGATCTCGGTGACGGCGTTGCCGATCAGCGGGGCGTTCTCCCGGGCATAGATCTCCACCGTGGCCGGGTGACTGTGCCCGGTCTGGCGCATGATGGCGTGCGCGTCCGCGCCGTTGCGGAACGCCTGGGTGACGAACCCCGCCCGCAACGAATGCCCACCGAGTTGGGCGACGACATTCTCGTCGTACCCGGCCGCTTGGGCGCGGCGGCGGATCGCCGCATGCACCGACGCCCCCGACAGCGCGGTCTCGGAGAGGTTGCCGTTCTTGTGGATCGACCGGAACAACGGCGCATGCGCCCGCATTCGCGGTAGGGCCCCCCGGCACACATGCCCCTCGAACGCCGGGGTGGTGCGCAGCAACCGGATCACCCCCGGTCGGCCGGTGAGGTCGAACGCGGCCACGACCTGTGCCCACCGGAAGTACGCGCATGGTGGGCAGCTGGTGTGTGAGGTGGTGAACGGCAAGGCCTTGATCGTGCCTGCGCCTTCCTGGTCGGTCTTCGACCGGCGTAACCGGATGTGGATTCCGTCCAGGCGGTGCACGCTGACGTCGCCGCAGTTCAGGGCGACGAGTTCGCTGCGGCGGAAGGCGCCGGCGAAGCCCATCAGCAGCAGTGCGGTGTCGCGGCGTTCGTGGACCTCGGCCGCCCAGCCGGTAACAGCCTGCCGGGCGGAGTGGACGATGGTGACGATGTCGTCGACCAGCAGCGGCGCCCGCGGGGTGCGGGGGCGGTCGCCGGCGGCGGCGTAGGTGCGGCGGATCCCGGACAGCGTGGATCGCACCAGCTCGTGGGTGTGCGGGGTGGGGTGCCCGGTGGCACGGTGGTGGTAGCCGATGGCCGCCACCCAGCGGGCCAGCGTGGACGGGGAGTAAGCCCGCTCCCCCACCGTGTCGTAGGTGTCGGCGGCGTCGACGAGGTACGCGGCCACGGTCATCGGGTGCGCTGGGAGGGCGGTGTGCCCATTGACGGTGCACCACTTCTCGAATCGGCGCCACGCCGACGCGTAGGTGCGTCGGGTTCCCTCGGCCCGCGACGAGGACACCGCACCGGCGATCCGGGCTGCGGCGTCCTCGGTCAGCTCCGGCGCCAACCCCCACTCGTCGGCGGGGATGATCTCCGGTGCGGCGGTGCGGGTCCCGGCGGTCTGTTCGATCGTCACAACCGCGGACCCTACCGGCACCTACCGACAGAACTGCTGCACCGGAAAACGCGGCGCGACGTGCGGTTTCGGCGTCGATGCTGCGGAAAATTTCGTTTCCGCACCACGAGCCTCAGACCCCCTGCGCCGATCATTTCAACTTGGTCATACCCGGAATTAGCAGGTGAGTCATGCAGAGCCTGACAGCGACCTCTCTTCCTCAGCACATCAAGCGGCCAGGCCGCGGCCCGCCGCGGTTAGGGCTGCGCAGAAAGTGCCTCGATGAGTGCCGTCGCCGATTCGATCCTCGACCTAGAGTTGGTTGTCGCGTGCGTTGTGCCGGTTTGCGAGTCCAGCGACCTAGCCTGCCCTCGCGCATGGCACGCCCTTGGATCTTGAGATTGTGTACTTTCGCTGCCGCGGGCACGAGGCACGAGGCACGAGGATCATGTCACGCTCCGTTCGGGTTCGGCGGCGAAGGAAGCGGCTCTTCCCCTCGCGAAGCGAGCCACATGGTGTGTTCGCGACTAATCGCTTCCTCTGCATCTGCAACCGCCTGCGGCCATCCAGCCTCATCGACTGCTTTCAGCACGTCGGCTTGAAGTGCAAGTTCTATCGCGGCTACACGGTATGCGGATGTCAGCTGGGAGTACTGCTTCAGGGCGAGCCACGCAGCTCCGGCCGCGACTAGCGCCGCTATGATGCCCGCGAAATCTAAGAAAGTGTTCTGAAAGTGTCACGCCGCGCGGGTCGACTGCCAGGGGCGTCGTCCGCGTGCGGGGGCGAGTCGTCGGGCCATCAATCCGATCATTGCCCATTTGATCATCGCCTCCGAGTGCGCCGG
>NZ_JBAQEO010000910.1:0-19009 GCF_049286785.1 Rhodococcus sp. (in: high G+C Gram-positive bacteria) | reverse complement strand
GGTTTACACGACCGCCGCCCAATGTCACACTCGTTCAGTCAGATTGAACGAATGTGACATCGGGCGCGGTCGTGCGGGGTGGGGACGAGGGGCTGGGGACGGCTACTCGACGTGATCACGCACTTCGAGCAGCCCTTCCATCACCGCGTGGTTGATGCTGTCGCGCAGACGGGGGCAACCGTCCTGGATGGCCGTGGGTTCTCCGGCGGCCGCGCGGTCCCGGAACGTGGGACATGTCTGTGCCGGGTCGCCCATCCACTGGACGCTGGTGTGTTTCAAACTGTTCTTACGCACCAGCACGCAGGTGCCGCAGGTACGGCACTCGACCGTGGTCAGCCCCGAGTCGAGGTAGTCGGCCTTGTCGGCCACCGTCTGTGCATGAATGGCCTCGAGCCGCGCGGGTTGCCCGGCGAAGCTGGGGGCTTTGGCCCATTCGGCCGAGGCACTCATCATCAGACCTGCGCTTCCTTGTTCTCGGACGCCGCGTTTTCCGACACTTCGGTCTTCTCCGCGGCCTCCTTCTCGGCTTTCTGCCGGGCGAGGTTTTCTTCGACCTCGCGCTCCCAGGCCTCGTTGGCCTTGGTGGTGTCGACCTCGAACTCGAAGCGTTGCGTCATCTTCTCGGTGACGTCGGCGACGTCGACGTAGAACTGTTCGTACCAGCGTCGCAGCTGATAGACCGGCCCGTCTTCCTCGCAGAGCAGCGGGTTCTCGATCTTGGTCTTGTTCTTCCAGATCTCGACGTCCTGGAGGAAACCCTCGCTGATGCCCTCGGTGAACTTGCGTGCCAGCTTGTCCGAGGTGGCGTCGTCGATACCTGTCGGCTTCTTGACGGTTACACCCCATTGCAGGACGAACGAGTTGGACGTCACCGGGTAGTGGCAGTTGATCAGGACGCTTTCGACCTCGTAGCCGCCATAGCTGTTCCACAACGGATTGATCATGTAGGAGGGTCCGTAGTAGGCGGCCTCGGACCGCAACAGGGATTCCATCCCGTATTGCGTGGCCATCCCGACGTCGGGACGGCCCTTGGTGTTGAGGTATTGCGCAGCGATGTGGCCTTCGAAGACGTTCTTGAAGTATGTCGGGAAGGCGTAGTGGATGTAGTAGAAGTGCGCCATGTCCACCACGTTGTCGATGATCTCGCGGCAGTTGGCCCCCTCGATGAGCAGGGAGTTCCACGTCCAGTCAGTCCACTCGGGCGTGCCGTAACCCTCGATGTCGGGGATGGTGATCTCCGGCGGCGGTGGATTGCCCTCGGGGTCGTTCCAGACGAAGAGCTGGCCGTTCTTCTCGAGGGTGGTCCAGGCACGGGTCCGTGCGATCGGCGGCACTCGGCGTGCGTAGGGAATCTCCGTGCACTTGCCGTTGCCGCCCCAGCGCCAGTCGTGGAACGGGCAGGCGACGGAGTCGCCCTTGATCGAACCTTGTGACAGGTCGCCGCCCATGTGCCGGCAGTAGGCGTCCAGCACCTTCAGGTCGCCACTGCTGTCGGCGAAGACGACGAGTTTGGTACCGAAGGCCTCGACCGAGTGCGGCCCGCCGTCCTTGAACGACTTGGTCAAACCGAGGCAGTGCCAACCACGAGCGAAGCGGGTCTGGACCGTGCCTACATCGATCTCGCGAATCTGCGCCATTGTGCCTTCACATCCCTTCATGCTGTTAGTAGAACACGTTATAGAAGTTCGTCGAGATCCGCTAGATTTCAGGCACGGTTCTTCGTGCGCCATCGCCTCAAACTGGGGTTTCGGGCGAGTCTCGACATAAATGGGAACGTGTTCTAGTCTCAGATGCAAGTGAAACATCGGATAGACGGGAGCGTCCTGTGGGTGACCACGACAGTAACGAGGTGATGCAGCGACTCGACGCGCTGCTGCCGATGCTGCGAGAACGTGCGCAGGAGACCGAAGATTTGCGTCGGATCCCCGACGAGTCCATCAAGGCGCTCCAGGAGACCGGGTTCTTCCGTCTGCTGCAGCCGGAGCAGTGGGGCGGATACCAGTCCGATCCTGTCTTGTTCTATTCGGCAGTGAAGAAGATCGCCAGTGCCTGCGGGTCCACCGGTTGGGTGTCCTCGATCATCGGGGTGCACAACTGGCATCTCGGCCTCTTCTCGCAGGAGGCGCAGGAAGACGTGTGGGGTATCGACACCGATGTGCGCATCTCGTCGTCGTACGCACCGATGGGTGCGGGCGAGGTCGTCGACGGCGGATACAAGGTCAACGGCGCCTGGGCCTGGTCGTCCGGCTGTGACCACGCCAGTTGGGTCGTGGTCGGCGGGCCCGTCATCAAGGACGGCCGGCCCGTGGACTTCGGCAGCTTCCTTATTCCGCGTGAGAACTACCGTATCGACGACGTGTGGAATGTCGTCGGGCTGCGCGGCACCGGCAGTAATACGGTTGTCGTCGAGGACGTCTTCGTGCCGCGGCACCGCTTCCTGAGCTTCAAGGCGATGAGCGATCTCACGGCGCCCGGTCTCGAACGAAACACCGCCCCTGTCTACAAGATGCCTTGGGGGACGATCCATCCCACGACCATCTCCGCGCCGATCGTGGGCATGGCATACGGCGCCTACGACGCGCACGTCGAGCATCAGGGCAAGCGCGTTCGCGCGGCGTTCGCCGGGGAGAAGGCGAAGGACGATCCGTTCGCCAAGGTGCGCATCGCCGAGGCGTCCAGCGACATCGATGCGGCCTGGCGTCAGCTTTCCGGTAACGTCGCCGACGAGTACGCATACCTGTTGGCCGGCAAGGAAGTTCCTTTCGAACTCCGCCTCCGGGCCCGTCGTGACCAGGTGCGTGCCACCGGCCGCGCCATCGCCTCCATCGACAAGTTGTTCGAGAGCTCGGGGGCGACGGCACTATCCAACGGGACTCCGCTGCAACGTTTCTGGCGAGACGCTCACGCCGGACGCGTGCATGCGGCGAATGACCCGGAGCGCGCCTACGTCATGTACGGCACAGGCGAGTTCGGCCTGCCGATCACGGACACGATGGTCTAGGAGAACGCGTGACGACGACTGAAGAAGCCATCACCTTCGAGTCCACCTCGCGGTTCGCGCAGGTGCGCCCCGACCTGAAGCTTCACTACCATGAGGCCGGGGTCGGCAACGACACCACAATCGTGTTGCTGCACGGCGGCGGTCCCGGCGCATCGTCGTGGTCGAACTTCTCCAAGAATATCCCGGTGCTCGCCGAGAAGTTCCACGTGTTGGCCGTCGACCAGCCCGGTTACGGGCTGTCCGACAAGCCGACGGAACATCCGCAGTACTTCGTGCACAGCGCCTCTGCGCTGAACGATCTTCTCGACACCCTGGGAGTCACCGGGCGGGTTCACCTGCTGGGCAACTCGCTCGGGGGTGGCGCCGCGGTGCGGTTCGCGCTCGACTACCCGGACCGGGCGGGCCGGCTCGTCCTCATGGGCCCCGGTGGACTGAGCGTCAACCTGTTCTCTCCCGACCCCACCGAGGGCGTGAAGAATCTCGGCAGGTTCAGTGCGCCGCCGGAGGGTCCCACCAAGGAGAAGCTCGAGGCTTTTCTCCGCGTGATGGTCTACGACCAGTCGCTGATCACGCCGGAACTCGTCGAGGAGCGGTTCGCCGCCGCGAGCACCCCGGAGTCGCTGGCTGCGGCCAGGGCGATGGGTAAGTCGTTCTCCTCCGCCGATTTCGAGAAGGGGATGCTCTGGCGAGACGCGTACAAGCTACGTCAGCGGGTGCTCCTGATCTGGGGCCGCGAGGACCGCGTCAACCCGCTCGACGGCGCATTGGTGGCTCTGAAGATGATTCCGCGGGCCCAGTTGCACGTCTTCGGTGGGTGCGGCCATTGGGCTCAGCTGGAGAAGTTCGACGAGTTCAACCGGTTGGCAACTGATTTCATTCTGGACGGAGGTAAGTGATGAGTATCCGGTCACTTGCATACATGCGCATCGAGGCCACCGACATGGCGGCCTGGCGTGAGTACGGTCTCAAGGTTCTCGGGATGGTGGAGGGCAAGGGTTCCGATCCGCAGGCGCTGTACCTGCGGATGGACGACTTCCCGGCCCGTCTCGTCATCGTCCCCGGCGAGAAGGATCGGCTCGCGGTGTCGGGCTGGGAGACGGCCGACGCCGCAGACCTGCAGCAGGTTCGGGACAACCTGTCGGCGGCGGGGGTGCCGTTCAAGGAGGGCACCGCGGAGCAGTTGAAAGACCGCCGCGTGGATGAGCTCATCACGTTCGACGACCCGTCCGGTAATACGCTCGAGGCGTTTCACGGTGCGGCACTCGAACATCGGCGTGTGGTGAGCCCCTACGGCCACAAGTTCGTCACGGGTGAACAGGGGCTCGGGCACGTTGTTCTCTCGACCACCGACGACGAGGCTTCGCTCCGTTTCTACCGCGACGTTCTCGGCTTCCAGCTCCGCGACTCCATGCGGATGCCTCCGGAGATCGTCGGCCGGCCGTCGGACGGTGCGCCCGCCTGGCTGCGGTTCTTCGGATGCAATCCGCGGCACCACAGCCTGGCGTTCCTGCCGATGCCCACACCCAGCGGTATCGTGCACCTGATGATCGAGGTCGAGAACTCGGACGATGTCGGACTCTGCCTGGACCGCGCGCTGCGCAAGAACGTGAAGATGTCGGCCACGCTTGGCCGGCACGTCAACGACCTGATGCTGTCCTTCTACATGAAGACCCCCGGCGGGTTCGACGTCGAATTCGGTTGTGAGGGACGTCAGGTGGAGGACGAGAACTGGATTGCGAGGGAGAGTACCGCGGTCAGTCTGTGGGGTCACGATTTCAGTGTCGGGATGCAGCCGTGAGTGAGCCGACCGGCACGGAACCGGCCATCGATCCTCGTCGGTTCCGTACCGTGCTCGGCCAGTTCTGCACCGGCGTCACCATCATCACCACGATGGACGACGGCACGCCGGTGGGCTTCGCGTGCCAGTCCTTCGCCGCGCTGTCCCTCGATCCGCCTCTGGTGCTCTTCTGCCCGACCAAGGCGTCGCGGTCGTGGGCGGCGATCGAGCGCAGCGGTCTTTTCTGTGTCAACGTCCTCTCGGAGGAACAGCAGTCCACCTGCGCCCGGTTCGGGTCGCGGGAATCGGACAAGTTCGCGGGTGTGGACTGGTCGGCGTCGCCGCTGGGTTCACCGATCCTGACCGGGTCGCTGGCCCACATCGACTGCGCCGTCGAGACCGTCCACGACGGCGGCGACCACTGGGTGGTGTTCGGCCGGGTCTCGTCGCTCGGCGAGATCAAGGAGGAGCGGCCACTGCTGTTCTACCGCGGGCAGTACACGGGTATCGAGCCGGACAAGACCGTGCCGGCGCCGTGGCGGGACGACCTCGAGGCCTTCCTCACCACGACCTCCGAGGACACCTGGTTGTAGGGCACCGCACTCCTACAGTGCATGCCGACTACAGTGCGATGCCGATGTATTTGGTTTCGAGGAACTCGTCGATACCGGTGAGTCCGCCCTCGCGGCCGAGGCCCGATTCCTTGACCCCGCCGAACGGGGCGGCGGGATTCGACACGACACCTTGGTTGAGCCCCACCATTCCGGACTCGAGGGCTTCGCTGACCCGCAGGCCGCGCTTGAGGTTCTCGGTGTAGACGTATGCCACCAGGCCGTACAGGGTGTCGTTGGCGCGTTCGATTGCCTCTGCCTCGGTGTCGAACGTGCTGATCGCGGCGACGGGTCCGAAGATCTCGTTGTGGCACATCTCGGCGTCGTCCGGGACGCCGCTGAGCACCGTTGCCGGGTAGAAGTTGCCGGGGCCATCGAGGGGTTGGCCTCCGGTCAGCAGGGTCGCTCCGCATGCGACGGCATCGGTGACGAGACTGCCGACCTTCCGCACCGCGGCCTCGTCGATCAACGGCCCGACCACGACGCCGTCGTCGGTGCCGCGTCCGACGGGTAGCGCCTTCATCCGCTGGGTGAGCCTGAACGTGAATTCCTCGGCCACGCTGCGATGGACGAGGAACCGGTTGGCGGCCGTGCAGGCCTGCCCGATGTTGCGCATCTTCGCGGCTATCGCGCCGTCGACGGCGTCGTCGAGATTCGCGTCGTCGAAAACGAGGAAGGGCGCGTTCCCGCCGAGTTCCATCGACGTCCGCATCACCGTGCGGGCGCACAGTTCGAGAAGGTGCTTGCCGACGGCGGTGGATCCCGTGAACGACAGCTTGCGTGAACGGTCGTCGAGGATGAGCGGAGTGATCACCTCTTCGGGGGAGGAGGTGGTGACGACGTTGACCACCCCATCGGGAAGTCCTGCCTCCACCAGGATGTCGGCGAGGGCGAGGATCGACAGCGGTGTCTGCGCTGCCGGTTTGATCACCGACGTGCAGCCGGCGGCGATGGCGGGACCGATCTTGCGGGTGCCCATAGCCATGGGGAAGTTCCACGGTGTGATGAGGATGCTCGGGCCCACCGGCTGGTGGGTGACGAGGAAGCGCGAGCCACCCCCCGGGGCCGTCATGTATCCGCCGTCGATACGCACGGCCTCCTCGGCGAACCAGCGGAAGAATTCTGCGGCATAGGCGATTTCGCCGCGTGCCTCGATGAGTGGCTTGCCCATCTCGAGTGTCATGATCAGTGCCAGTCGATCGACGTTGTCGAGAAGCAGGCGGTGCGCGTTCATCAGGATGGTGCTGCGTTCACGCGGCGTGGTGGCCGCCCACGACGCCTGCGCTGCCACCGCGGCGTCGAGTGCGTCGCCGGCCTCCGTGGCGTCCGCGTCGGCGACGGTGCACAGAACCGCGCCCGTCGACGGGTCGTGGACCGGCATGGTGCGCGCGCTGTCCCGCCATTTTCCGCCGATGAAGAGGCCGGTGGAGACAGATCGGATCGCGTCGTCCTCGAGCATGCGCATGTTCCCCGTTCCATTGCCTTGTTGACCCAACCATGTTATTCATATTGTTGACAATCTGACAATAGTTCTGGGAGGTCCCCGTGACCCGACTTTCTCCACTCCTCGCGCAAGCCACGCCCGTGACCGTCGATCACGGGGAGGGCTGTTACCTCTACGGCACCGACGGCCGACGCTATCTCGACTTCACCGCAGGCATCGGCGTGACCAGCACCGGACACTGCCATCCCCACGTGGTGGAGGCGGCCCGCAGACAGGTCGGCTCCCTGATCCACGGTCAGTACACGACGGTCATGCATCAACCGCTGCTCGAACTCACCGAACGGCTCGGATCGGTGCTGCCCGACGGGCTGAACTCGCTCTTCTTCGCGAACTCCGGAAGCGAGGCGGTCGAGGCGTCGTTGCGACTGTCCCGGCAGGCGACCGGACGCCCCAACGTGATCGTCTTCCACGGCGGGTTCCACGGCCGAACAGTGGCAACAGCGACGATGACCACTTCGGGCACCCGGTTCTCCGCGGGATTCAGTCCACTGATGGGAGGCGTGCATGTGGCCCCGTTTCCGACGGCCTATCGCTACGGCTGGTCGGAGGAGGAGGCCACCGCCTTCGCGCTGAAGGAACTCGACTACATCTTCGCGACACTCACCGCACCGAACGAGACGGCCGCGTTCGTCGTCGAACCAGTCCTCGGTGAGGGCGGATACGTTCCGGGCAACACCGCGTTCTTCCAGGTACTGCGCGAACGTGCGGACCGGTACGGCATTTTGCTCGTGATCGACGAGATCCAGACCGGTTTCGGCCGCACCGGCAAGTACTTCGGCCACCAGCACTTTTCGGTGCGCCCGGACATCATCACCATCGCCAAGGGGTTGGCGAGCGGATTCCCGCTGTCGGGCATCGCGGCGTCGGAAGAGTTGATGGCCAAGGCGTGGCCCGGCTCGCAGGGGGGAACCTACGGCGGAAACGCGGTGTCGTGCGCTGCCGCTGTCGCGACGCTGGAGGTGATCGAGAAGGAAGATCTCGTCGCGAATGCCGCCGAGCGAGGAGTGCAATTGCTGGACGGCACGCGCCGAGCCGCCGATGAGGGCGTGGGGGACGTGCGCGGCCTCGGACTGCTTGTGGGCAGCGAGTTCACCGCCCCGGACGGCACTCCCGATCGCGCCCGGGCGACCGCGGCTCAGCAACTCGCAGCAAAGAAGGGCCTGTTGCTTCTGACCTGCGGTGCGTACATGAACGTGGTACGGATGGTTCCACCCCTCGTCGTGTCCGCGCAGCAGATCGAGGACGCATTGGCGATCTGGTCCGAGGTACTCGACGAAATCCACCTGTGAGTACTTCTTAACCACGCGTGGTTAAGAAGTACTCACAGGTGCAGAGCAGGAGGTTTCATGGCTCGCTACATCACGATCACCCTCGACAAGCGCGGCGTGACGTGCCGCGCCCGGTTGCTCGACGCCGAGGCGCCGCTCACCTGCGACGCAGTATGGAACGCCCTGCCGCAGAGCGGTGACGCCTATCACGCCAAATATGCGCGGAACGAGGTGTACACGCTCGTTCCGCGGATCATCGAGGCGCCGCATCGCGAAAACCCCACGGTCACCCCGATCCCGGGAGATGTCTGCCTGTTCGACTTCGAACCGTGGGAGATCGGCAACTCTGCATACGGGTACGAGCCGGGGTCGGAGGCTCACGCCGCCCAGGGCGCCACGGATCTCGCTATCTTCTACGGGCGCAACAACCTTCTGCTCAACGGCGATGTCGGATGGGTGCCCGGCAACGTGTTCGCGGCGATCGAGGAAGGGCTGCCCGAACTCGCGGCTGCCTGCAACGACCTGTGGATGCGCGGCGTCGAGGGCGAAACGATGAGCTTGGCGCGAGGTTGACCCGCCCGCGAGCCGCCTGTCGCTCGCGGGTGACGCTCGCACCTGCCGGTCAGGAGGAGCCGAATGGCCCGGGCCCGCGTTCGTCGATGGGCGACCCCCGCTCTTGGTCCTGGTCTCGATCCCGTTCACGCTGACCGCGGTCGTCGTCGCATTCGCCCTGTTGGTTCTGGCGGTCCAACTCCATCCGCCAGTTGTTGTCCGGGTCGCACTGCTCCTGCCACGACGGCTCGGCCGACGCCACCGGGGCGGTCACCGACGGGAGGGCGACGACGAGTCCTGCGGGAAATGTGGCGAGCGCTCCGGCCACCATTGCTTCGAACAGAAGGCCACGTGTGCCGGCCTTCCTGGTGGTGTTCATTTGTGGTGCTCCTTCGGCGAGTTGTGAAGCCGTCGGATACGGGACCCCTCTGTGGATGCTGTCCGCGCTGACCGTGGAATATGCATCCTGCCGTGTCGCGCTGATGGTGTTCATGGGCGATGTATAGGTAGCCCATTGCGATTATATGACTGTCGGCGGTGTCGTGATCTCGCCGTCCGGGCGGTGTCGCGAGCGTGGAAGGTGGGACCCGAGCGATCAGCCCAGCACGTACTCGACGAAACGGGCGACCGCCAGCACCAGGTCGTCGGAATGCCGGGGCCCGATGATCTGCAGGCCCACCGGCAGTCCGGCCGCCGTGCTGCCCACCGGCAGGCTGATCGCAGGCTGTTGCGTGAGGTTGAACGGGTAGGTGAACGGGGTCCACTGGGGCCAGCCGGTGAAATCGCTGCCCGGCGGCACATCGAAGCCGGCTTCGAAGGCGGGAATGGGCATGGTCGGGGTGATCAGCACGTTGTGGGCGAGGTGGAACTTCCCCATGGTGACTCCCACGTCGGCAGCGACCGCGCGTGCATCGAGATAGTCGATCGCGCTGTACCTCTCGCCCCGCTCCCACGCCAGCAGCAGTCCGGGGTCCACCTTGTCGCGTGCCCCCTCGGGGAAGTTCTTCAGCATGGCGGCGGCACCGGAGGCCCAGAGGATCTCGAAAGCGTCCAGGGGGTCGGTGAATCCGGGGTCGGCGGCGGTGACGGGCAGTCCGGCTGCGTCGAGCGCCGCGACCGCGCGGTCGACGATCGCGCCGACTTCCGGGTCGACGGCAACGTAGCCCAGTGTCTTCGAGTAGGCGACACCGAGTCCGACGACATCCCTGTTGATCTCACCGCGGTAGGTGGCCGGCGGCGGGGCGAGGGACGCGGGATCGCGCGGGTCGGGCAGGGACAGGATGTCCATCAGGAGCGCTGCGTCCTCGACCGTCCTGGTGAGGGGGCCGGCATGTGCAAGCGGTCCGAACGGGCTCGCCGGGTACAGGGGAATTCTGCCGTGGGTCGGCTTGAATCCGATGACGCCGCAGAACGACGCGGGGATGCGAATGCTGCCCCCGCCGTCGGTGCCGACGGAGCAGGGCCCGAGCCCGGCGGCGACGGCAGCGGCACTGCCGCCGGACGATCCGCCGGAGGTTTTCGAAGGATCGGCGGGATTGCGGGTGGTGCCGCAGAGTGCGCTGTCGGTGACGGCCTTCCAGGCGATCTCGGGGGTCGTGGTCTTACCGAGAAGAACCATGCCGTCTTCGCGCAGGCGGGCCGCGACGGGACTGTCCACGTTCCAGGGCTGGTCTTCGTCGATGGCTTGTGAACCGCGGAGCGTGGGCCAGCCGTCGGTGAGGAATACATCCTTGACGGAGACGGGGACGCCGTCGAGCAGACCCTGGGAGTAGCCCGTGTTCCACCGCTCCTCCGAGCGCTTCGCCTGGGCGAGTGCTCGTTCTTCGTCGACGAGGCAGTAGGCATTGACGATGGGGTTGTTCTCGGCGATGGCGTCGAGCACTGCCCTCGTTGCTTCCACCGGCGAGAGCTCTCCGGACGAGTACGCCGTGACCAGTTCGACGGCGGTCATGTCGGTGGGATTCATGGCGAACTCCTTAGCCAGGACTTGCGGACCGGGTCATTCATCGGCTCGGTACGTACCCGAGGTGTTTGTCTACGACATTCTCGAGGGGAAGGCCCTCGAACCAGCGGTCGAAATTTTCGGCGAACACGGAAATCAGAGCATCGCGCCATCCGGCGAAGTCACCGGAATTGTGGGGAGTGACAGAAACGTTGGGCATGGACCACAGAGGATGATCAGCCGCGAGCGGCTCGGTGTCGAACACGTCGAGCGCAGCGCCCGCGACCGTACCCGACCGCAGTGCGGCTACGAGGTCGTCGGTACGAACCAGTTCTCCGCGACCGACATTGATGAACCGGCTCCCGGGCTTCATCGCGGCAAATGTGGAGTCCCGGAACATATGCCGGGTCTCCTCGGTCAGCGGCGCCACCGCGATCACGTAGTCGGCCTCGCCGAGCTGCCGGGGGAGTTCGGCGGGGGCGGTGACGATGTCGAAGTCGGGGTCGGCGGTGCGTGCGCGGCGCCCCGAGCCCCGGACGATCATGCCGACGGCGCTCAGCAGGCGCGCGATGGCACGGCCGATGGGTCCGGTTCCGACCACCAGCGCCCTGCTGCCGGCAATTCGTTCCGATTCCCGGTGCTTCCAGGTGTGAGCCTGTTGCAGACGTAGCGATCCGGGAAGATCCTTCGCGAAGGAGAGGATCTGCGCCAGAACGTATTCGGCAATCGCCCCGTCGAACACCCCACGTGAGTTGGTGACGACGACCTCACTTTCACGCATCTCCGGGAACATGACGGGATCGACGCCGGCTGCGGCGATGTGCAGCCACTGCAGGGAGCCGGCCGCATGCCACGCTCCCGGGACCGCGTCCGTCAGGAAGTCGTAGACGAACAGCACGTCGGCGCCGTCGAGAGCGCCCGCGAGTCCGGCCTTGTCGCAGTAACGAACCTCCGCGCGCGCCGCGACCGGTGCCATCAGGCTGTCGCTGGGCGGGTCGTCGGCATGAAGCACCGCGACGATCGGTTTCCGTCTCACGTTGACACCGTATGAGGGGCTTGTACGATTGTCAACAATCTGAGAATGTACTGGCGTCTGCCGCAGACTGTGAAAGGTGAGGCCCGGTGTGGAACTGAACATTCCCGAATTCGACGGGCCGCTCGCGCAACGGGGAATTGGAATCATCGCCCCGTTCGATCTGGCTCTCGAACGAGAACTGTGGCGGTGGGCGCCGCTCGAGGTGAGCCTGCACCTGGCACGAACGCCGTACGAACCGGTCCCCGTGAGTCTCGAAATGGCCGAACTCGTCTCCGAACGCCGCCACCTGATGGCGGCCACGCGCGACGTCCTGCACGTCGAACCCGAGGTCGTCGCCTATCTGTGCACGTCGGGAAGTTTCATCCACGGCCTGGACTACGAGCGCACGCTGTGCGAGGCGATCTGTGAATCCGGCGCACAACAAGCGGTCACCACGTCGGGCGCACTCGTCGAGGCCATCGGTCAGCTCGAACTGAGCAGACTGTCGGTCATCACCCCGTACGACGAACCGCTCACCGAACGTTTGCACGAGTTCCTCGCCGAGGCGGGCACGGAGGTGATCCGGTCCGACCACCTCGGACTCGGCGGCGGCATCTGGAAGGTCAACTACCGCACCATCGCCGAGCGCATCATCGCCGCTGACGATCCGAGCTCCGAGGCCATCTTCGTCAGTTGCACGAACCTGCCCACCTACGACCTGATCGCCCCGCTCGAACGCGCGCTCGGCAAACCGATACTCACTGCCAACCAGCTGACCGTCTGGGCGTGTCTGGGCCGCATGAAGCTGCCCATGACGGGCCCGGGCAAGTGGCTCAGAAACGTCTTCTGAGAGAAACCGAGGAGAACACGTGACACCCACCGTGGGATTCATCTACCCGGACCACGCCGCGGAGGACGACTACCCGTTCGCGGCGGACGCGCTCGGGGTGGACCTGCCGGTCGTGCACATCTACGGCACCGATCTGCATGCGGTGCCCGAGCTCCTCGATCTCGGCAGTCCCGCGAAGCTCTCCGAGGGGGCGGCGCTGCTCGCGGACGCGGAGCCGGACGCGGTGGTCTGGGCATGCACGTCGGGCAGTTTCGTCTACGGACCGGACGGCGCCCGGCAACAGGCCGACAGCCTGGCCGCGGTGACCGGCGTGCCCACCTCGAGCACCAGTTTCGCGTTCGTCCACGCGCTGCGCGCTCTCGGTATCACCCGGGTTGCTGTTGCAGCGAGTTATCCGCAGGAGGTGGCCCGGCTCTTCGTCGACTTCCTCGCCGCGGCAGGGATCGAGGTGCTGTCGATGTCGAGTGCCGGCATCGACACCGCCGCCGAGGTCGGCCTGCTCACCCCCGCACAGGTGGTGGACCTGGCGGTCGAGAACGACCACCCCGACGCCGAGGCACTGCTCGTCCCGGATACGGCGATGAGGACCCTCGGCGCGCTGAGTACTCTCGAGCAACGCCTCGGTAAGCCGGTACTCACTGCTAACCAGGTGACCATCTGGGAAGGCCTGCGTCTCGCCGGCCACACGGTGGTGCACCCCTCGTTCGGAATCCTGTTCGGGACGGTCACGGAGAAAGGACCTCGGTCATGGCATTGACTGACCTGGCACCGGTGAGTCGACTGTCGACTGCCGAAATCATTGCGGACCAGTTGCGGACTGCCATCATGAAGGGCGTTCTCGAGCCGGGCACCCAGCTCGGTGAGGCCGAACTGGCCGCGCATTTCCAGGTTTCCCGGGGACCCCTGCGCGAGGCGATGCAGCGACTCGTGTCCGAGGGCCTCCTCCGCAGCATCCGCAATCGCGGAATCTTCGTGACGGAGTTGACGCTCGACGACGTAGTGGACGTGTATCGCAGCCGTTCGGTGATCGAGCGGGGCGCTCTCGAAATGATTCTCGACGACGAGCGCCGCGAGGCGGCGTACGTAGCACTCGAACCTGCCGTCGTCGCGATGCAGGCCGCAGCCGAGCGCGGCGACGCGGCGGCGGTCTCGGACGCCGACCAACTGTTCCATCAGATCCTGGTGGAGTGCTCCGATAGCCCGAGGCTCGTCCGTGCCTCGCGGACGTTGCTGATCGAGACCCGAATGTGCATGGGCGCGTTGCAGACCACCTATGACGACATCCGTGAGCAGGCTCAGGAACACGCAGAATTGCGGGAGGCCATTCGGTCCGGTTCTGTCTCGGACGTGCACGCGCTGCTGGCGCATCACCTGGACGACGCGGTCCAGCGGCTGAGGAAGGAACAACAGACTCTGTCGTCGTAGGCGGCGTAGTCGGATGTCCGAAGGAGGGACACATGACGCAGGTAGCTCAGGTGCAGAGATATACCGACGGTCGGGACCGCTACCCGACTCGGATCGGGTGCGAGCCGTCGACGCTCCCGCGGCGTGAACCCACGGTGTGGGGGAGACCGTCCGATGGGCCTTTCGACGCGGAGTCGCTGGCACGTCATGAGGCGCGCGGATTCACGATCATCCCGGACCTGCTCGGGCCCGGCGAGGTGTCGGTGTTCCGCGACGAACTCGAACGGCTCTCACGCGATCCGCACATGCACGAGAGTGGTCGCGTGATCCGCGAGCGGGGATCCGACGAGGTTCGTTCCGTCTTCGACGTGCATCGGTGCAGCGCGCTGGTCGCAGAGCTGGTGCGCGACGGCCGTATCCTCGACCGCGCGCGGCAACTGCTCGGCTCGGACGTCTATCTCCACCAGAGCCGGATCAACTCGATGCCCGGGTTCAAGGGCACCGGTTTCTACTGGCATTCGGACTTCGAGACCTGGCACGCCGAGGACGGCATGCCGGTCCCGCGCGCGGTGAGTTGCTCGATCACCCTCACCGAGAACTACCCCTTCAACGGATCTCTGATGGTGATGCCGGGCTCGCACACGCGGTTCGTCCAGTGCGTGGGGGCGACGCCCGAGGACAACTACACCTCGTCGCTCGTCTCGCAGGAGGTGGGTGTTCCGCGCCGGGAGGATGTGAGCCTCATGGCGGCCGAATTCGGGATCGAGCAGTTCACCGGCGCTGCCGGCACCGCGCTCTGGTTCGACTCGAACGTCATGCACGGTTCGGGAAACAACATCACGCCGTATCCCCGGTCGAACATCTTCCTGGTGTTCAACAGTGTCGAGAACGCGTTGACCGCGCCGTTCGGCGCGAAGATCCCACGCCCCGACTACATCGCGTCCCGCGATTTCACGCCGCTGACCTGAACCACCCCTTTGCGGGGAGTTCCCGCAAGCCCAGGACATCGGCGACGGCACCCCGCCGCCGATGTGGTCCCAGCCTCGCGGTAGGTCAGTGCGAGGTGATGGCCCTGGGCGCGCAGATCGCCTCGACGAACTGGCCGACGGCATGTTCCGGAAGGTTCCGGGCTATGTCGGCTTCGCTGATCATCCCGACCAGACGGTGGTTGTCGATCACCGGAAGGCGACGAACCTGGTGTTCCTCCATCACGGTGAGCGCTTCTTCCACAGTCGCGTCGGCGTCCACGTGGTAGGTGGTGCCCTGCGCGAGCTCACTCGCCGTCATCGTCGCGGGGTCTTTCCCGGCGGCGAGGCATTTGATGACGATGTCCCGGTCGGTGATGATGCCATGGAGGTGATCGTCGTCGCCGCAGATCGGCAATGCTCCCACGTCCAATTCGCGCATGCGCTGCGCCGCGGCGGTGAGGGTGTCGTGTTCACCGATACACGTCGCGCCGGTGTGCATGATGTCGCGGGCTGAAGTCATGATGTCCTCCGAAATGTTGAGATGTGGATCTGCTTACTTCTTCTTGCCGGTATCGGCCGGCGCCGATTCCTTTGCTGTGACCTGATGGTCGGCACAGGTGGCCTCGATTTCGTCCTCGGACCGCGGAAGATATGGATGCTGACTCTTCAATTCGATCGCACGGGCCGGTTCCGGCGGTAGGGCCAACGGTCCCTTGTAGACGGCCCCGCGGCACGAGCACTATGCAGGGGGATGGGTGCGGCGTGCGACCGCGGGTCAGACCGGGTGTGCGTCTCCGAATGTCATCTTCAGGTCCGGAATGGACGAGGAGATCATTGCCCGGTGCGGAAGTCCGAGCGAGCGCAGTTCGTCGGCGATGGGGTGACTGCCCAACTTCAATTCGGCGCCGCCCGGTCGCGAGCGCACCCCGCTCGGCTTCATTTCCCAGGTGGTGAACCGGGTGACGCCGTCGAGGTGGGAGTAGGCGGCAAGAGACGTACCGGTACCCGAACCCGGCAGTGAGATACCGGGTTTCACGCTGAGCTGGGCGATGAGCCGATTGTCCTGGCTCACCGCGCCACGTTTGACGGAGCTGTCGTGGTCGGCGTCGAAGTGCGCGAGTGTTTTCGGAAACCCCCAGATTCCCCGGCCCGCAGCCAGCGTGAAGTCGCCGTCGACGGGCAGGTGGTGGATGAACGCGCCGGCCCGCCCCTTCGCCAGGGCCGACAGATCCTGCGGAACCGTGCCACCACGAGAGCGATGGTCCCGGACGAGAAAGGACACCCCGAACTCGTTGTAGGGGCCGAGGTCTCCGTCCACATAGTCGACGAAGACGAGAACGCAGATGCCACGTCCGGGCCGGAACTGGAGGATCTCCAAGCCTGAGTAGTCGATCAACTTCTGGGCGGCGTCCGTCGGCACCGAGTACATCGCGGTGAAGGCGGATGCCTGCCGGATCTCGACCGGCATCTCCACCTGCTTGCCCAGTATCTGATGTGCGGTCACGGCGTGACCACTCCCCGCAGCGCGTCCTCACCGAACATGGGCTCGAACAGGGAGCTGAAGTCCGGGCCGCGCCGCAGCATCTGTCCGCCGTCGACGTTGATGATCTGTCCCGTGATCCAGGTGGACTCCGGTCCGAGGAGGAACTTGGCGAGCGCCGCGATATCGGTGACCTCACCGATCCGGGCGATCGGGGTGTTGGCCATGTAGTCGTCGAGAATGGGCCCGCCGTCGGTGATGAGCGTGACCAGATCGGTGCGGGTCAGCCCCGGGCGGATGCAGTTGACGCGCACATTGCTGGCCCCGAGTTCATCCGCAGCGAGTCGGGTCAGGTTGTCGATCCCCGCCTTGGACGGGCCGTAGGCCCCGAACCACCGATGGGTGTTGCTGCTTGCGATCGACGAAATCGTGACGATGGAACCGCCACCTCCAGCGACGAGCGCCCGCGCGGCGTGCTTGATCGTCAGCATGGTGCCGGTGACGTTGAGGTCCACCGTCCGGCGCCAGGCATCGACGTCGAGTTGGGTCACCGGTCCCACTGTTTCGTTGCCACCGGCGCAGGAGACCAGGCCGTCGAGCCGTCCGGTGCGTTCGCTCGCCTTCGCAACGGCACGGATGACGTCGTTCTCGTCGGTGACGTCGGCAGCGACGGTCTCGACGGATCCGCGCGGGTTGCCGCTGTTGATCTCGTCTGCCGCGTTCTTCAGCTTCTCCTCGCTGCGCCCGCAGATGGTGACGTGCGCTCCCTCGCCGGCGAGAAGCGTTGCCACCCCCAGCCCTATGCCACTACCGCCGCCGGTGACGAGCACTGCCTTCTCGTCGAATCCGCCGCTGCCGTTGCTGACCACGTACACCTCCGGGTTGTGGGAACTGGTGTCACTTCTCGCGGCGCGATGCAGGCAGCTGAACTGCCTGAACTTGCGGCGATATCACTGCACCATAGTAGGAACAGGTTCTATTATCGGGGCACGCTTCACACGATTCAATGCTGAGGAGTTGGCCGCGATGGCGGACAGGCCGAGATTCGATCTGATCGACGGACGGTTCTACTCGGGCGAACTCGGTGACACCCGCGAGGCGTACGCCTGGATGCGGGCTCACGAACCTGTGTACCGAGATCATGCGAACGGCATCACCGCAGCGGCGAGCTACGACGCCGTGCTGACGGCGGAACGCGACCCGGAACTGTTCTCCAGTGCCGGCGGCATCCGGCCGGGCGTAGGTCCGCTGCCGCAGATGATCGACATGGACGACCCGGAGCATCTGCAGCGGCGACGACTGGTGAATGCGGGATTCACCCGCAAGAACGTGGAAGCGAAGACGGAACGGATCCGCGAGATCTGCGACCAGTTGATCGACGCGGTGTGCGAGCGCGGCGAAGCCGACTTCGTCCGGGACCTGGCGGCGCCCCTCCCGATGGCGGTGATCGGCGACATGCTCGGTGTGCGCCCCCACGACCGCGGCACGTTTCTGCAGTGGTCCGACGACCTGATGAACGCGCTGGGCAGCAACGTCACCGAGGAAAGCCTGCAGGCGCAGATGAACGCCTACATGGCCTTCAACGAATTCACTCGGCGGACCATCGAACAGCGGCGTGCGAACCCCACCGACGACCTCACCAGCATCCTCGTGCACAGCGAGGTCGACGGTCATCGGCTCAGCGATTCGGACATCGTCGGTGAAACACTGCTGATTCTCATCGGCGGCGACGAAACCACCCGCCACGTGCTCAGTGGTGGCATGGAGCAGTTGATGCGGCATCCGGAGCAACAGGCGCGTCTGGTCGAGAATCCCGAGCGGATCCCGCAGGCGATCGAGGAAATGCTGCGCTGGTCCTCCCCGATCAAGAACATGTGCCGCACCGTCACCCGCGACATCGAATTCTTCGGCACCGCACTGCATCAGGGCGAGAAGATGATGCTGCTGTTCGAATCGGCCAACTTCGACGAGTCCGTGTTCGAGGACCCGAACACCTTCGACATCGAGCGGTCACCCAACCCGCACGTCGCCTTCGGATTCGGCACCCACTTCTGCCTGGGCAACCAACTCGCCCGCCTCGAAGCTCGAATCATGTTCGAACAGTTACTGGCCCGACTACCGGACATGACGTTGGCGGACGACGCTCCGCTGCGCCGCCGTCCCGCCAACTTCGTGTCCGGGCTCGAGGCGATGCCGGTGAGGTTCGAAGCGGTATGAGGTCGTGACGACGGTCGGTCGCTTATCGACCTGTCGCAGAAGCGATTCGGGCCGCAACTTCCGCCGCGACAGCCAGTGACTCAGGGTCCTCTGCAGCCGAGTAGCTGTCTGTGGACGGATCGTAGGTGGCTCCGGCGATCGACCCATGGTCGGCGTCCAGTTCGGCGAACTCGACCGGCCAATTGTTCTGCTTGAGGGTTGACGCGAACGTTCGGCTCGCCGCAACCGGGACAATGTCGTCCGCCACCCCGTGGAGGAGGGTGAACGGTGGGCGATCGTCACCGTCCGGCAGTTCTGCGGCCAGCTGTCCGCCGGAAGTCGGGTCCCAGGCTGTGAAGGCGCCGGCAAGGCACACGGTGTGGGCAATTCGGATGTCGAGACGTCGGTGGATCGTCACGTCCGCTGCGGCTGCGCCGCCGA
>NZ_JBAQEO010000909.1:0-2523 GCF_049286785.1 Rhodococcus sp. (in: high G+C Gram-positive bacteria) | reverse complement strand
GGTGGTGTCGTAGGAGCGTTCCCCGACGATGTTGATGATCTCGACGGTCTTGTTCTGGTTGCCCTGCCGGATGATCCGGCCCTCGCGTTGTTCGAGGTCCGCGGGCCGCCAGGGGCAGTCGACGTGGAAAAGCGCGGTCGCGCGTTTCTGCACGTTCATGCCGGTGCCCATCGTCTCCGACGAACCGATGAGCACTTTCACCTCACCGCGCCGGCAGGCGGCGAACAACTCCCGCTTGTCCTTCGGCTTGGGATAGTCCTGGATGAATTGGACCGCCCCGGGGGACATGCCGCGGGCGACCAGGTCGGCGCGGATGATGTCGTAGAGGGTGTCGCCCTGGCCGGGCTTGGGGGTGCCGCGGTCGAGGAACACGATCTGCAGCCCGCCGGTGCGCGGTTCCGGGTTGCCGGCGTCGTCGTAGTAGACGGTCTCCGCGGTGCGTTGCTCGATCTCCCAGAGCTTGTTCACCAGCAGGTCCACCCGGCCTTCGCCCGGTGGTGGGGCGTCGAGGCCGCCGAGGCGGGGGTCGAGGGTGACGTTGGCGCCGTCGCTGCCGATTTTGAGTGGGTTGTCGATGTGCGCGGTCTTGCCGGTGCACATCTGCATCCGCTCGTCCAGGTCGATCATGAAGTCTCGGACCTGTTGCGGCATCTCGAAGGTCAGGTTCTGGCGGCCGCCGCCGGCGATCTCGGGAAGGGTCGCGGGGACCTGCTCGCGGATGACGACGTCGGTGAACTGGGCGTTCATCGACATCAGTGCGGGCAGGTTGACGAACTTGCCGATCCTCGACACCGACCGCAGTTCGCTGCCGGTGACGTTCATTTCGACCGATTGGCGCATCGCGGCGAAGTTCGCCGCCCAGGCGTCGATGTTCTCCATGCCGGCGGCTTCGAGCAGGTCCGGGCGCAGGTACTTCGTCATCACCCACAGCTCGGACATGCTGTTGGCGACTGGGGTGCCGGTGGCGAAGGTGACGACCTTCTCCGGAACGGGTTTGCGGCCCTCGACGGCGGCCCGCTGGCGGTACTTACGCCGCAGGTAGGACAGTTTCATGTCCAGGTCGGTGGCCCTGCTCGATCCTTCCCGCAGCGCCAGGTCGGCGTTGTTGGACTGGCGGGAGAGGTTCTTCCACATGTGCGCTTCGTCGAGAAACAGGTAGTCACAGCCGGTTTGCTCGAAGGAGAACCCGACGTCCTTGGAGTCGGCGTTGATCTTCTTCTCGAGCTTCTCCTGCCACCGCTTCTTGGCCTTCTCGATCTCCTTGATCGTGTTCTGTCCGGTGGCCGCTTCCCGGGCTTGTTCGAGCTTGGTGATCTCGTCGGCGATGTAGGCGGCCTGGGTGTCGACCCCGCACTGCATCTTGGTGAAGGCCGGCTCGGGGACGATCACCAGATCCCAGTCCTGGGAGGCCGATTGCGCCATGAACAGTTGCCGGTCGGCGCGGGATGTGAAGTCGTCGCCGACCAGTACCCGGGCACCGGGGTAGGCGTCGGCGACCTCACGGCCCCACTGGTCGATGAGATGGTTCGGGACCACCACCCAGGGCTGTTTGATCTGCCCGAGGCGGCGCATCTCCATCGCGCACATCGTGATCGACCAGGTCTTGCCGGTGCCGACGGTGTGGTCGAGCAGCACCGACGGTTCGTTGATCTGCCGCACCGCGACTGCGGCCTGGTGCGGATGCGGTGCGATCCGCAGTCCGGGGAAGGTGCGGCCCTCCCCGTTGTAGCGGGGGTCGACGAAGGAGTTGAACCTGTCGTTGAACACCCGGGTCAGCTCGGCGGTGCGGGCCGGGTCGGCGAACAGCCAGTCCCCGAACGCCGTTTCGAGCATCTCGGCCCGCTGTTGCAGTTCCTCGGTGAGCTCTTCGTGGAACCGCGGCTTGGGGGAGTGCTCGAGTTCCGCTTCGGTCTTCAGCACCCGGATGGGCTGGTTGTTGGCGATCTTCTCCAGCAAGGACAACCCGTCGACGCCGCGCCGGTCCCCGGCGGTTTCGTACGGCAGACCGTAGGGGTCGGTGTACTGGTCCCCGGCGATCGCGAAGTCCCAGGACGCGGTGACGGGGGAGTACTCGACCGCGATGCGGGCGTCCGGGTGCACCGAGAACGCTTCCCGGATGAACTGCGCGTACATCGGGGTCGGCACCCAGTTCGCGCCGGGGCGGACGGTGATGTTGGTCGGATCCAGATCCGCCGGGATCACCTGCCGTAGTGCATCGACCGCGCCGGCGTAGAGCTGCGGGTCCTGCCTGGCGGCGGCTTCGGTGGCCGCCAACTTCTCCCGCACGTTTCCGGACAGGAACCTCGGTGCCGGGATCAGCTCGGTCGGGTCCTCCGGGTTGGGGAAGACCAGCCCGTCGAGTTGGTACCGGGCGGCGTCGATGTCGATGCCCACCAGCCCGGCGATCCGGTCGAGGTCGACCTGCCCGGTTTCGTCCAAGCTGACTGCGAGCGCTTCGGCGACGTCCTGGGCGGACTGCGCCCGCTGCGGCGGGGTGATGACGTCCTCGGTGAAGATCTTCGA
>NZ_JBAQEO010000908.1:0-2304 GCF_049286785.1 Rhodococcus sp. (in: high G+C Gram-positive bacteria) | reverse complement strand
GCACTCGGACACGTTGAACGAGGCCGGGTTCGTCGAGGACACCCTCTCCGCCATCGCCGGCCGGGCCATCCACGCGTACCACACCGAGGGTGCGGGTGGCGGGCACGCACCGGACATCATCACGGTGGCGTCGCACGCGAATGTGCTGCCCAGTTCCACCAATCCGACGCGACCGCACACGGTCAACACGCTCGACGAGCACCTCGACATGCTGATGGTGTGTCACCACCTGAGCGCGAAGATCCCCGAGGATCTCGCGTTCGCGGAGAGCCGGATCCGGCCCTCGACGATCGCGGCAGAAGACCTGCTCCACGACCTCGGGGCCATCTCGATGATCGGCAGCGACTCGCAGGCGATGGGTCGCATCGGCGAGGTGGTGATGCGCACCTGGCAGACGGCACACGTCTTGAAGCGCAGACGCGGATTCATGCCGGGCGACAACGGCGCCGACAACCAGCGCGTGCAGCGATACGTGGCGAAGTACACGATCTGCCCGGCCGTGGCGCACGGCCTGGAGTCCGAGGTCGGTTCGGTCGAGGTGGGCAAGCTGGCCGACCTCGTGCTGTGGGATCCGGCGTTCTTCGGTGTCCGGCCCCACGCCGTGATCAAGGGCGGCATGATCGCGTGGGCGGCGATGGGCGACGCCAACGCGTCCATCCCCACACCGCAGCCGGTGTTGCCGCGGCCGATGTTCGGTGCGGCACCGAGGGCGGCAGCGGCCACCTCGGTGCATTTCGTTGCGCCGCAGGCGATCGAGGACGGGCTCGCGGAGCGGCTGAACATCGGTCGGCGACTGGTTCCCGTCGAGAACGTGCGCGCACGGGGCAAGGCGGACATGCCGCGCAACGACGCGCGGCCGCGGATCGAGGTCGATCCCGACACCTTCACCGTCCGCATCGACGGCGAGGTGTGGGAGGAAGAACCGGCGGCCGAGCTGCCGATGGCTCAGCGATACTTCCTGTTCTGATGCGTCTCGCTCATCTCATGGCCCTGGCCGACTCGCGGTTGCCGACCGGAGGGCACGTGCATTCCGGCGGCGTCGAGGAAGCGGTGACCAGTGGGCTGGTGCGTGATGTCGACACCATGGAGGCTTTTCTACGACGGCGGATCCGGACGAGCGGTCTGGTTGCCGGATCCGTCGCGGCCGCGGTGTGTTCCGGAGAGCTGACGCCCGCCCACGGCGATCTCGAGATGGACGCGCGCACGCCGTCACCGGCGTCGCGGGCGGCGTCCCGGGCGCAGGGCAGAGGGTTGCTGCGCCTCGCGAAAGCAGTCTGGCCCGAACAGGATTGGTCGACTCTCGACAGCCGGCCGCACCTGCCGGTGATATCCGGTTCGGTCGGACGCGCTACCGGCGTCGACGCACGCGAAGCCGCGCTCGTCGTCGTCTACACCACCATGACGGGGTCTGCCATCGCCGCGCAACGACTGCTCGCGCTCGATCCGGCGCAGGTGGCCGCCAGTACCTTCGCCCTGTCGGATCTGTGCGAGGACATCGCCGATCGGTGCGTCAAGGGCCTGGCCGGTGTGTCGGACCCGCTGATGGACGTGGTCGCGCAGCGCCACGCCGACCGCGACCGCCCACTGTTCGCATCCTGAATTTTTAGGTCCCCACAAACCGGCTCTACCCGAGGAGAAACAAATGCCACCGCATGTCATCGACGGCGAACCGCACGATCACCACGACCGTCCCAAGCGGGTCCGGGTGCCGGGCGAACCGGTCCGGATCGGAATCGGCGGGCCGGTCGGTTCGGGCAAGACGGCGCTGGTGGCCGCGCTGTGCAGGCAGCTGCGCGACGAGCTCTCCCTCGCCGTGCTGACCAACGACATCTACACCACCGAGGACGCAGACTTCCTGCGCCGGCACGCCGTGCTGCCCGACGAGCGGATCACCGCCGTCCAGACCGGTGGGTGCCCCCATACCGCCATTCGTGACGACATCACCGCCAACCTCGACGCCATCGACGACCTGATCGCGTCCAATCCGCCGCTGGATCTGATCCTGGTGGAGTCGGGCGGCGACAACCTCACCGCCACGTTCTCCTCAGGGCTGATCGATGTGCAGATCTTCGTCGTCGACGTCGCCGGGGGAGACAAAGTGCCACGCAAGGGCGGGCCCGGTGTGACGTTCTCGGATCTGCTGGTGGTCAACAAGACCGACCTCGCTCCGATGGTCGGTGCCGACCTGTCGGTGATGCAACATGATGCCGAGCACGTCCGGGAGGGCAGGCCGACGGCACTGATCTCGCTGACGCAGGACCCGACGTCCGGTCCCGTGCTGGCGTGGGTGCGTGAGCAGGTGCG
>NZ_JBAQEO010000907.1:0-1984 GCF_049286785.1 Rhodococcus sp. (in: high G+C Gram-positive bacteria) | reverse complement strand
GTTCAGTTCCTCGTTGTCCAGCACCGGCCAAGGCAACACGATCTGCCGGCACGACGCCGCGGTGGGCTCGAGCAGGTTCTGCTCCGGGCCCATGACCCGCGACAAAGACGTCACGATCTCTTCCCGGATCGCGTCGAGCGGCGGGTTGGTGACCTGAGCGAACAGCTCCACGAAGTAGTCGTAGAGCAACCGAGACCGCTCCGACATGACCGCGATCGGTGTATCGGTACCCATGGACCCGAGCGGCTCGCCACCGGACGCGGCCATCGGTGCCAGCAGCATCCGCAGATCTTCCTCGGTGTAGCCGAACGCCACCTGCCGCCGCACCACCGACTCGTGATCGAGGTGCACGAGCGGACGGTCGGGCAGCGTCTTCAGTTCGAGGAGACCGGCGTACAGCCATTCCGCGTACGGCTTCGCCTCGGCCAGCCTCGTCTTGATCTCGTCGTCGGGCACGATCCGGCCCTCCGACGTGTCGATCAGGAACATCTTTCCGGGTTCGAGGCGCCCCTTCGCGACGACCTCCGACTGCGGAACGTCCAGCACCCCGCTCTCGCTCGCCAGCACCACCCGGCCGTCGACGGTGTGCCACCACCTGCCCGGTCGCAGGCCGTTGCGGTCCAGGACGGCCCCCACCGCGGTGCCGTCGGTGAACGTGACGCAGGCGGGGCCGTCCCACGCCTCCATCAGGGAGGCATGGAATTGGTAGAACGCGCGCCTGTCCGGAGACATCGACGTGTTGTTCTCCCACGCCTCGGGCACCATCATCATCACGACGTGCGGCACGCTGCGTCCGCCGAGATGCAGCAGTTCGAGCACCTCGTCGAACGACGCGGAGTCCGAGGCCTCCGGCGTGCAGATGGGATACAGCCGCTGCAGATCACCGGGAATGAGGGAACTCGAGAGCAACGCCTCCCGCGCGCGCATCCGATTGCGGTTGCCACGAACGGTGTTGATCTCGCCGTTGTGCGCAACGAACCGGAAGGGATGAGCAAGGGGCCAGGACGGGAACGTGTTGGTGGAGAAACGACTGTGCACGATCGCGATGGCACTGGCCATCCTCTCGTCACGCAGATCCGGGAAATACCGCACCAACTGCTCTGTGGTCAGCATTCCCTTGTATACGAGGGTGCGGCTCGAGAGCGACGGGAAGTACATGCCCGTCCCCTCCGACTCCTCCGCGCGGGTGACCTGCTCGGCGCGCTTGCGCAGCGGATAGACCAGGCGATCGAGTTCCAGACCACCGGGCCGGCGCCCGCCGACTGCAGGAGCGGCCACGAAAAGCTGACTCATGTGCGGCTCGCACGCGCGGGCCGAAACGCCCACGTCGGCGCCGACCGGATCGACGGGAACCTCCCGCCAGCCGAGGATCTCGAGATCCTCCTCAGCCGCCAGGTCGGTTACCCGCTGCTGCGCGGTCACACGTGCCGCCGGATCTCGCGGAAGGAAACAGATGCCGGCCGCATAGGTGCTGCTGCCGTCGGCGAGTGGCGCCGGAAGGTCGAAATCGACGACGTCCTCGAAGAACTCGGTGGGGAGCTGAAGGAGAATGCCTGCGCCGTCACCGCTGTTGGGTTCGGAACCTGCCGCGCCGCGGTGTTGAAGGTTCTCGAGCGCGCGAAGTCCATCCGACACGATGGAATGACTGCGGCGACCGTTCACGTCCACCAGCATGGCGACGCCACAGGAATCTACTTCCTGGTCCGGGTCGTACAATCCCTGCCGACCGGGTGACTGAGAGAACAGCACCGATATACCTCCACATCGGCCAGGAAGACCACCAGGCTGGCGCGTGCGCGTCCCTGTCGGCGGCCTCCGCTGGCGGGGACGCCACAAACGGGCGCTTGACTGCTTTTCGGGGGTCTACCGGGACAGCATCGGCCCGTGAAGGTTGTTACCGAACATATATCCGGCGCGCTCAGTTTACCAGGCCGAACGACCCCGGGCGACGCCGGAACCTGCAGACATACACGTTGTGGCCCCA
>NZ_JBAQEO010000906.1:0-1560 GCF_049286785.1 Rhodococcus sp. (in: high G+C Gram-positive bacteria) | reverse complement strand
CCGGTGCATTCTTCCCCGACCAGGTGACCCGAAGGGAACGAAACGGCTCGCTGACTGTCACATCCAGGTCCCCAACAGCAGTGGTCTCCAGATCGGCGTCCAGGGCTCGCGACCAACGCGCGTTGTACTGACGACGTCCAAGCTGAACCGCGCCATACCCGTCGCAGACGTGCATGTTCTTGTAGAAGGCGATCCCGGACAGAAGCCCGCTCGTTCCGGCCGGATCGACACCGGAGAACCAATATCGGTCGAAGAACCGATGATCCGACGTGTCCACGAACCGAAATGGCCACGGTGTCTGATGCATCAACGTCTCGTCCAGCGAATGCAGTGCGCGCGTACTCACAACGCCACCCCGTATGCCGTTTCCACTCCACTCATCAGGAAGCGCGGTGCGTGCAGAAGCCCCAGCACGCCATCGAGGAGCGTTCGCGGCTGTGTGGACAGCCGCGCGAGGCCACGGTAGGCGCCGGCGAACCGCCAGGCGTCGTGCCACACGCTGTAGAAGTGCAGCGTGTCCTCATCCGGGTAGCGCCCACCGGCCGCGCAGTATGCGTCGAGAAACTCGGACCACGGCTGCACCTTGGTCACATGAGGACGCACATAGGCGAGATCCTGAACGGGGTCGCCCACACGCGCGCGCTCCCAGTCGAGCATCGCCGTCAGCGCATTCTCGTGAACGAGCATGTTATGAAAGCCCGGGTCGCCGTGCAACAACGTGTTGCGGAACGCTCTGTTCGGCACATGTTCCTGTAGCCAGTCGAAGAGGAGATCGTGCAGCGGGTTGATCGCCTCACCCGCAATGGCCGCGACGCCTTCAACAAGGGTGCGCTGTTCGTCGATCGCGGCGCGCAGTTCGTCGCGAGTCGACATCGACGGGACCGGAGTTTCGGGAAGTCCGCCTACCGGAATCGCGTGAATCCGGCCGAGTGCGAGCGCCAAACCACGCGCCGCTTCAGGCCCGGTACCGGTCTGCGGGCCGAACACGTCGCCTAGATTCGAGCCAAGCGCTCGGCGAGATGCGAAGAACGGTCCGCCGAGCGAATTCTCTTCCGACTCCATCCACAACGGTTCGGCAACCTGACCTCCCTGTTCCCATACGTAACGGACAACGTCGTACTCGCGTTTCAACGTGTGTCCGTCCCGCCCCGGGCTGATCTGCCGCAACACGATCTGTTCGGGGTCCTCGCCGGGGCGCTGAATGGAGAGCAGCAGGGTTGTCTTCGAGAAGCCACCGGACAACTGGGAAAGCGCGTGAACTGTGATCCCAGGGCCGAAGCGTGCAGCGAAGTAGTCGGCCGCCTGCTCTGGTGTCACCCGTGCCGGCGTACTTCGCCCGAACCAGTTCATGGCGGATTCCTCGCGTGCGGCAAGCTCCGCTGGTGCGGACACACCCATCTCGGGCAGCTCCGACTTCGCAAGTATCCGTAGAATCTCCTGGACGACCGTCGGCGGAAGTTCGCCACCGGCCATGCGGCTGGTGAGTTTCGAGACGGCCGCGTACGGATCCGCTACGTCACCGATGTCCGCATCGGCACCACCGAGCGCGGCGGTCAGCGC